>JAFLBB010000011.1 GCA_017304135.1 Acidobacteriota bacterium | reverse complement strand
GCGCCAGAACCGAGAATCCGTCCAGCACCGGCATCTGAATGTCGAGAAACACCAGGTCCGGCTGGAGCGCGGCGATGCGCTCCACGGCCTGCCTGCCATCGCTGGCTTCTCCCACTACGCGCACGCCACCGGCCTCGGCCAGCCCCTCCAGCAACACCTGCCGCGCAATCGGTTCATCGTCCACCACAAGCGCCCGCAACACCCGTTCCGGCATCCTGTTACACGCGTCCGCCGGAGGCTCGAAGCATGCGCAGGCCGTTCAAGGTTACAAGCAGTGTTGCCCCCATGTCGGCGGCAACGGCCATCCACAGCGAAGCCGCGCCGAGGAGGGCGGCGACGAGAAAGGCGACTTTCAATCCGATGGCCACCCACACGTTCTGCCGCACCACTCCGGCCGCGCGGCGAGCATGCTGAATGAGGAAAGGCAGCTTGCGCAGATCAGCCGGGGCGAGCACAACATCGGCGGTTTCCAGCGCCAGATCCGTCGACTGGCCTGCCATCGCAATGCCAATGGATGCGGCAGACAGCGCCTGCGCGTCGTTGATGCCGTCGCCGACCATGGCGACCTCACCGTGCGCGGCGCGCAAGGCCTCGATCACCTCCAGTTTCTGTTCGGGCAGCAGTTCCGCTTTGACGTTCACGATCCCCAGGTCGCGGCCCACGCTGTCCGCCGTGCCGCGGTTGTCACCTGTGAGCATCACGAGTTCACGCACTCCCAGCGCACGCAGCCGGCCAAGCGCCTCAGCCGCCTCGGAACGGATGGCATCGGAGAGACTCAGCACACCCCAAACGGCGGCGTCACTGCCGCACAGGACGGCGGAATGGTGAGCGTCTTCGCGCGACTGCAGGGCGCACACAACCTCGTCGGACTGAAGGCACTTCTCCTGACACAGGCGCCTGCTGCCGACCCAGAAGCGCTCACGGCCGACCTCGGCCTCCGCGCCGCGGCCAGCCAGTGCGTGGAAATGCTCTACCGGTTCGGGGGCCACGCCCTGCTGGTTGGCATAGGCGACGACGGCGGCGGCAAGCGGATGTTCGCTTTGCGCCTCTATGCCGGCCAGCCTGCGCAGCACAAGCTCCTTCGGCTGGCCATTGAGCGGAGTGAAGCTGGTCACTTGTGGTTTCCCACTGGTCAGCACGCCTGTTTTGTCAAAGGCCACGGCGTTGAGCCGCGCGGCGATTTCCAGAAAGGCGCCGCCTTTGACAAGCACGCCGTGGCGCGCGGCCGAGGCCAGGGCGGAGACAATCGTGACGGGTGTGGAGATGACCAGCGCGCAGGGACAAGAGATAAGCAGAATCACCATCGCCTGATAGAAGCTGCGGGATGCCTCCTGCCAGCCGAGGGCAGGAGGCAGCACGGCCGCCGCGACGGCGAGGCCGAGAATGACCGGCGTGTAGACCCGCGCGAAGCGTTCCACGAACTGCTCGCTGGTTGCCCGGCGATGCTGTGCCCCTTCCACCATGCGTACAATGCGCGACAGGGCTGTGTCGTGGGCCGCGCAGCCGACGCGGATGTCCAGAGTGCCCGCGCCGTTGAGGCTTCCGGAAAACACGCGGTCGCCAGGGCCTCTCACCGACGGAACAGCCTCGCCGGTGACAATCGCCTGATCCACGTCGGACTCCCCGGCGGCCACCTCGCCGTCACAGGGGATCCGCTCACCGGGGCGCACTCGGACAAGGGCGCCCGGTTGCAAACGGTCCACCGATACCTTGTGCTCGTGGTCGCCATGGAGGACGGAAGCCGTGGGCGGGGTCAGATTGAGCAATGCGGCCACTGAGGACTGGGCGCGGCGCAAGCTCCACAACTCAATCAGGCCGGAAAGGGAGTAGAGAAAGGCCAGCGTCGCGCCTTCTGACCATTCACCGAGGACTCCGGCGCCAGTGAGGGAGACAGCCATGAGCACAGCCATGTCGGGCCTGAACGCGCGCAACGAAGCCATCACCTTGGCGAGATGAGGGCCGAAGCCGAAGAGTAGCGCCAGGCATTGGACGGCCACAACGGTAGGAGAGCCGTGGTGACCGCCATCGCGCAGGAACCAGTCCAACAGTCCCTCATGGGACTCGGCGAAGTCGATGGCCATCGCGGCGACAAGGCAGGCTCCGCTGGCGGCGGTGGCGAGGGCGCGCGAGTGGCGGAGCAGCGGGTGGGCGGGCTGGTCGCGCGTATCCTTCCAGATCTCGCTTCTCATGCCCAGTCGGGTGATGGCGGCCTCCAGTTCGCCGGGGGAGACAACTTCGGCATCGTGCTCGATGGCCAGCTGCGCCCGCTCGACGTCGAAGCGGAGGTCCAGTACGCCCGTCATGGATCCCAGCTGCCGGCGCAGTTGAGCCACCTCCTCGCCGCAGTCCATTCCGTGAATGTAGAGCCTCAGGTTCGCCAAATGAGGGAGGATAGCCGCCGGGAGCGCTGACGGCGAGCGAATAGCGGCCGCCGGGCCGATGGGTCCGATGAGCGGGCTGGATCGACGGGTGAGCGGATTTCCCCTTGACGCCCCGGCGGAGTTTCTCTATATTTCAATTGAACGATTGTGCAAGTGTCGTGTGCGAATGGGACCGCACCGCAAGGACTCTGCCCGGCCGCAAGACGTTTGCATTGCGATCGCGATCATAATTTGAGGTGCTTGATTCATGTCCAGCGAACATAAGATCCATGAAGGCCACTCTCACGTACACGGCTCGGGCTGCGGCCACACCGCGGTGGTACACGGTGGCCATGTCGACTATTTGCACGATGGCCACCTTCATCAGCCGCACGGCGACCATGTGGATGAACACGTGATCGAGGTGAGCGCCGACAACCCGGATGTCTGCACTCCCGGGCACAAGTGCGCGGGCCACGATATGAACCATGTCCATGGTCCGGGCTGCGGCCATGAGGCGGTGCCGCATGGCGACCACGTGGACTATCTGGTCGCCGGCCATCTGCACCATCCGCACGGCACGCATTGCGACGACCACGGCAAACTAGGCGTTGCTTAGGGAGAGCGATTCAGGCCGCGCCGGCCCGGCAAGGTGAGTCCGGCGCGGTCCGCTTGACTGCTGGGGCGGGGTTCCCATATCCTTCACTTGAACATTTGTTCGAGTGCTGAATGCAAGATCCCCTCTGTGATACGCACGACCATCCGAGGCGCCCTCGGGCCAAACTGGTGAATGACGAGGCGCTGGAGCGGGCGGCGCGTCTATTCCGGGCCCTGGGCGAGGAATCGCGGCTGCGCATCGTGGCCGCTCTATCCCAAGGCGAGGCCTGCGTCACCGAGATTGCCGCGGCCAGCAACGAGAGCCTGTCCACGGTGTCGCAGCGGCTGCGCGTGCTGCGGGCCGAAAAGATCGTGTCGCGGCGCCGCGCGGGCAAGCACATTAATTATGCGCTGGCCGACCAGCATGTGGTGGACCTCGTCTTCAACGCGCTCGCCCATGCCGGTGAAATCCCCATCGTGAAGAAGTCCCGCCCGCGCCGCGTCCCGGCGTAGGGTCATTGCACCGCGCCGTTCTCTGGCGGCGATTTCCCGTCCACTCACGCGCTTTCGCAGTCCGTCCGCGATCTTCCGCTCACCGGGGTGTGGAGCCTCCGGCCATCCTGGAGATTCGCATCAGGACTGCGCTCATGCACATCAGTGAAGGATTTCTGCCGTTGACGCATGCGGCCGCCTGGGCGGCCATAGCGGCGCCATTTGCCGGCGGCGGAATCGCCCGGCTGAGCTCACGCCGCGACGACCGGTTCCTGGTGGCCGCTTCGGCCGGTTATCTGTTCGCGCTGACGGCGTTAAAGCTGCCGTCGGTGGCGGGAAGCAGTTCGCATCCCACTGGCGTGGCGGTGGGCACGCTGCTGGCGGGCCCTGTACTCATGCCCGCACTAGCACTCGTCGTGCTTCTCTTCCAGGCGCTGCTGACCGGACACGGGGGACTCACGACGTTGGGAGCCAATCTGATGTCGCTGGGCGTAGTTGGTCCCTGGATTACGTGGGGACTTTGGAGAATCGCCGTGCGCGCCGGGGCGCAACCCAAGGTGGCGGTCATGCTCGCGGCCTTCGCCGGATCGCTGGCCACCTATGCCTGCACGGCGGCGCAGTTGGCGCTGGCCCATCCCGATGCGACTGGAGGAGTAGGCGGCGCCTTCGTCAAGTTTGGCGCCGTGTTCGCCGTAACGCAGGTTCCCATCTCCGTCGTGGAAGCGGTATTCAGCGTGACTGTTCTTGGCGTATTCGAGCGTGCCTCGGGTTGGGCGGCCGCCGGGCGGGAAGCCTGGGTGCGGCGATGAAGAGGATGGGGGCAGCGGGGCTGTCGTGCCTCCTGGTGGCGGGCGCGGCGTGGTACATGGCTTCCAACCAGGAGCGGATCGACGCCGATGAGCGTGTCTCGGCGATGCTGCCGCCGCCGGAGTTGCGAGCGGCGTGGGAGCCGGAGCAACCGGTGCAAGCGATCTCGTTCGGCTGCCAGGCGGCGCTGGGCGTAGCGCTCCTTTGGTTTGGAGCGCGCGGAATCAGGAGCAGGAGGGGCTGATGCACGACCATTCTCCGATCGGCCATCTGGCCTACTCGAACCGCTGGCGCGAGCGAAGTCCAGAGGAGAAGCTAGCGCTGGGGGGCGGACTGCTCCTGCTTGCCTCGCTGTTGCCTGCGCTGCCGTGGTCGCTCATCATTTTCATCGTTTCGGCTACGGCGGCGCTGGCGGGGGCTCGCATTCCGGGCAGGGCGTGGCTCAGATTCCTGGCCCCGCAGGCGATTTTCTTCACGGCTGCCGTGGCTCCGCTGGTGTTCACCGTTTCGCCGCTGGGCTGGTATGCGGACGGCGTACCCAGGGCGGCCGGGCTGTGGCTGCGCGGCCTGGCGTGCGCGTCATGCCTGTCGCTGCTGAGCCTGACGACACCGGTGCCGGATTTGCTGGCCGTCCTAGGCCGGGCGAAAGCGCCGGCTGCCCTCGTCGAACTAGCGTTCCTGGTTTACCGACTGGCTGTGTCCTCATTCGCACTGCTGGACCGGCTCCGCCTGGGGCTGGACTTGCGGCTGGCGGGTAAGCGGCTGACGGTGGCGGCGGCTTCCCACTCGGCCGGCAACCTGCTGGTTCGCGGCATCGACAGTGCGCGCCGCCTCGAACGGGGCGCGGCGATTCGCGGTGTGGAGGGATTCCTGCTGCTGCCGCCCGAGACGCGCCGATCCGCTCCTTTTCTCGCGGCGGCGATCGGACTTGAAGTGGCGCTGCTGCTGGGCGCCGTTCTGTTCCGGAGGAGTTTCCCGTGGTGAACCTTCCGGTGTTGGAGGCGCGGGGCATTTCCTATGCCTACGCACCTGGGCTGTGGGCCGTGCGCGACATCAGTTTCCGCGCCGCCGCGGGCGGCAAAGTGGCGCTGCTGGGAGCCAATGGCGCGGGGAAGTCAACGCTCCTGCTTCTGCTCAGCGGCGCGGAGCACGTTTGCCTGGGCGAAGTGATTCTGAACGGGGAGCGGGCCGATTACTCGCGGGCCGGACAGCGCCGGTGGCGTCGCTCGGTCGGCCTGCTGTTGCAGGACCCGGAAGATCAACTCCTGGCGCCGACCGTGGAGCAGGATGTGGCCTTTGGTCCGCTGCAGTCGGGCGTGGCCGAAGAGGCCGCCCGGGGCATGGCGCGGGAGGCGCTGGAGGCGATGGGCATTGCCCAACTGGCGGCGCGGCCCGTGCACGAGTTGAGCCTGGGCGAGAAGAAGCGGGTGGCACTGGCGGGGCTGGTGGCGCAACGTCCCGCCGTCCTGCTTCTGGATGAGCCGACCTCGGGCCTGGATGCGGCCGGTATCCGCTCGCTGTTGCAACTTCTTGATCGTCTGGCGTCCGAGGGCACGGCGATTGTGCAGGCCACTCACGATGTGGACCGTGCGTATGAGTGGGCCGATGAGGTGTGCGTGCTGTTCCGGGGGGGCCTGCTGGCGCATGGCCAACCGGCCCAGGTGCTGAGCGACTTCGACATGCTCGAGCACGCTTCGCTGGAGCCGCCCGTGCTGCTGGAGGCCGCGCTGGCGATCGGCGCCCGGCAGCCTTTGCCGCGCTCGCGCGAGGCGTTCCGCCAATTGGCGATGGCGACCGTGAGAAGGGAGACTCCATGAGCGTACACACAGCTTGCCCGGTTACGACGCGGAAAACCCTTGGCCAAGTGCTGGTGTGCCTGGGCTGTTGTTGCGGCCGCACGGACAAGGGCCATCCGCCCGTGCCGGTGGACTGGCTGAAGTCGGAGTGGAAGCGGCGCATGCTGCCCAAAAAGATCCACCTCAGCATCAGCGGCTGCCTCGGACCCTGCGACGCCTCCAACGTCGTGCTGATTCTGTATGGCCAGGAGGCGATTTTCCTGGGCGGGCTTCATGAGGAAACGCACTACCTGGCGCTGGCCGATTGGGCGACGGACTGCGACCACCAGGGATGCCTTGTGCCGCTGCCGGAATCCCTGGAGCCCTTTCGCCTGGAACGTTTTGTTGATGAACCCGTGGCCGCCGGGGCGGCCTGACGAAGCAGGAGACCTTCACCATGAACACCGAAACCGCATCGGAACGCATCCCGGTCACCGTATTGACCGGGTTTCTGGGCTCGGGCAAGACCACGCTGCTGAACCGGATCCTCACCGAGAACCACGGCAAGCGCATCGCCGTAATTGAGAACGAATTCGGCGAAGTGGGCGTGGACAACGAGCTCATTGTGAACGCCGAGGAAGAGATCTTCGAGATGAACAACGGGTGCATCTGTTGCACCGTGCGCGGCGATCTCATCCGTATCCTCGGCAATCTCATGAAGCGGCGCGACCGGTTTGACCACATCATGATCGAAACCACGGGCCTGGCCGATCCCGCTCCGGTGGCGCAAACCTTCTTTGTCGACGACGAAATGCGCGACCGGATGGCCCTGGACGGCATCGTCACGCTTGTCGACACCAAGCACATCTGGCAGCACATCGACGACTCCGACGAGGCCAAGGAGCAGGTCGCCTTTGCGGACGTGATTCTGCTAAACAAGATCGACCTCGTGCCGCCTGGCGAGGTGGACAAACTCGAAGCCCGCATCCGCGAGATGAATCCGGCGGCCAAGATCTACCGCACACAGGACGCCTCCATCGGCATGGACAAAATTCTGGGGCTCGGCGGCTTCAACCTGGACCGGGCCCTGCAGGTGGACCCGATGTTCCTGGAACCGGAGTATCCGTTCGAGTGGGGCGGTGTGTACCAGATGACGGCGGGCCGGCATGAGTTCGTGATGCAGGATGGGCCCGACCCCGAAATGAGCCTCGTGGTGATCCCGGTTGCCAGCGCCGACTACCAGGGACTGGAAGGAGCGCAACTGGGGGCCGTGCTCAGTTTTTCAGGGGAGAAAAAGAGCGTTCGCCCCGGCGAGACGATTGAGACCGGTTACGATCTGCACGTGCTGACGCTCGAAGGCGCGGGCGAGAAGCGGTTCCCGATTGCCGTGCCCGCCGATGGCGCTTACGCCCTGTTTACCGAGCATCATCCCGAGGAATTCGCCGCCGCGCTGCACGGTTCAGGCGCGCTGGAAGCGGCCGTGAGCAAAGCCTACAAGCCGGACCATGAGCATGACGAGGAGGTTTCGTCGGTGGGGCTGAGCGTGCCCGGCGATCTCAATGAGAGGAAGCTCAACGCGTGGCTGCGCGACCTGCTCATGAACAAGGGGCCGGACATCTTCCGGATGAAGGGCGTGCTGAGCATTGCCGGCGAGACGCGCCGCTTCGTGTTCCAGGGGGTCCACATGCTGTTCGACGGACGGCCGGACCGCGAATGGGGCGCCGAGCCGCGCCACAATTCGTTCATCTTCATCGGGCGCAACCTGGACCGCGCGGCGCTCACGGAAGGATTCATGCGATGCCTCGTACGCTAGCGGCTCCGCCGGTCCCTGTGCCCGCGCTCGAGATGAGCGGCGAGGCGCAGATGGGGGACCACATCATTGCCGCCGAGTGGTCGCCGGATGGACGCATGGTGGCCACGGCCACGGTGAGCGGTCCGGTGGGGATCTGGGACAGCGGCGGCAAGCTCGTGCGCGAATTGCCGGGCCACAAGCACGGCACGTTTGCCGTCTCGTGGAACGCCAACGGGGAACTGCTGGCGACGGGGGGGCAGGATGGAGTAGCCAGAGTGTGGGACGCCGCAACAGGAGAACCGCGGCAGGAACTGGACGCGGGCGCTTCCTGGGTGGAGCATGTGGCCTTCTCTCCACTGGGCGACTTCCTGGTGACGGCAGCCGGACGCCAACTGAAGCTGTGGAAGGCGGGCGGCGAACTCGTTCACGCTTATGGCGCCCATCCGAGTACGATTTCCAGCGTCGCCTGGCAGCCTGGCGCGTTCTATTTCGCCAGCGCCGCCTATGGCCAACTGGCGACGTTCGGCGTCGACAAGCCAGAGCCGGTGAAGTCGTTCGCCTGGAAGGGGTCCATCCTCGCTGTCGCCTGGAGCCCGGACGGCAACTACATGGCCACAGGCAACCAGGACGCGAGCGTTCATTTCTGGTACCGCAAGTCGGGGCGCGACCTGGAGATGACCGGTTATCCGGCCAAGATTCGCGAACTGTCGTGGGACACGGGCAGCCGCTATCTGGCTACGGGAGGCTCGCCGGTGGTGACGATCTGGGATTGCGGCGGCAAGGGTCCAGCCGGGACGCGGCCCATTCAGTTGCAGGCTCACGAGGTGTATCTCAGCGCCGTGGCCTACCAGAGCAACGGAGGGCTGCTGGCTTCGGGATGCCGGGCCGGCTGGGTGTATGTGTGGAACCAGCGCAAGCCTGACCGCCCGCTGCGGGGGGCGCGGTTGGATGGCGCCATCACGCAGTTGTGCTGGGCGCCCGCTGATGAGCACCTGGCGGCCACCACGGAACGCGGGATGCTGCGCATTTTCCGCCGGACATCGCAAGCGTGATGGACCTCTTCCGCTCCCCCACGCCCGGCGCATCGCCAGCCGCTTTGCTGAAGCGGTGGACACGGGAGATCTTCGGTCTGCCCGAGGACACCGTTGTGGTCGTAACCGAATTGCACTGCGCTGAACCAGGCTGCCCGCCACTAGAGACCGTCATCGCGATCCTGGAGAGCCCGGGCGTGACGCGGCAGTACAAGCTGCACAAGGCCATGAGGGAGATTTCGCGCCAGGACATGGAGAACCTGGCACGATGAGTTGCGGCGGCTGGAGGGCACAGCCTCTTTCGCCGTACTGGCTGCAGGGAGCCGAGTTGCTTCACCAGCAATGCTGGTGCTGGGGGCAGGACATCCGGCGGGCGGAGGGAAATCTGCTGCTGCACTTCGGCCTGAACCGCACGCGGCCGCCGGAGCTCGGGCGGGGCAGTTCCCGCTATGAATGGCGCGATGGTGGCACCGGGATCGTCCTATGGGGATTCGGTATCGCCCTGCGTGACGGCCAGTGTGGCGGCATCTATGTCAATCGCTACTGCTTCGTTCCCCGCTGGCTACCCCAGCAGTTTTCCCTCGACGAGATTTGGAGGGCGGAGCAAATGGAGAACCACCGCGGCCCCTCAACGCGACGGGAGATCCGCCGCAGCCGCCGGCTGCTCAAAACGCTCGTGGGGTGGATCGCCTCCTATGAACGTTGGGTGAGGACAGGATGCGGAGTGGAATACCGCCGCCGGACTCTGGCCGAGTGGACACGTACCGACATTCCGGCTGACCAGATGGCTCTCCGCTGGGAGCAGTTGGGAAGGCATGTGGAGGAACCGCCGCCGGAGGTCCCGGCGCACAGTGTTCGGCCCCAACCCGGCGCGTTGCTGTCGCGCGCGGCGTGGCACTCCGCCGCGCACCACGCGGCGCCTGCGGTAGCCAAGTAGCCAGACGGAACAGAGACGCCTGTCTTTGGGGATGAGGACGCGGACATTCTCAACGGGGACGCCAAAGTCATCATTCACGCTGGATTGCGTGGACGTCTCTCCTGTCCCAGGCCGAAAGTTTCACTATGATCCCGGCGAGGAGTGAGGAGAGCCGTGCGCATGCAAGGCGGGCGAAAGAGATGGGATGCGGGCCTGAGGGAACACTACGCCGAGGGCCAGCTTCGAGCGCAACGCCGCGAGCGCGTGAGTATCGCGCTCCGCAGCCGGGGGCTGGTGAAATTCCCGGGCTGGTGGTGGGGTGCGGAACGTAGGCATCGCCCTTCACGGTGAGATTGGCGGGAAAGGCGCGGGCGCATCGACGGCAAAGTGCGAAGGAGCAGCAGCAGCGCGGACGACCAGATCGAAAATGGCCTCGCCGAAGGCGGGGCTGTTGTGTTGAAGGCGGAGGCTCTTCAGGCCGTGAGAAGGTAACCGGCGGTGTCCATGCGATTACGGAAGACGGCGATGGCGGGTGAGGCAGGTTTCAATCCATCGCCGGTGACGAACTCGCTGAGCACGTTGACGCCTTCGAGCGTCTTCACGGGAATGCCGCGAGCGGGGCGTGAAGGCATCGGGGAAAGGCTCGCCGTGGCGTGCGAGGTCGGGTTCGAGGGGCCGCCAGGTTTGGGCGGCATGCCGCGCCGGAGGGGTCATTGAAACGCTCGATGGGCACACGCACCGGCACGAAGCGAATCGCGACGCCGCGTGCCAACGAGGGCCGGCGGAATCGCAATCGTTTGGGCACGGCTGCTGTGACTTGGCAGGGCTCGCACTGTTGTTGCGGCTGACGGCATTGCCGCGCGAGACGACCTATCGAGTGGCGGTTTCCTTGGGTGGAACGAGGGAGAGCGCGACCACTTGCCCGTCGCCGAGGAGGCGAGCCCGGAGTTCGCCATAGTGGACGTCCTGGATAGCGATGCCCTTGTTGAGAGCTAGTACGGCAGCGGTGGCGGCGGCCTGACCGAGCGACATGAAGGTCTGCTCGAGGCGGATGGCCCCATAGGCGACGTGCGTGGACGAGGGGCAGGTGGGCGTGATGAGGTTGGTAGCCTCGGCGCGGCGGGGAACCAGGGCGCGATAGGAGACGCCGAAGGGTCCCCAATTGTTGTCATCGAAGACGAAGCCTTCATTGTAGGCGGCCCCATTGCGAACGATGCGGCGCACGCTGTGGGTGTCGGTGGGCCAGAATGCGACGGCGACGGGATCGGCGACGGGCGCGGGGTTGAAGCGGCGGGTGTGTTGCTCGGTGATGACGAAGTCCGAAACCATGCGGCGGGCATCGCGGATGTAGAGCTGGCGGGGGAAGCCGCCGTTGTCGGTGAACTCATTTTTGCAGAGCCCCCAATCGCGCCAGGCGGCGCGGGTCGATTCGGGGATGGCGGGGTCGTTGGCGAGCAGCCAGAGGAGGCCGTGGGTGAAGCTGAGATGCTGGCGGTAGATGCGCTGGCGCGTGGCGTAGTCCCCGTTGGGGTATTCGCGATTCATGCCGTAAAGGTTGGCGGAGAGATCGTGCCAGCTACCGAGGTCGGTCTTGCCATTGGGGAGATTGGCGCCGGGCCGCCAGAGAGTACCGCCGGCGCTGGCGTAGCGGAAGTAGATTTCGTAGAGGGATCGGTCAAAGCCGGCGGGTTTGGAGATGAGGAGCCGGTTGGCGGGGTCGCGGGTGAGGCAGAGTCGAAAGCAGAAGGCCTGGATGTTGTTGTCGGCGGCGCCGGGAGTGCCAAGGGGTTCGTCCTGGATGGTCGGGATGAGGCCGCTGGAGGGGTCGCCGGGGACGCGATAGGGATCGACCTTGACGAGAAACTGGGCGTGAGTGGTCTCAGCGCGAATGCCGTTCTTGGTTTCGCCGTACTGGGAGTTGGCTTCGCGGCCGGAGGTGGTTTGAACGCGGGCGGCGGCGAGGAGGTCGCCTTCGAGGGTGGCGTCGATGAAGAGGCTGCCCTCGAAGCGGCGGCCGGCTTCGGTGAGGAGAGCACGAATGGCCTTGCCCGTGGGTTGCCACTCGAGGGAGGAGGGCAGAGGCTCGCGGAGCCGCTGGCCGCGGACGACGACGACGCCGGCTTCGCGCAGGAGGTCGTCGAAGACCTGTTCGGCGACGCTCGACTCGTACTTGTAGACGGGACCGGATTGGCCGTACTTGCGGCCGAGGCGAAGGTAGAATTCGCGGGCCAAGCCGCCGACGGCGACATCGTTGCGGAACCAGTGGTTGTTGATGTCGGCGCTCCCCAGGCCTTCGACAGGCATGCCGCCGACGTGGATTTCAGGCGCGACGAGGGTGACGGAGTGGCCCATGCGAGCGGTCTGCACGCTGGCCATCACACCTGCCGAAGATCCACCGTAAACGACAACGTCGGCGCCTGGTGTGTTGGCAGCAAGGGTGAGCAAGAGAAGGGGAAGGGCGGCGATAGGGGTGAGGGGACTGGTCATGGCAGAGTTGGCGGATGGAGGTTCGCCTCAAAGGATGACAGGATCCGGTGGGCGTCGCAATCCTTTGCGGGCGGGAGTTGATGAGGTGAGGAAGCTGAATAGCCGCGGCGGATCTGACCGTCGCGCATGCCCCCGCCAATCGTGATGGTTCAGACGCGGAGCGTCGACTCATCGCCGTGGCAAGATGTGTGTGTTGGCTGTGGCGAACCAGGGATCGCTTGAGGCGCAATGGCGCTGCAGTCAGCAGCATGGCACAGGGTTCCCCTGGGCCACGCCTGACTAGGGGAATCTACCGAGCAGCCCTAAGCGGATTCTCTCATCCGAGATAGGTGTCCAAGTCGGGCACTGAGGGAGATACTCCCCAGGTTGCTAAGGCGTTCCCATGCCGATGTAGGCCACATGGCATTCCTACACTCGGAGAACTCAACCCACCGGTGGCGATTTCGGGGCCGCTGGATGGCGGCCGCGATGACCATGCTGCTGGCCTCAAATGCGGCGGCAGCGGGCTGGCGCACACGGGGCAGCCAGGTTGTAGACGCAAACGGCAAAGTCGTCCGCATCGCCGGCGTCAACTGGTTCGGACTGGAGACCGGCAACTATGCGCCTCACGGGCTCTGGGCGCGCGGCTACAAGGAAATGATGGACCAGATGAAGAGTCTGGGCTACAACACGATTCGTCTGCCCTATTCGAATCAACTGTTCAACGCGGGCAGCGTGCCCAACGGGATCGACTTCGGCAAGAACGCGGATCTGGCGGGCCTGACCGGGATTCAGATCATGGACAAGATCGTCGCCTACGCGGGGCAACTGGGGTTGAAGGTGATCCTGGATCGCCACCGCCCCGATGCCGGCGGCCAATCGGAACTCTGGTACACGAGTGCGTACCCGGAAAGCCGCTGGATTGCCGACTGGAAGATGCTGGCCACACGCTATGCCGGCAACGACACGGTGGTGGGAGCGGACCTCCACAATGAGCCGCACGGGCCGGCGTGTTGGGGCTGCGGCAATGCGGCGGTGGATTGGCGGCTGGCGGCGCAGCGGGCCGGCGATGCCATTCTCTCGGTGAATCCGGAGTGGCTGATCATCGTCGAGGGCGTGGAGTCGCACAACGGCAGTTCCTACTGGTGGGGCGGCAACCTGATGGGCGCGGGCACGGCCCCGGTGCAACTCAGCCTGCCGGACCGCCTCGTCTACTCGGCGCACGACTATCCGGCTTCGGTCTATCCGCAGAACTACTTTTCCTCATCGAACTATCCCAACAATCTGGCGGACATCTGGGACCGCCACTGGGGATACCTGAAGAAGAACAACATCGCGCCGGTGCTGCTGGGTGAGTTTGGCACGAAGTTGCAGACTACGTCGGACCAGCAGTGGTTCAACGCACTCGTGACCTATCTCGGCACGGGCGAGGGCGGATTCCACTGGACCTTCTGGAGTTGGAATCCGAACTCGGGCGATACGGGCGGGATCCTGGCTGACGACTGGTACAGCGTGCAGCAGGCCAAGCAGACGAAGTTGGCGACCATCCAGTTTGCGCTGGGAAGCGGTGGGCCGGGGACAACGCCACCGGTCACGCCGCCTCCGCCGCCGAACCCACCCACAACGCCGCCCACCACCTTCACATGCTCGATCAGCTATGTGAACCGCAACGATTGGGGCTCCGGCTTCACCGCTGATGTGAAGATTTCGCAGACCGGCGGAACGGCGCTTTCCAACTGGCAACTGGCGTGGAACTACGGCGGCAATCAGAAGATCACGCAGATCTGGAACGCGAACTTCACGCAGAACGCGCAGGCAGTGGCTGTGCGCGATCCGGGTTGGGCGGCCATTCCGGCGAGCGGCAGTTACACGTTCGGCTTCAACGCACAGTACACGGGGACGAATACGAAGCCGGCGGCATTCACGCTGAACGGGATTGCGTGCTCCGGTGGCGGTGGGGTCCAACCGCCGCCTCCTCCGCCTCCTCCGCCTCCTCCGCCTCCGCCGACGCCGCCGCAGCCGCCCACACCTCCGCCGACCAACTCCGGCGCCTGCTCGGTGATCTATACCGTGACCAGCGATTGGGGCAACGGCTTTGTCACCAACATGACGATCACGAACCGCTCATCGAAGGCGTGGAACGGGTGGAACCTGGCCTGGGCCTTTGGCGGCACACAGCGTGTGACGAGCTTGTGGAATGGAACGGTGAGCCAGGCAGGATCGGCGGTCACGGTGCGGAACGCGGCTTATAACGGCCAGATCGCGCCGGGCGGCACGGTGTCAGTGGGCTTCCAGGGGACCTACAGTGGGAGCAACCCGCGGCCGAGCCTGTTCACGGTTAACGGCGCTGCTTGCCAGTAAGGAAGCTGCTCGATTGCACCGTGGGGGAGTCCGTCGCCGCGTAATCAGGCGGCGGCACTCCCCACACCAGTGCGCCGTTGCGATAGACGGTGATGCGGTCCCATTCGGCGTAGGCGCGCTTGGAAGGATCGAAAGAGTAATCATCGGCCTGGTTGAAGTTGGCCCAGTCGTCTTGGGCAAACCGAAGCTGGACCTCACCGCCGTCAGCACCGGGAGCGATCGCGGCCTCGCCGGTGAAGCTGACCTCGAGCCAGCGCTGGCCATTGCCGAGGTCGACGAAACGGCCCGAGACGTTGTCGCAGCCGATGGTGGCGTAATCGCACCAGAGGTTGAGGGGTTTGGACTCGGTGGTGGTGAAGTAGTAGCGCACCTTGAGTTCAGCGAAGGGCACAGCGGCGGCGCCGGCGTTGAGGAGCTTGAACTGGGGGCCGGCCTGGTTGGCGACGGGCTCGGGGAAGTTGGCGCGATAGGAGAGCTTGAGACCTTCTGTTGCCGGGGCTGCGATCACGTTCAGCACGAAGGCCCGCCGCGATTTGGCGCCCGCGCCGTCGGTGACCTCAACGGTGAACAGAAAGTCGCCGCCCGCCGGGGTGGAACCGACGATGGTATTGAACGACAGCGAGAAGCCCTCGGGCAGCGTGCCTTCAACGATATTCCACTGATAGGGCTGCACGCCGCCGCTGGCTTCCAGCGCGGCGCTGTAGGGCGTTCCGAGGTACGCCGAGCGGAGGAGGCGGGTGGTGACCTGCAACGGCGCGGGAGGATTGATCGAGAGCCGGAACTCCTTCTCCGCAAACGCATCGAGGCTATCGGAGACGCGAAGCGTGAAGGCAGAGACGCCCTGTTTTTCCGGCACTCCGGCAAGCACACCGGTGGCCGAGTCGAGCAGCAGCCCTTCGCGCAACGAGCCGCTGGAGACTTCCCACTTGAGATACGGCGGAGCGCCCCCGGAGGCCTGCCAGCGATGCTGATAGCGCTCACCCACCGTGCCATCGGGAAGGGTCTCCGCGTTGACGATGCGCAGCGGTTGCGGCGCGCCGCCCGGCGGCTCCTGCCCCCAGGCGAGGCGGCCGTTTTCATAGACGGTGATGTTGCGCGCGCGAGAAAAGCCGCTGGAGGGGATGGCGAGGCCGCTGAACGACCAATCCGCATCAGGCTTCCGCGGCGTGCGGCTGGCGATGCGGAACTGCGCTTGTCTGCGAAATGCCTGCTGGCCGCCGGGTGAGAGGCGGCCACAGCGGATCTCCACGTAGTACACCTGGCCGGACCACAACTGAGGCGCACTGGGGTTTTCACACTGGTTGAAGGCGGCTCCCACGGTGATGTCATCGGGGTTCTCCGACGGCAGCGTGAAGAAGTAGCGCAGCGTGAGGCTGTCGATGGCGCGGGCGGGCCAGGCGGTCTGGTTGGCAACGAAGGCGGCGATTTCAATGAAATTCTCCCCTGAGGCATTCACCGAAGCATCGACAAATATCTCTTCGCGCGAAGGGGTGACAGGCTGAGGGAAGTCCGCCAGCGGCGTTCCGCCATAGCGTTGGAACATGGCCGCCAGGAGACCGGTGAAGGCGGCATTGTAATCGGTGGCCACTTCGTTCTTGACGTAGTCGGTGCGCGAGTCGGTGTAGTTATCGAGGGCGTCCGGACCGCCCACCAGAGCACCGAATAGGGTGTGCACGGACTCCCGCGGCGTGTTGATGTCGTCGGCCCATGAGCCATGCGCGGTGCGGTGATGCGGGTTGCGCGGCGGGCGTTGTCCAAAGCCCACCACGTAGCTGGCGCCGCGCGGATTCTCACCAAGCATGTAGTTCACCTGCCGCTCGGCGAAGGCTCGATAGCGAGTGGCACGGTCGGCGTCGAGGTTTTGCGCGCGCAGCCAGTCGCTGTAGATCATGGCCAGGAACGAAGTATTGGCGCTGTAGCGCAGCGAGCCCCACTGGTCGAGCCAAGCCAGCCCGCCGGGGGTGTAGCGGACGCGGCGTCCCTGGAAGCCTGTGGTCCAGAAATCGAGCCAGCGTTCGAGGTCGGCGCGGTAATCCTGCCTCCCTGTGATCTGCGTCAGCAGCACATAAGTGCCATAGCTTTTGTCATCCCAGTTATGCGTCCAGGCATACGATTTGAACTGTGTGCCCGCTTCGAGGGGGAGTTGTTCGTAGAAGGCATTGGCCTTGACGAGGTAGTCGGCCTTGCCAGTGGCGCGATAGAGCCAGGCCGCGCTCCAGGCCAGCTCGTCGATGTAGCCGTTGTGGGACTGGTAAAAGGCCCGGGCGTTCTGGATGCAGTCGGAGTATTTGCCCCGGTAGGTGTTGGCGAAGGTAAAGAGCGATTCGGCGCGTTCCAGCAGTCTGGTCGCATACGCAGTGTCGCCCTGGGCGCGGAATACCAGCGAGGCGGCAGCCAGGGCCGCGGCTGTTTCACCAGCGAGGTCGGACCCTGGGCACTGTTCACTGATCTTGAACGAGGGCCGGGGCATGGGCATGATCTCGGCGGCGCCCCAGAAGGCGTGGTCGGCATTGCCGTCGCCGACCTGTCCCCAGAGCTGATTGGGCGTGGCGCTTGCCTTCAGGAAGTAATCGCTCACCCAGCGCAGGTTCGAGAGCAGATGCGGCATCTGCTTGCTGTCGATGTATCCGGCGCGATAATCGAGCGCTCCCCAGGCCAGCAACGTGGCGCTGGAAGCCATGGGGAAGCCGAACTTGACGTGATCGCCCGCGTCGTACCAGCCGCCGGTGAGGTCCACCGAGTTGTCGGCGCCATCGGTGAGCGCGGAAGCGGCGCGCCAGGCCACGCGGTTGTCCGCGGGCAGAGGCCCGGAGCGCTGCGCTTCGTAGAAGTAGATGGACTTCTGCAGCGCTTCGGCGTAGTTGAATTGGTTGGTGGACTGCGCGGCGAGGGGCGCCAGCGAGCCGCACAACGCCGTGAACACGAGCAAACCAGCGGTCTGAAGAAGTTGTTTCATTGGATCAATATGGTCAACGGATTGGCCGCTCTACCCTCAACGGTGAGGTTGACGGCTACTTCGCCCCGGCCGGACAACGACTGTGGCAACGGTCCGGCTTCGATGAGATCGATGCCTGCGATCCCGGACGGACCGGCGCGGGTGACGGGAACCGATTGCTCGCCCACGCGCAGGCTCACAGCCGACAAACTGCCGGCTCCGCGAATGCCGCTTCCATACAGCCGTAGGAAGGTGCCCGAGGCGGGTGCAAGCACAACAGGAATGCCCAGCCACAGATTGCGCACTGCGTCAAATCGCGCCAGGTCGGCCGAACGCGTGGCGCTTTCGGTGATGGTGACGGCCTGGCCCGTGGCAAGGCCCGCGCCCGATCCGGCAGCGGAGAAAAGTCCGGGGGCGACGGCACTCACACGCAGCGTACCCGTGGCCACTTCACGCGAACCGTTGCGCACGATGAGGGCGGCCTGGCCGAGAGTGGTATCGGGATTGAGCAGGAAGTTGATCTGCGTGGGCGACACCAGCAACAAAGGCGCGGAGCGGCGCGTGCCGGAATTGTCGATTACGTCGACGCGCACTTCGGCCAGAGGCGTCACAGGTGCGGCGCCTGAGGTTGCCGTCACGGGCGCAAGCCCGGCTCCGAAGAGGGAGACGAGCGAATCGGGCGCCACGGCGACGCCGGAGAGGCTGGCCGCGGAGACAGCTGTGGCGGCGGTGGAGCTGAGCGTCGGGACGATGTGAAACGCCGGCACGGGATCATCCGGATTTTCCAGGAACCCTGGTACGGCAGCGGCCCTGGCGGCGCCGCTGGCATCGGTATCTTCCCCGGCAATGGGCGCTGGTCCTGCATGGACAAAGGCTGTACCCAGGCGGGCCACGCCGTTGGGCGCAAACGCACGGATCTCAAAGCTGAGACTCTCGATGGCGCTGGCATCGGCGGCCATCACCTCCCACACCAGCGTGACCGAACCATTCTCCGGATAGAAGAGCGAGAAGGTGTCATGGGCAGGGTTGTTCTTGGCGAACGGACCGCCGCCGGACCGGGTGGCGTAGGTAAGTAACGCGCGCGGCGTGCTCGCCGAGTAGTTTGTGGCGCCGCTCTCGGAATCGCGCGCGCTAGCCCAGATGTGGACGTTTTCGGGGATGTCGGTGAGCACGACTTTGAGCCGCGTGCCGGAGTCGGCCAAGCCGGCCTGATTGAGACCATGGGTGGATGGGAACGCGGCGTTGTAGAAGCCGGACTCGGTATTGGCCGGTCCGCCCGGATCGGCCTGCGTCAACACATAACCGGGGTCGGCCGAGGTCGTCCCGAGATTCCTCCGTTTGAATGCGGAAGCGAACCCCTCAGTGAATTTCACCAGGAAAGCCTGCTCACGGGTGGGCTGGCTTTGCGGAAGCATCGCCGGAGTAACGATCAGCGCTGGTGTGTTCGGACCGACGCCTTCGTCGTGGATGGTGCGCACCGAGGCGAGGATGCCGGGCTTGGCGATCGCGGCAACCTGTCGGTTGTTTTGCATGACAACCTCTCGCCCCGCGCTGTCAAAGAGCTGGGCGTTGAGGGTGATACTGTCTGGCTCAGGCAGTTTGGGAATGTTGCCAGCCGAGGCGCGCATATTGGTGATGCGGATGAATCGCGTCTTCCCTTCCCCGGGCGGATTGAAGGGCAGCTTGGAAAACAGCACGGCATTGGCCTGCAGCAGCGTACCTTGGAAAACGTTGGGCCTTGTCGCCGCCGAACTCACATCGACCGGGCAATGGGTTGCGGGCGCCACCGGCGCGCATGGCCTCTGATCGGCGGCCAGCGGTTCATCGATGACCGCGAGGATGTCAGTAAGTTTCACCGTGGTCTGCAGCGGACCGTCGAGGATAAGGGTCGAATCCGTCTTGGGCGGCGGCACGATGCGCGGGCTCAGCGGCGTGTTGGAGATGACCAGAAGTTGGTACTGCGGCACCGCTCCGGAGGCCGCCGGAGAGCCGCCGGTGCAAGAAATGAGCACATCGCTAAGCAGTTCCGACAGGCCCTCGGCGCGAATGGTCTGCGACGGGATGTCCACCAGCCGGCAAGTCATCGGAGACTGCGCGGCGAGAGAGGCGCAGCCGAGCAGACACGACGCAAATGAGATTCGGTGAATCATTGTTTCGTACAGGGTTTAGTAGAGGCGGAACGGTTCTACGCCACGCCAATCGGGAACCGACGGCACCTGGACCTCTTGGTTGAGCGGACGCGGCCGTGTGCTGAAGCGCAGGAAGACACCAGCGGCGGCGGAGTGGAAATTGCGGGTGTTGTTCATGTTGGCGAAGATGCCGAGGTGCCAGAACGGGGTGAGGGGCACCGCCGATTGGACATCGATGCTGTAGTTGGCGCCAGTGGACACCTGCTTCGGGTAGTAGTGGCCGTTGCGGCCTTGCAGGGTGGGCAGCGTGGGGAAATAAGGCGCGGCGTTTTCCTGGAAGTGTTGTGCTCCAAGGCTGGCGTTGACCATGTACTGCACCTTCTGGCTGTACATGCCTCGCCACTGCACGGGCACGTTGGCAAGCATGTATTGCTGGGGGCTGAAGTAGCCGCCGTGGCCGAGCGTGAAGTAGCGTAGGTTCTTCTCATAGTGGATGCCGGTGAGGTTGAAGCCCGCGGTGAGCTTGCCCGACTGATTCTCCAGGACCTTGAAATACATGCCGAGGTTGCCTTCCACGCGTGTGTTGGATTGCACCTGCTGGCCGGTGAGGGTTTGGAAGCCAAAGCTGGTATAGAAGCCGGTCTTGGCTCCGCCCCAGTTGCCCTGCGCGGAGAAGGTATTGGCAATGACGCCACCCCAGACGCGATTGGTGACCGGATCACGGACGCCGGCGAACGAAAGCATGGAGTCGCGCAGCGCGTCGCGTTCGACAAGCAACGTGATCGGACCATTGCCGGGCCGGAAGCGGAGCCCGCCGATGAAGTTGCTGACGAGGAATTTGCGCGGCGTGGAACCGAAGCGCAGCCCGAAGGTCGACGTGGAGATTTGCACTTCACCGCCGACACCGCTGGCCGACTGGGCTTCGAAAGTCGAGCCGGCCGGAAGGAGGCCGAAGCGGCGTTCACTGGCGCCATCGGGCGTGCCCGATTCGATGTAGGTGGGGCGGGCGATCACGCTCAAGCGCACGCCGCCGCCGACCACATAACTGGCTTCGAGATTGGCTTGTTCGAGGATCATGCGGTCAAAGCCCTGCTCGCCGCTGCGGGCGCGGATGTCGCCGCCACTGCCGAAGTAAGAGGAGTTGCGCGACTGGATCGCGTCGAGGCGGTCCTGGATCTCCGATCGCATAGCGGATGCGTCGCGCGTGGGCTTCGGGGCGTCGATGAAGGCCGGCGCAACCACGGCGGGCAGGGCGCTGGCGGTCTCCACCGTGGCTTGCGTCTGGGCGGCGGTTCTCGGCAGCGTGATGGGGATTTCCGAGCCGGCAACGGCTGGCCGCGGCAGCCCGGACCTCTCTGCGAGTAGCGGACCAACAGCCGGTGCGGCAGCGCGAGGACGGACGATGGGGTCGGGCGTGCGGTCGGCCACGCTCACCACGTTCGCTGGCCGCGGTCTGCCCGTGGCGGCCGGAAGGGCAGCGGAGGGGGCAGGGCTGGTCGCCGTCGGTTTAGGCGCAGGGGCCGAGGCGGCCGGGGCCCCCAACTCGCGCGCCGGAGCGAGCACAGCCGGCGGTTGCGGCGGAATGCGGCGCTGCTGGACGGCTTCGCTGCCCAACAGGAGTTCACCCAGGACCTCGGTGGCCGGCCGGTCATCGGCTGGTTTCAGTTCGCGCACCCCGGTGGACGGCTTGGAGACCTCGGCCGGCACCGGGGTGGCGGCCAAAGCGGCGCTCCAAAAGCGCTGCGCGGTCTTGTAGTCGCCTTTGGCAGCGGACAGTTTTCCAGCCAGGTTCAGCATGCCTGCGTTATTGGGCCAGCGGTTCAGGGCGGTACGCAACCACACCGTAGCCGTGTTCATATCGCCGGCGCCCATGGCCGCTCCGACCGCTCCTTCAAAGTCGAGTGCACCCGCGCCGTTCAGCCCCCAAGCTTTGTAGACGCCGAGCGCCTTGACAGGCTCACCGGCCTGAAGCAGTGTGCCGGCGTAGCTGGAACGCAGCGCCGAATCGCGCGGCAACATGCGCGTGCCGGCTTCCAGAATGGCCATCGCGCGCATGAGGTCGCCGGCATTGGCCGAGACGTTGGCGCGGCGCAAGATCCAGGTGGACCACAACTCGGAGACGCTGTCCTGCTGGATCATGCTCAGATCCGGGCGAGCGCCCACCTCAGTGAGCAGGGAGTATAGTTCGCGATCCTCACCGTTGGTGTTCAGCAGCAGCCAAGCCAGTTGCAGGTCCAGGTCGGCGGGTGGCGTGCGCTCCTGCTGGCGCATCAGGGCCGAGGCGCGCCGCACCAGCCGTAGCGCTTCGTTATAGCGCCCGAGCGAGTTGTAGACCGAAGCCAGCAGGCTGACGTAATCGGGGTCGTCGGCAAGCGTTGAGGAGACCGACTTGGGCAGCCGGCCCGACTCTTTCAGCGCCGCATGGTCGTTGTTCTGCTTGTGCAGCGCGGCTACCAGCGCTTTCCAGGCGTCGGGGTTATCCGGCTGCATCGCCGTCATGTCGCGCAGCAGCGCTTCGGCGCGCTGGTTGTAGCCTTGCGCCAGCCACAGGTGCGCCAGTTGCAGTTGCGTAGCGGTATGGGCTGCTTCGTTCACCTTGGTGTCGAGGGTGATCGCTTTCTCGAGGTACTTCTCGGCGTCTTCCAATTGCCCCATCGATTCGGCGATGGCTGCCAGCGAGCGGAGCGCCCCGGGCCGTGTGGCGGCAACTTCAAAGACCTTGGCCGGCATCTGCTCGAGGGCCCGTGCGGCGCGGCTTTCCTGGCGGGTTTGAATGAGCGCGGTGAGCAGACCTTCCCAGGCATCGGCGTTGCGCGGGTCGGCGTCGACTACTTTCTGAAAGACAGCGGCGGCCTCGGCGATATGGCCGTGCCGCAAATACAGACCGGCAAACTGCAACTGGGTGGAAGCCGAAAGCGCGAGGCCCTTCGAGTTCGACAGTTCAATGGCCTCGTAGAGGTAGCGCTTGGAATCAGCGGCATTGCCGGCATCGCTCGATGCCGACGACATCATGGCCAGGTACTGGATGTTGCGGGACAGGCCCAGCCGCACTGAGCCGGGTAACTGGCGCACGGTGGCAAGGGCCGACTCGGCACTCACGCCGCGGTAACGCGCGTTGACAAGCTCGTACCAGGCCTGTTCGTTCTGCGGCTGCTGTTCGGTCAACTTCTCAAAGTGCTGCGCGGCGGCGATGGGATCGCCGGCTTTCATCAGCGCCCCGCCGAGAGACTGCAGCGCCTCGGGGCTGTTGGGACGCAATTCGAGAGCTTTGCGGAAGTGCGCGGCGGACTCGGCCAGCTGGTCGGCGGCGAACGCCTTCGAACCATCGTCCATGGCGGCCCAGAAGCGCGCGGTCTCGAGGCCGTCGGCAATGTCTTTGTCCTTGGGAGCCTCATTGGCGGCGGCTTCAAACATGGCCACCGCATCGCCGAACCGCTCCTGCTTCATGCGCACAAAGCCTAGGCCGGCGAGCGAACTGGAGCTTTTCGGAGTCTGCTGGAGAGCGGTTTCAAACAGCGTCTCGGCGTCCTTCACCTTGTTTGCTTTGAGGGCCGCGTAGGCCTGATGTTCGGCGCTGGAGCGGACCGTGCCAGCCTGCGGCGCGGCGCTGGCCGCCGGGGCGACACCCTCAAAGAGCCTGCCCAGTTCCACATCCGGATGGCGTGCCAGGTAGGCTCGGGCCGAAGGCAGCGCGGCCGGATTGGCGCCTTCCCAGATCAGCGCCTGGCGCCAAGCCTGCCGGGCCTTGGAGATGGCATCGCTGCCGCCCTTGATCGTCTCGAGCAAACGCAGGCCGGCCAACCTCGTGGAGGGCCGGTAGGTCCACAACTTGCCAAGGGAGAGCTTATAGTCCTCAACGGCCGGATAGGCCGCCATCATCTTTTGCAGTCCGGCCGTGGCGGTTTCCCACCCGCCAGGTACAGAGGCCTGCGTTTCGTAATAAGCGATCGCCATCGCGCCCGGAGGCGGTTCGTCGCCGAACACCTGGCGGTAGATCTGCATGGCCTGGTCGAACTGCTCGTTGGCGGCGAGCCGCGCCGCCTCGCGCAGCCTGGCCTGTTGCTGCACCAACACCGGCATGGACTGCAACTGCTGCAGCGCCGGATGCGAGGGGTTCACCGCGCGCAGGCGGTTCATGTAGGCGCGCGACTCCTCGGCCTTGCCGCTTTGCTTGGCGAAGCGGGCGAGTGTGGCGAGGGCTTCCTGGTGTTTGGGGTCGGAGAGCAGCACCTGCTGCCAGGTTTGGGCGGCGAGATCGGGACGGCCGCGGCCCTCCAGAGCTCGCGCTTTGTCGACAAGGGCCTCACTGGCGCTCTGTGCAAACAGTGGCATCGCGGAGGGCACAATCAACATCCCGGCGAAAAGGGCTGCAAGAATCAAGCGGGTCACTTTCGTCTCCATAACAGGTCAAGGTGGCCAGTGGTTGTGAACAGATAGCGGTTTTGCAACCACCCCTCGGAAAAGAGGATCAGGTTCTGCTCGTAGTAGTCGGGCGACGGGCCATAGAGGCCGCTGTCACGGTGAAATGCCTCGGCTACGCGACGCCGTTGCGCAATGGCACGAGCGCGTTCGCCGCGCGCCATCAGATAGGGCGCCACGGATGCGGAGAAGCCGGCGCCGCTGTGAGGATTGGCGATGGTGCCATCGCGGTTCACAACAGAGGGCGGAGCAGGGGCTTGAGACAGAGCGCGGGACATGCCCGGCAACGACTCCAGCAGCGTGCGGCGCGCGCTCAAGCCGGCCGGCAACATGCCTGCCCACAGGTACACTCGAATCGCGTCGTAGCTGGCGAGCGGCTTCTTACCTGCGGGCGCTTCGAAGCCGAACCCGTGGCCGGGGCGATAGCTCACCCAATCGAGGGCAAAGCCCCGCGGCGCGCTGGCTTTCACCAGCAGCGGCACATTGGCGGCAATGGCGCGCCAGGGGCCTTGCGGGCAGTGCACTGCCATTCCCAACAGCACCTGGACCGGCACATAGCTGGGATTGAGGAAGTAGGTATCACCGACGTGAAAATCGCGCTGGCCGGGAAGCAGCATGGCTCCGAAGCCGGGCAGATCTTCGACTTCAAAGCGGGCAATGATCGCCGCCAGTCCCTGACCAAGGGCTTGGAAGCGAGGCTCGCTCCAATGCCGGGCCGCCTCGAGCAGTGTGTAGGCGATCCACAGATCGGCGTCGGAAGCAGTGTTGCGGTCGAGCACGGTCCAGGCGCCCGTCGGGGATTTGCCCCATAGCCAGGCAGGCAGGTTTCGCGTCAGGTCGCCGCCGGCGAGGTTGTTCTGCGTCCACTCCAACAGGCGCTCAAAGCGCGGCCGGTCATTGGCCACGAGCGCGAAGAACAGCGCGTAGGCCTGCCCCTCGGACGTAGTGTGGCCCTGGACGGCGGGATCGGCAACGCGGCCGTCAGCGGACAGGAAACGGGCGGCATAGCTGGTCCAGAGCGGCCAGCCGTCGGAGGCTTCGAACGAATACAGCGGAATCGCAGCCATTAGTACTCTGGTTGCCTCTCTACGCCACACCTCAACGGCTTCCTTGGAGCCGCACGGCGGCGTGCTGATCGCACCATTCGGAGAACCATCGCGACAGGGGGATGGCGAAGCCGATAACGACAAACACGATGAGGAAGAAATTGCTTCCAACCCATGTGTAGAAGCTCTCGAGGAGACTGAGTTCGCCCAAATGGGTGGTGGTGCTGGCGAACTCGAACGATTGAAAGCGGCCGTTGGAGAACAGGGCCACACTGCCCTTCACGTCCTTGGACGCGTTGCTGTGCAGCGATTGCATGAAGAAATCGAAGTTCTGCTGGTCACCCACAGCGACCAGGACGGCGTTGCGGCGGCTATCGAGCGGCGAGGCGATGGCCTGGACGACCCCTTCCGGAGAGGCTCCCTCAAACAGCGTGTCGCTCAAGCGACGATACTCACGGCCGGTGGTGGTGAACGGAAGATCCGCCATCAAGCTCCACAAGCCGGGCGGCTTGTGGGGCCGCAACTGGTCGTTGATGCTCACCGGAAGATGCGCCGCCCATTGTTGGAACAGCGGGTGATCACTGGTGGAACCGATAACCAGCAACTCCTTGTCCTGCGCTTTGCGGGCCTCACTGGCGCCGAGCACCGTCACGCGGTAGGTGGGCGAACCGGTTTGTCCGCCAAACCGCCCGAGCAGGCCGAGGTAACAGGCAACCTCGTCAGTGGAGGGCTTTTCGGGCAGTAGCACGGCCGTTCCAGAGAGGTCAGCCAGGCGCGTGAACGGGAAGCCGGCATTGGCAAAGAGATCGAGACGCGGCAGGCGGACGAAACGGGGAATACCGCGCAGTTCGATGGACGAGTTCGGCAGCACACTGATCTCGGGATAGCTGCTGGCGGCGCTGTTGGCCGGCGCATTGAGGTGGAACTCGATCGTGAGCGTGTTGCCGGTGTAAAGCGAAGGCACCGGCAGATAAACCGTGCGATGGTGGGACGTCGCCCCTTCGCTGATAGTGAAACGAGTGGTGCTGACGCGGCCTCCGTTCAGGGTCACTCGCAGCTCTCCGGACTGTTCGACTGAGGCCGTTGTGCGAAAGCCCAGCCGCAGCGGAACCGTGGAGCGCTGGCCGAAGGCAAGGTCGGGCGGGAGACGGAAATAGAGGTTCATCGCTCCGGCGCCGTACCAGCGCAGCATCTCAGGGCTCAGCGACTCGCCCAGCCCTTTGGAGCGGAGCGGATTGAGCCAGCGAGGCGCATCGTAGGCAGCGGCGGGCGGAGGCACGCGGATTCCGGTAAGCGCGGCGCGGTCGCCATCTTTGGGATAGCTGCCCGCGGCCAGGATTTGCGCGGCGGTGCGAAGTTCAGTGCCTGTGCGGCCTGTAACGATCAGCAGCTTGCCGAAGGGATCGAGCGGATTGGTGCGGATGGCAATCTCGGGCCCCTGCACAGCCTCGATGCCGAGCGACCGGATGAGTTCCGAATCGCTGGTGGCAAATACGATGGCATTGCCACGTTGAATGCTGCCCGTGCGCACGGTGAACTGGCTGCCGCGGTCATCGGCGATGGCGCCGATCCAGGAAGCAACCACGCCCGCCGCTTCGAGCGTCTCATTGCGCATGTCGCCGCCGAACACCATCGTCACACGCGACATGCGGCGGGTGGTGGAATCGACAAACGGCGCCGGCAGCACACGCAGGCTATCGGGCAGCGGCAGCATGGCGCCGGAGAGCCGGATGGTGGTGGAAGGGTCCACCTGCACCCAGTGCACCCGTTCCTTGCAGCCCCCCTGGCAGGTGGCGGCCAGTTGAAGCGTCAGCGTGTTCTCGCTCACCACCAGATCTGAGGGGAGCGGGATCTCCACCTGCTGCAGCACACCGGCGGCGCCTGGCTTCACCTGTGGATTGATCGACGTTAGTGCAACGCCGTTCAAAGACACATTCAACGCGCTGCCGTCGCGAAACCCGCCCGAGGACTTGTACTGAAACACCAGACTGCCCTGGGTAACCAGCTTCGTCAGCGGCACGGTGAACGCGAGGTTGACCCGGCCCTCACCGGCTTGAAACGTGACCGGCTGGCGATGGCCGAGTTCGGCCCAGTCGCGTGTTTCGGCGAATGGTTCGTTGGCGCGGGCAACCCCGATGGCGAGCAGCACGGCGGCGATCAGAAGCACCGACAGCGGCACCACGCGGCCCCGCAAAACCGATTGTGCTTCGGCCTGCGGCAACGCCTCGGGTTCTTCCTCCACCGCGGTCGCCGGAGTCGAGATGAGCCCCTTGGGCAGCATCGCAATACCACGCAAGGCCACCCACAGCACGCGCCCGAAACTCCACAGCAGCCGGTCATCCTGACGTCCGGCGCCCCAGTTGACCCACGAATCGGCGCGCCCGAAGATAACCCGCACCAGCGCTTCGTGCTGCAGCAGGCTGGTGAACTGGAAATTCAATCCCACCACCAGGCCGCGCGACCGGCGCACCTGTGCCGGCAGGGCATACTCCTCACCGGAGAGATGGAAAATGACGTCGGCCCCATCGTTTGCGTTGAGCTCGGCCGGCGTATCGAGTTGAAGAGAGGCGCCGGAAGTGGAAATGTCGAGCGTGAACCCGTTCAGCTCCACTCCGTTGCGCTTGCGCAAACGGATGGGCATGCGCAGCGGGATGCGTTCGGCCGAGCGCGTCTGGCGCGACTCCCACGGCACGGCAAGCGTTGCGCCGAGGATCAGCGTGTTGAACAGCGTCCAGGTGAGGTTGACGAGGATTGTCCCGTTGTCTTCAATTCCGGACAGGCTCTGCATCACGCCGACAATAAGGCCGGCCACGTTGAGGCCGAACAACACCAGGAACGGGGTGGCGATGGCGAAATCGAAGTATTTCTTGTGAACAAGCGCGCCCTTCGGCGTCACGTTGAACTTGCCCCAGCGCGGGTTGACCAGAGCGAGGACGGTGGGAACCAGGATGTAGGGCGCGAGCAGGGTTTCGAACACCTCGTTCCAGAAGGAGTGGCGGAACTTGCCGTGGGCGCGGGAATTGGTGAGCGTGGCCATCAGCACGTAGGGGATGACGTAGGCCAGGATGGCCCACGAGTAGCCGTAGACGTTGGAACGGCCAAGGAGCAGGAAGACCAGGGGCGCGGTGAGAAAGACCAGGCGCGGGATGGCGTGTAGGAAGTGGATGGTCGCGTTGAAATAGCACAGCCGCTGCGGCCAGGTGAGCCCCTTGGCGAACAGAGGGTTCTCCATGCGCAGGATCTGCACCATGCCGCGCGCCCACCGGATGCGCTGGCCGATGTGGTCGGACACGTTGGAGGCGGCCAGCCCGGCCGCTTGCGGAATGTTGATGTAGGCCGTATTCCAGCCCAACTTGAGCAGGCGCAGCGAGGTGTGGGAATCCTCGGTTACTGTTTCGGTGGCGATGCCGCCGACCTCGTCGAGGGCCGAGCGCCGTAATACGGCGCACGAGCCACAGAAGATCATGCCATTCCAGAAATCGTTGCCATCCTGCAGCGTCCCGTAGAAGAGCTCCTCTTCATTGGGCACCTTGCGGAAGGTGCCGAGGTTCTTCTCAAAGGGGTCGGGCGAGTAGAAGTGGTGTGGGGTCTGCACCATGGCCAGGCGCGGGTCTTTGCCGAACCACCCCATGGTGAGTTGGAGGAACGAGCGCGTCGGTACGTGATCGGAATCAAAGATGGCTACAAACTCGCCCGTGGTGCGGCCGAGCGCGTGGTTGATGTTGCCCGCTTTCGCGCCTACGTTATCCAGCCGCGCGATGTAGCCGCAGCCGGCCTCCTGGGCCAGTTTATGGACTTCAGCGCGCTTGCCGTCATCGAGGATGAAGACATTCAACCGGTCCCGCGGCCAATCGATGTTCATTGCGCCGAGCATGGTCGTGCGCACAATCTCAAGGGGTTCGTTGTAGGTGGGGATGAGAACATCGACGCTCGGCCAGAGCGAAAGATCGTCAGGCAGCGGCGCCGGTTTGCGCCGCAGCGGGCGTGCGTTCTGGAAATACCCGAGCACCAGAATCACAACGGCATAGGCTTCAGCCCCCAGCAGCAGGACGACGAAGAAGACATCCAGCAGCGGCACCTGCGATCCGTTGGCGATGAAGTATTGGATCGTCTCGGTGACGCGCCACCAAAAGTACCGCGTTGCGCAGAAGAGCGAAATGACGATGAGCACGGAGGTAGCCCGCTCGCTGGCAAAGCGCTTGCTGATGAACAGCCCCGCCACAAAGAGCACCGACCCGAGCACAGCCTGGTCCTTCCAGTCGAGGGGAACCGTGGCCAGCATCAAGAGCATGGCGGTCATCAGCAGCGCAAGGGCCAGCCGGGGTAGGCGGGAGCGGGAAGACACTGAACGTTTAGTGACAGTGGTAGTTGAACTCACGGGCAAAAGCTCCTGATTGAGTGCGCTGCTACAGTCCAGCCACCGCGGCGGACTGCTTTGGTTGGGCGTCAAACATGGCGCTGCGTAGCAACCAGTCAGCCACGTGGACGATATCGCTCGCGACTGGGCTATCCGGGGCATAGTCGACCACGGTGAGCCCTTCGGAGAGCGCCAGGGGGACCTCCCGGGCGTCGCGGACCGTCATGGGCGCTAACCGGTCGCCCAGATGATTCGACAATGAAGCACGCACTTCCTGGTGCAGTGGGATTTCGGAATGAAACTGGTTCAGAAGATAAAGGGGAAGGGAGTTTGCATCACGGCCGGCAAACTTCCGTTCGATATGACGCACCTGCAAAACGGATCGGATGTCGGGGGAGAGAATGACAAGGCTCGTGGTGTTGTGCACGATCTCCGGAGAACAATCCAGATAGCGATGCGAGCCGGAATCGATGAGCGTGTCATGAGACGCGCCGCCCAGATTGCGAGCCCGGTTCCACGGGGAGTGGTCACCGCCCGCGGCTGCATCACCACAGGCAACCACGGAAATCACACCTTGCCGAGACTCCGGATGGGGAAGGAACGACCAACCCGCGGATACGCCCGAAATTGCCCGTCCCGCTCCCAGATATAACGGGACGATGCTCTCTTCGGCGGCATCCAACAGGAAGATGTTGCCACCACGGCGTGATGCAAAACGCGCCAGGGTCACAGCGATGGTCGTGGTTCCAACTCCGCCGGCGGCGCCTATGACGGTGATGGTGCGGCCAAACATAGCCGCCCTAGTAGGCACTCCCTCGTGCAATGACGACAAGAGCCCGCTCAAAACAGGGGGCCGATGCTGGGTTGAGGCGGGTTCGACTCCACTTGCGGAGGATTGATTGCCGGATCCGGCGGCCGTGTTAGTAGTCCGGCGTGAAGGCGCGCCGTGGGTAACTTCAGGCTCCCCGGCGACCTTTCCCAGCTCCGCTTCTTCGGCTCGGCTCTGCAGGGTGAGGGGAAATGATCGGTACGCATCACGGTCAAAGCCAGCCTCTGAAAACACGAAGTCCAGGTCCTTGATCGCAGCCATCACAAAAAAATCCCTCTAACCAGAATGTGGATTGACCCAGAATAGAGGTGTCAGGAATGCGTTGTCAATACAAACGCATTGCATACTTAAGTTCTAGTACTAATATGCTGTCGAATGTAGTGTGTTCACCTGAAGACCCGCCCCAACCCCGCGCCAAAGCGCCTAAAAACGAACCCTTTGCCGGATAACTTAGTGACGAGACGATAAGATCTGAGGTGAGTTTTCGAGCGTAGATAAGCCTACTCCTTAGTACTATCGAGTACCATCGTAAACCTAAGCGCAGCTCACTATGAGGAACTTCTCAACAGGCACGGACTTGACGTTTCGCCTCCTCTTGCTCCTGGATGCACCGGCCCTCGACGAGATTCGCTTGCCGCACGAGCGCGGAGATCTCTGCCGAGTTCACCTCTCCACGGCAGGAAAAAACGCAACTCACGGGAAATGTTCGCCGAGCCGGCCGCCCGGCGGCTTGGTGCGGCTCCACCGCCACCCCCACGCGCTGCGATCTCCGGTCTGGTTTCGCTCCGGCGCGGGTGGTTTCCATCGTCGGTGGTGCTGGCTGGCTCCTCGTGTACCGGGCCATCGGCCGGCCCCTGAGTACGGAGCGCGAATTCGTGCTTCGTGGGACTATCGCACCTCGATGAGACGTGCGCGATACTCTTGCACGGCCAGTGGTTCCACGTCAACACCCAAGCCTGGGCCGGCAGGCACGGCGATCAGGCCATCCTCTGGGCTGGGTTCCATTTTCTGCCGGATGACGGCATCCCGGAACGGGCTTTCGGTCTGATCGAACTCGAAGGCAATGGGAGGCGCATGGAGTCCGGAGGTGAGCGCCGGCGTCGCGGCCATCCAGTGGAGCGTGCTGGCGGCACGAACCGCCGTCCCCCAGTGATGGGGAATCAGGCGGACATGATTGAGCCAGCAGAGATAGGACAACCGGCGCCCTCCGGTGAGCCCAACCGTCTCAATGTCAGGCTGCACAATATCGACCAGACGGGGCTGGATATAGTCCACGATCAGGCGGTCGGTGGTGAGCGTTTCCCCGCTGGCAACCGGCATGGGGAGGGCCGCGGCGAGCCGCGCGTAGCCGGTGAGATCTTCCGCCAGAATGGGCTCTTCCCACCACATCAGGTTGAACTCGCCGAGCCGCCGACCCAATGCGAGCGCGGTGCCCACATCGTAGGCGCAGTTGGAATCGACACCCAGTTCGATCTCGCTGCCGATGGCCTCACGCACGGCCCGCACGACGCGCACGTCGGTTTCCGGTCCATATCCGATCTTCATCTTCATGGCGCGCCAACCAAGGCTTTTCCAGTAGCGCGCTTCCTCGGCCAGTCCCTCGGCAAGATCGGGCCAGTCCTGCCGGTAGAGCGCGGTCAGGTAGGGCGTCACACGACTTCGATAGCGGCGCCCTAACAGGTCGCACACGGGTGTTTGGAGGATCTTGCCGCACAGATCCCATAGGGCCACATCCAGGCCGCCGGCCGAGGCTTCCCCGACGCGCGTCTGGTGTCCCGCTTCCGGGCGCAGGTCATCGAAGATGGACTCAACCTCAAACGGTGATCGTCCAATAACCAATTCGGGGTGCTGGAGCAGCCGTTCACCTCCCCAGTTGCCATCTCCCCAGCCGGTCAATCCGGCATCGGTGGTCACTTCCACAAGCGTCGCGGTGCGCTGGTCGGTCCAATTGAGTGACCAGCCGAATCGACGCGTCAACGGCGCGCGCAGTTGGTGGATCTTCACCCCGGTGATCCTGATCCTGGGCAAAGCTCCCGCGTTGATCAGGCTGGTTTCAGCAAGTGCGTCGGTTTTCACAGTTCCTCCGTACTCTCAATCCGACAGCGGGATCCACACCGTCATGTGCGTCACTCCCCGGTTGGCCCACGCATAGTAAGGAATCAGGCGCACGGCCACTCGCTCCGGCTCGACCGGACGCAAGGCGGAGTACAGACTGGCCCAGGTTCCCTCCGAATAACGCACGCCCATCCCCTCCAAAACGGTAACACCGCCGAGCAAGGCGGCGTGGAATGTGGGGGCCAGATGCATGCGGCGCGGGAGAAGGACCTCGGAGACGCGGACGCCGGCAGGGAGGTCGGGCGATTCCAGGCAATACACGATTGGTCCCCTCATCACGGCGGCCTGGTTGCGCGATGTCTCCAACAGCGGATGGGCTTGCATCAGCCGCGGCCGCATGTCCAACCGCAGTTCCACCGTATCACCAGGCGCCCAGCGGCGGCGGAGCTCGACGTAGCGGCCCGCGGGGGGGGCAGCCTCCGCCTGGCCGTTCACAAAAAGCGCGCTTTCTTGCGACCACGCCGGAATGCGCAAGCGCAGCGCCACCTCCGCGGCCGGGGCGGCTTTCACGATCAGCTTCACTTGCCCCTCCCAGGGATAGTTGGTCTCTTGCACAAGTTTCACGCCGTGCGCATCGAGCGTGCTGGCGCCATAGAGATTCACCCAAATCGTTTTGGCGGAGAGGCCATAGGCGTAGGAATCAAGCGACGCCAGCATGCGCAGGACATTGGGCGGGCAGCAGTAGCTGTCCGCTCCGGCTTTCTGCGCCGTATCATGCCAGCGGATGGGCGTTTCATTGCGCAACAGCTTGGCCTCGTCTCCGTAGCGGCGGTGGACGTTTGCATAGAACCAGGTACGGCCATCGATGCTCATCCCGGAGAGCATGCTGTTGTACAACACGTTCTCAAAGGCGTCGGCATACTTGGCTTCGCCGCTCATGGCGAGCATGCGCCAGTTCCACAGAGCATTGCCGATGTTGGCGCAGGTTTCGTTGTACCCGCGGCGGTTGGGGAGCTCGTAGTCGGCCCCGAACGCCTCATAGGCGATGTCGCGGCGTAGCGTGAGGCCGGGATCCTGTGGTCCGACGGCCCCCGTGATGTAGACCCTGTGGCTGGCTACGTCGCGCCACATCCGCTCGACGGCCTTACGGAGAGCCGGTTCGCCCGTCTCGGCCACCACATCGGCGGCGCTGGCAAACAGGTATGTGGCGTGCACGGCATGCCCGACAGCCTGTATCTCTTTGCGCAGGGGAACGCGGGTTTGAAAATGGTCGGTTCCGCCGGGGGCCGAACCGCGCGAGTCGACCAGGATCTGGGCCAGTTCGAGCAGTCGCCGGTCGCCTGTTACGCGATACAGATCAAGGAAGCCCATCACGTTGGAGGGTGCGCCGAAGTGCGCCATATGAGTGGGCCTCGGTTGCAGCAGCGGGTAGAGAAGACCGGTCACCTTGGCTGCGATGACGAGCAGGCTCCTCTTACCGGTCGCTTTATGGTGCGCCGCTGCCGCCGCCAGCAGGTGGCCCATGTTGTACATCTCGTGATTCTTGGGCAACTGCCAGCGCTCCAGGCCACGCAGCGTGATGTTGGTCGACACGTAGCCATCGGGTTGCTGCGCCTTGGCCACCAGGCTGATGACGGCATCCATTTGGGCGTCGATCTTCGCGTCCTTGGTGCGGGCGTAGAGATGAGCCATGCCCTCCAGCCATTTGTAGACATCACCGTCTGACCAGTTGTTTCCCTTGAACTCGCCCGCTTGCAGGCCAGCGGCGATTCTGAGGTTTACCAGGTTGGCGCCATTCCCGGCAAGCTCGAGCGTTTGAGCCATTTCCGGCGCTACCACGTCATGGGCGAGTGTGAAGCGGTCGGCCCAGAAGCCCTGCGTCCAGCGAACCGCGCCTGCCGGAGCGGGCGAGAGGACGGCATGGGGAGCCGCCATCGCAGCCAGGCCCACAATCCACGGCAACCACACAATCAGACGTAACACGGGTATCTCCTCATTTCATTTCCTCGCACGCTTCACCACTCGGAGAGGGGCGGCAATCGGTTCAATCGCCGATGTCACGTCGATGCGCTTAGCCTTCTCCTCCACCATGCCCAACAGTGTGCGCGCATCGGAGAGATGCGCAATCATCGCCACGCGCGCATCCACGGGACGCCGCTTCTCAATGGCGTCAAAGATCGGACGGTGGAATTCGAGCGTGTGATTCCAGTCCACAAGTTGGGAGGTCAAACCGATACTGCTCGCCATCGCGCGGTGAACCAGGGAGAAGAGCCGGTTGCAGATGGGGTTGCGGGCGGCCTGGAAAATCGCCTTATGGAAGGCAAGGTCCGCTTCGATCAGGGCTGACAGATCGGCGCCGCGGCGGTTCACCTCCAGCGTGGCGCTCATCTTGCGCAGGTCTTCCGAGGTGGCACGTTCGGCGGCACGGGCGGCAAGTTCGGGCTCGACGATGAGGCGCGTCTCCAGCAGATCGTCGAGCGAGATGCCATCGATCAACATGAGCAGTTCGAACGGCTCGCGCAGGATGCCCTCGGCGTCGCCGGCAAGGTAGGTACCGTCGCCGACGCGCTGCGTCAACACACCCATGATCTCCATCGCCTTCAGCGCGTGCCGCAGCGAGGAGCGGCTGACGCCGAAGGCCGGCGCAAGTTCACGTTCGGGCGGCAGCTTGGCGCCGGGCGCGAGCACGCCGCGAGAAATGAGATCCTTCAATCTCGAGATGAGCTGATTGGTGACGCCATCTTTGTCGGGGGGGGTGACTGGATGCCTGGGCATATTTGTACGACCACTATATCGGCCTAAATCCGAGTCGTGATGCGCTTGCGAATGAGGTAGTCCTCCAGCGCGTACTGGGAACAGTCCTTACCGATACCGCTTTCTTTGATTCCACCGTGAGGCAAGTCGATTGCGTACTTGAAGCCGTTCACCATGACTTCGCCGAAATCCAACTCCTCGGCCACGCGTCTCGCCCGCGCGCCATCGCGGGTGTGAACGTAGGCCACCAAACCGTATTCGGTGTCATTGGCCAAGTGGAGAACTTCACGCTCATCACGGAACCGCATCAACGCCGCAACGGGGCCGAAGACCTCCTCGCGGAAAACGCGCATCGACGGTGTCACGGCCTCCAATACCGTGGGTTCAAGAAAGTAGCCTTTGGAAAGATGAGGCGGGCGGGCACCACCGAAGGAGAGCTGTGCTCCGGCATCGATGGCCGACGCCACCATCCCCTCCACACGCTCTCGTGACCTGGCATCGATCAAGGGTCCCATAGTGGCCCCGGAATGGCGGCCAAAGCCGACCTTGACTGCTTTTGCATGCTCCAGGAAGAGGGCGGTAAATCGCTCGTAGACCTGCTCGTGAACGAAGATGCGGTTGGGCGCGACGCAGATCTGTCCACAATTGCCAAATTTGAGCGCCGCGGTTTCGCGCGCCGCTGTTTCCACGTCGGCATCCTCAAACACAAGGACGGGGGCGTTTCCGCCCAACTCCATGCTCAGCCGCTTCACGCTGGTGGCGCTTTGCGCAATGAGCCGGCGTCCGGTCTCCGATGAGCCGATCATGGTCAGGACGCGCGGGATGGTGCTGGTCGATATCGTCTCGGCCACTTCGTCCGCCGGGCCGCAGAGGATATTGATCACGCCGGGCGGGAAGTGGACCTGCGCGCAGATCTCCCCCAGCACATACGCCGATAGGGGCGATGACGACGATGGCCTCAGAATGATGCTGCAACCGGCGGCGAGCGCCGGGCCGAGCTTGAATCCGACGTTGAGCAGGGGGAAGTTCCACGCCAGGAATGCACCCACGACACCAGCAGGCTGGGTGATCACCTCATGGCGGTGCGAGCCCTGCATATCGGGCAGCGCGAGGTCGCGATTGCGGCGCATCTCCTCGGCATACCATTGGAGTGAGTTCACTACCGTCTGATAGTCTTCCGCGGTGGCATCCCACGGCTTGCCCATCTCAGTCATGACAGCCAGGCGGAGGTCCTCTTCCCTGGCCATGACGGCCTCACGCAGCAGGCGCATCCAGCGCGAGCGCTCCTCCAGTGGTGTTTTCGACCAGGAGCGGAAGGCCTGGCGAGCGCTCTCGAGCGCGGCGAGAGCATCCCGTTGCGTAGCCCAGGCGATTTCGCCGGCTGGCTCCTCGGTCGCCGGGCACACCACGGTGCGGCGTCTGCCGCCGTCGGCGTCGCGTAGTTCTCCATTGATATACAGTCGCCGGTATCCGTCTTCCATGGTTGCTCCTCAAGATCCCTGCAGCCCGTTCGAATAACCCAACAGCGCGCATGCCACGATCAGGATCGCTACGCCCGCAAACATGAGGCGCATGGGGCCTGGCGCGCCCATCCATTCCCCGGCGTGAATTGCCCAGAGGTTGCTAATGATGAGCGCCAGCCCAAGCAGCATGGGCCAGCCGATCACCGGACCGAGGGATCCCATCAGAGAGGCGCCCTGACCGTAAACGCCGAGCGCGGCGAACCAGAGCACTCCGGTCAGCACCGCCCATCCGGCAGCTACCGCCGCGCTTCCCTCTGCGCGCGGAACCCGCAACTTGCGGCCTCGTATCAGCAGCATGAGACAGTAGGAGGCGTTCATGACGAACGCTCCGCCCAACACAACCACCCAGGCGGCGAGGCTGGCGTTGCGAGCGTTGGCGCCGCCCATCTCAGCGGCACGCGCCACCGGCGCGGCATTGGCGAAACCGACGTTGAGTAAGGCTGACAACACGCCGCTGAGCACGGCGATGAGCATGCCGAGACGAAACTGCCTGCCGCGCGTGACGCCTTGCACCTCGACTACCCGGTCGCGCTGCATGCCGGCCCAGGCAACCACGGCAACTCCAGCGATCATCACGCCAACGCCAGCCAGTACGTAGGGTGCGGCTGGGCCGCCCAAGCCGCCGCCTTGCACCAGCGGAACCAGGGATCCTACCGAACCGGCCAGCCCCATCACGATGCCATAGGTGAGCGAGATTCCGACATAGGAGACGCTAAGGCCGAACAGGATTCCTCCGACGCCCCACAGGAAACCGAAGAAAGCGGCAAGAGCCACCGGGGTTGCACCGGCCGTCGTGATCGCCGTGCCAAGCGACGGCACGACCAGGCTCGCCCATATGCAGGGAACGGCCACCATGCCCACGGCGGCGTAGAGGAACCACCAGACCTCCCATGCCAGCGGGCTCGTCTTCTTCATCCCCAAGCCAAACGTCCCCTGGAAGAAACTTGCCATGAGGACGAGAACGAAGGGAAGGTAGGAGTCATTCATTTTCGTTACTCCATTGCGCGAGGCATCCAGACCGTCATGTGAGAGATCCCTCGATTCGCCCACGCATAGTAGGGAATGAGCCGCACCGATACATGTTGAGACCTGGTCGGACGCCAGGCACGGAACAGCGCATTGGACCAGTCGCCCTCGGCGTAGCGGACGGCACTTCCTTCGATCACGGTGACGCCATTGAGCAGACGATCCTCATGTTTGTGGCTGAACCTGGCGCGCGAGGGGATAGCGATTTCAGACACGCGCACGCCGGCGGGCAGGTCGGGTGATTCCAAGCAGTACACCACCGGGCCTCGCGCCACAGCTACCTGGTTACGCGTCTCCTCGACGTACGGGTTGGACTCGATGAGCCGCACCGGCATGGGCAGGTCGAGTTCCACAACGTCGCCCGCCTTCCAGACGCGGCGCACCTCGGCATATGTGCCCGGCTTCAGTACCAGCCGCCGCACCGCCCCGTTCAGTTTCAGCACGGCCCCTTCGCTCCAGCCGGGGATGCGCAGCTTCAGCGCCAGTTCCCCTTTATCCGGCTGATCGATGAGGAGACGGATCTTACCGTCCCACGGATAAGCCGTCTCCTGACGGAGTTTCAACTTCGCGCCACCGGGGCGTTCGAGTTCCAGCGAGTTCGCCCCGTACAGGTTCACCCACACGGCGCCTGAGGAAACGCCGTAGGCATACTCGTGCAGGCTAGCCACGGTGCGGACCACGTTGGGCGGGCAGCAATACGCGCGCAACTCCTTATGCCGGCTGGGAGCGGTGTCGGGCCAGCGTTCGAGCGTATCCAGCCACATCATGGGCAGGTCGGAGCCATGGCGCCGCAGCACGTTCGTGTAGAAGAACTCCGTGCCCTTGAGCGACATACCCGAAAGCATGCTGTTGTGGAAGACCAGCTCCATCACGTCGGCGTGCCGCGCGTCTCCGCTCAGGCTCAGCATGCGCCAGTTCCACATGGCATTGGCGATGTTGGCGCAGGTTTCGTTGTAAGCAGTCCGGCTCGGCAGTTCGTACGGCTTGCCGAAGGCCTCGGTCACGAGGTCCTTGTGGTGCGATGCGCTCTGGTGCACGGCGCCGATGGCGCCGGTGACATACATCTTCTGCTGGGTGACGTTGTTCCAGAGACGGGTCAGGGCCTCGCGCAGCGCAGGCTCGCCTGTCTCCATATAAACGTCGGCCGCGCCCGCCCATAGGTATGGGCCGACGACAGCGTGACCCAGCGCCTCTGTTTCCGCCCGCAGCAGAGTGCGCGCCTGGTGGTTGTCCGAGCCGCCAGGCTGCGAGCCGCGCATGTCGACAAAAATTCCCGCCAGCTCCAGATAGCGCTTTTCGCCGGTGGCCCGGTACAGTTCGGTGAGCCCCATAATTTGCGATGGATTGAAGCAGAAGTGGGCCAGCTCCTTTGGGCGGGGCTGAAAGAGGCGATAGAGGTAGTCAGCGTTCTTGCGAGCCACTTCGAGCAGAGTGGTCTTTCCAGTGGCGCGATGGTGAATCGCGGCGGCGGTCATCAGGTGGCCCATGTTGTAGAGTTCGTGGTCGCCGAAGCGCTGCCAGCGTTGCTTGCCGCTGATCTGGATGGGGGTGGAGAGGTAACCGTCGGCTGCCTGCGCTTGCGCGATGATGGCGATGATCTCATCCATCTGCCGGTCCAGTTCGGGCGCGCGCGTGGAGGCGTAGACGTGAGCCACCGACTCCAGCCATTTGTAGAAGTCGCCGTCGCCGAACCCCGTGGTGCCGTTTGGACCCTGCTTGCGGCCGGCCGCAATCAGGAAGTTGTCGAACGAGGCGCCGTTGTCGGGAATCTGGAGAACCTTCCACATCTCGGTGACCATGGACCGGCGGCACAAGGTGGCCCGGTCAGCCCAGAACCCATCGGTCCAGTGCACCGCGTTGAGGGGTACTGCTTTCACAACGGCGTGGGGGCTTGCCGTTGTCCCGGTGATGCCGGCCTGCTGGGCATGCGCAGTGGAGACGGCGAGCAGGGCCAGGACTGGCAGCGATATCGCGCGACTTGGCATATTGGTCGCTCCAATTCTAGATTCGGCGGAGTTCCCTGTCAATAGTTAACAAAAACTCCAACAATATCCGTTGACGAAGTGGCCGCCTGGGAATATATTGGATCTACCAATCGAAAGGAGCCTCGCGCCATGTCTGCTCGCACCCTCGCCTTCCTGGCACTCAGCCTCGCCCCCATCTCTGCAATGGCCCAGACCACGGCCGGTCAAATTACGGGAATCGTCACCGACCCCGCCGGCGCCGCTGTCCCCAACGCCAGCGTCGTTGCCAGAAACACCGCCACCGGTGTCATTCGACAAACGGCGAGCAACGAGTCAGGCAACTACTCTGTGCCCTTGCTGGAGCCGGGCTCCTACTCTGTGACGGTTCAAAAGGAGGGCTTCCGCACGGCGGAGCGTTCCGGCATCACGCTCAGCGTGAACACGACGGTCCGGCTCGACTTCACCATGCCGCTGGGAAGCGTGAGTGAATCGGTCTCGGTGACGGCTGACTTGCCTCTGCTGCAAACAGGCGAGTCGTCGCTGCGTTCGGTGGTGGACAATCGCAAGATCGTCGAGTTGCCTCTGAACGGGCGCAATCCGTTTGATCTGATCTTCCTCGCGCCGGGCACGCAGGCCTACCGCCGCACCTCACTGCCAGGCAACAACATCCCGCTCTCAAATCTCTCCATCAACGGCGGGCCGGCGATGGCGAACGAAGTTCTTCTGGATGGCATCCCGAGCACTTCGCCGCAGTACAACCAATTCACGGTGGTCCCTTCGATTGATGCCGTGCAAGAGTTCGAGGTGAAGACCAACAACATGGCGGCGGAATTCGGCCGCACGGCCGGCGGCGTGGTGAATGTGGTGATGAAGAGCGGCACCAACCAGATCCACGGCACGGTCTACAACTTCCTCCGCAACGATGCGCTCGACTCCAACTCCTGGCTCAACAACCGCACGGCGCAGGCCAAGCCGCCGTTCCGGTTCAACCAGTTCGGCGCCAGCGTGGGCGGGCCGCTGCGCAAGGACAAGACCTTCTACTTTGCCAACTATGAAGGGCTGCGCCGCACAACAGGGCGGACCTTCCTCCTCTCGGTACCCACCGCCGACCAGCGATTGGGCGATTTCAGCCGCACGCTGGCACAGAACGGACGGCTCATCGAGATTTTCGATCCACTCACCGCGGCCCAGGTGGGAACCGGCTTCCAGCGCCAGGCGTTTCCGGGCAACAAGATTCCCTCCAGCCGGTTCAACACGGTCAGCCGAAACATCCTGCCCCACTGGATGGAGCCGAACCTGCCTGGCGATGCGGGAACACTGATCAACAATTTCATCAGCAACCAGCCTGAGAAGTACATGGTGAACCAGCTCAATATGCGTGTTGACCACACGTTCAACAACGCCAACCGCATCTTCGGCAGGTTCTCCTGGAACGAATCCGAAGTGACTCCGCCCACCATCTTCAACAGCGCCAGCGCAAATCCGTCGTCGGGGCCGCAGTTGTTCACGCAGCGCAATCTGGCTATCAACGATACGCACTCGTTTTCGCCAACAACGTTCGCCACGTTCCGCGTGGGCTGGACGCGCCTGCGGGATTACAACAACCCCTTTGACACCAACTTTGACTCCACGCAATTGGGCTTCCCCAAGTATTTCCGCGACGCCCAGGCCGCGCCCGTGTTTCCTTCCATCACGGTGAACGGCTATTCAGTGAGCAACATTGGCTTCGGCACGAGCAGCATTGGTCCGGTCAACACGACGATCATCAACAACGTCTCCAACGCCTACACGGCGCAAAGCGACGTCACGCACACGCGTGGCAAGCATGTGGGGAAGGCGGGGTTTGAGGGCCGGCTGTTCCGCTCCGGCGGCTACCGGCCGAACCTGCCCAGCTTCACGTTCAGCCCTGGGCTGACGCAGGGGCCAAACCCGTTGCAGGGCAGCGCCACGGCCGGCCACAGTGTGGCCAGCTTTCTGCTGGGCCTGGCCGGCGCGGGGAACGCGCAGAGCAACGCCACGCAGGACATCCAGAGCTACTACTACGGCGCGTTTGTTCAGGACGATTACAAGCTCACCCCGAAACTGACTCTCAACCTCGGGCTTCGCTTCGAGATCGAGAATCTCCGCACCGACCGCTACGACAGGCTGAACATCCTCGACTACACCAGCCCCGTTCCGCTGCAGGTTGCCGGCGTCGGTCCGCTGCGCGGCGGCTTGGGCTTTGTAAACGTGGGCGGCATCCCGCGGGAACAGGCGGCGGTGAATCACAACTTCTCGCCGCGATTCGGCTTCGCCTACCAGGTGAATGACATGACGGTGGTCCGCGGCGGTTATGGCATCTTCTTCGCGCCGCGCACGGGGTGGGATTTCAATCAGCTTGGCCAGACGGGCTTTTCTTCAACGACTCCTCATGTGGCCAGCGCCGATGGCGTGAACATCGTCTCTTACTATTCCGATCCGTTCCCCAACGGGTTCATCGCCCCGACCGGTTCCAGCCTCGGGTTACTCACCAACATTGGCGGCGCCATCAGCGCTCCCGACCGGGATCAGAAGGGCCTCTATATGCAGCACTGGAATTTCAGCATCCAGCGCCAACTTCCCGGCGACATTGGTCTCGACATGGCCTATGCCGGCAGCAAGGGAACTCACCTCTGGCAGAATCTCCAGTACAACCAGTTGCCCGATCAGTTTCTTTCCCTCAGGACCGACCTACAGCGCGTGGTGGCAAACCCGTTCCGCGGCGCGATTCCAGCGGCGCAAGCTCTGGGCGCGGCCACCACGACCTATGGTCAGCTGTTGCGTCCCTATCCGCACTACACCGGAGTGAGCACGATCGGCTCCACCTCGGGCAGTTCCACCTTCCACGCCGTAGAGATCCGCGCCGACAAACGCTTCTCGCACGGGCTGAACTTCCTGATCAGCTATACCTTCAATAAAATGATCGACGACGGCGCGCCGGGAAGCCGGATTGCCTGGATCGGTGATGTGCCCAACTTCCAGAACAACAACGACCGCCGTTCCGAGCGCAGCCTCAACTCCCAGCAGGGCCCGCAGCGTCTGACCATCGCCGCCGGTTACGAACTGCCCATCGGGCGTGGCAAGGCCATCGGCTCCGCTATGCCTGCCGTCGCCAACATGATCCTTGGTGGCTGGCAGGTAAACGGCATCGCTTCTTTCCAAAGCGGCATCCCGCTCACTCTCAGCACGCAGGTCAACAACACCAACTCCTACGGCGGCGGTTCGCGGCCCAATTCCACGGGCGTGAGCGCCAAACTATCCGGCCCGGTGGTGGACCGCCTCAACCGGTACTTCGACACCTCGGCATTCACGCAGCCCGACCCCTACACGTTCGGCAACCTGGGGCGCACACTGCCTGACGTTCGCGGCCCGGCCAACATCAACTTCGACCTGTCCCTGCTCAAGAACATCACGATCACCGAGCGGGTTCGCGCCCAGTTGCGGGGCGAATCGTTCAACGCCTTCAACAATACGAACTTCGGATTGCCGGCCACGGCCCTGGGAAGTCCCGCATTCGGCACGATCACCACGGCCGGTTCCGCCCGTATCATCCAAGTCGGACTGAAGGTCAACTTCTGAGGAGGAGGCTGCGCCATGCGGATCATTCTGCTGGTTTTGCTCTCGGCCCTTGCCTTGGCGGCTCAGACACGCAATCGCGGTGTCATCGACACCTCGGCGAGCCCGCATGTGAAGGTGAAGACGTTTGACCTCGACGCCGTGCGGTGGACGGATGGCTTTTGGGGTGACCGTTTCCGGACGGTCACCGAAAAGAGCGTTCCCGGGCTTTGGAAGACCATGCAGGATTCGGGCAACTCCGCCAATCTGGTCAATCTGAAGATCGCCGCCGGCCTCGAGAAGGGAGAGTTCCACGGCAACGACTGGAGCGATGGCGATGTCTACAAGGTGATCGAGACGATGGCCGCGGTGTGGCTCCATACCAAGGATCCGAACCTGGACCGGCAGATGGACGAGGCCATCTCGATCATCGCCAAAGCGCAGACGCCGGAAGGCTACATCGGCACCCAAACGCAACTCACCTCGAAGAAGCGCTGGGGCAGCCTGCGCTACCACGAGCTGTACAACATGGGCCACCTGATCACGGCCGCGTGCATCCACAAGCGCATCACGGGCAAGGACAACTTTCTTGCCGTGGCCCGCAAGACAGCGGACTATCTCTATGGCGTCTTCAAGCCGCGTCCGCCTGAACTCGTGCATTTCGATTTCAACCCCTCGCAGGTGATGGGGTTGGTCGAGCTGTACCGCCTGACGGGCGATCCCAAGCACCTCGACCTGGCCCACATCTACACACTCATGCGGGGAGCGCGCCCTGGCGGCACCGACCAGAATCAGGCTCGCATTCCGATGCGCGAGGAAACCGAAGCCGTGGGCCACTCCGTGACCGGACCCTACCTGTGGGCCGGAGCGACGGACGTGTACGCTGAGACCGGCGAAGCCGAATTGTGGACTGCTCTCGTCCGGTTGTGGGAAGACGTCAGCTACCGCAAGATGTACGTCACCGGGGGGATCGCCGCCATCAACAACGGCGTCTCCTTCCGCGGCGATCCTGTTCACGAAGCGTTCGGATTCCGCTACCAGCTTCCCAACTCCATCGCTTACAACGAAACCTGCGCCAACATCGCCCATGCCATGTGGAGCTGGCGCATGCTCGGCGTTTCCGGCGAAGCCCGCTATGCCGATGTGGTGGAGCAGGTTCTCTACAACACCTTCCTTTCCGGCTGGGGTCTGGATGGTACGACATATTGCTATGCCAACGTGCTGCGCCGCGACGGCAAGGAGGACCGGCTTCTTCGCAACGACAGTTGGGATCGCTGGCCGGCAACCACGACCCCTGGTGCACCTTACTGCTTCTGCTGCCCGCCGAACGTGGCGCGCACGGTGGCGGAGTTGGCCGGCTGGGCCTATGGCTGGTCGGACAACGCCGTGTGGGTGCATTTCTACGGCAGCAATACGCTGAAGACGAAGCTGCCTTCGGGCGCCGTCGTCGACCTGGTGCAGCAAACAGACTATCCGTGGCAGGGGCAGATCAAGTTCACATTCCAACAAGGCACGACGCAAGCCCTGGCCGTGCGCCTGCGCATTCCGGCCTGGGCCGAGAGCGCGACGCTGAAGGTGAACGGCAGCGCCGCCAACACCGCCGTCCGGTCGGGCGCCTACGCCGAGGTGAGCCGTATATGGAAGGCGGGCGACACCATCGAACTCGCCCTACCCATGGAGCCGCGCCTTCTGGAGGCCAATCCGAAAGTGGAGGAAGCCCGTAACCAGGTGGCCGTGGCGCGCGGGCCGGTGGTTTATGCGCTCGAGTCATTCGACCTGCCCGCGGGCATCAAGCCAGCCGACATAGCCTTGCCGGTGAATGCCAAGCTCACGGCCCGCCACGACCCTTCACTTCTCGGCGGGGTCACTGTGATTGAAGGTGAGGGCCGCCTGGTCAGGCAAGGCGAGTGGAGCAACCAGCTCTACCGGCCGCTCCGGGCGGGCAGACCGGAAAGCGTTCCTCTGCGGCTCATTCCCTACTATGCCTGGAACAACCGCGGCGTGCCGTACATGAGCGTGTGGCTTTCCCTGGCCCGGTGAGGAGGCCAGCCGAGGAGACGATGTGAGGCACACCATTGAGACCCTGGTGTCGCGGTTCGAGAGGGGCCTGCTCAGCCGCCGTGAACTGGTCAGCGCCCTGGCCGCGCTTGCCGGCGCCACGCAAGCCGCAGCCGCACCAGAGACATTCCGTCCTGCCACACTGAACCACGTGACGCTGTCGGTGACCAACCTGGAGCAGTCTCGCGCCTTCTATCAGGGAATCCTGCAGGCCGAGGTGATCGGAAGCGTTCAGGCGGAGAAGGACCTCAGTCTCGGCTCGGGCTTTCTGGCGCTCATGAGCGTGAACCGGCCGGTAGGCATCGATCACTTCTGCATCGGTGTCGAGGGCTACGATGCGAACCGCATCGCGAAAGCGTTGGAGGCCCAGGGGCACAAGCCGCGGATCTTGACCGAAGCCCTGGGCGTTCGATTTCGGGCGCCTCAGGTGTACGTGAAGGACCCTGACGGCATCCAGGTGCAATTCTCCAGCCCGCGGTACCGAGGAGAGATGCCCGCGCCGAAGTAGCAGGCCGGGAATTGGCGCACCCTGTGCGGGGCTGTCCCCTTAGAGGCGGAACTACCTAGGCTGCGGACCCGGCGGCGGGCGCGTCGCGACGAATACTCCGGCTGAAGCCTGCGGGCTGCAGCCGGGCTGGCCCGGCAGATAGGGAGAAGATTCAGCCGGTGTGCACCTGCTGGGGGAGGCTCAGCGTGAACGTGCTGCCGCGGCCTGGTTCGCTGTCGACGGTAATCCGGCCGCCCAACAAAGATGCGAGGCGCTGGCTGAGGTACAGTCCGATACCGGTTCCTTCGCTGCGGCCCCCAGTGGCGCTTTGGGCGCGCCAGAACTCAGAAAACAGCCGGGTGAGGTCCTCCGCACAGATGCCGACGCCGGTATCGCGAACCGCGAATTGAACCAGGTCGCGCCGACCGTCGTTCTCCTGACGGACAGAGACGACAACTTCTCCCTGGTTGGTGTACTTGACGGAGTTGCCCACCAGATTTGACAGGATCTGGCGCAGGTAGCGCCGGTCGGTATGCAGGGTCACACTGCCACAGGAGCTTCCTGCCGCCAGCGCCAGGCCCTTGTGCTCGGCCTGGGAGGACAGGTCCTGCAACACTTCTTCCAGCACTTCGTTGCAGGCGACCGGTTCGATCTGCAGAGTCGCGTTTCCTGATTCCAGCCGCGCCAGGTCGAGCAAATCGCTGATGAGCGTCTTCAGGTGTCGGCTGCTGCCAAGGATCCGCTCCAGGTGGCGGACCTGGGCCTCCTGCAGCGGTCCCGCGGTCTTCATCAGCAGCAGGCCCGTGAGGCCGACGATGGCCGTCAGCGGGGTACGGAGCTCATGCGACATAGCGGCAAGGAAACGATCCTTGGCCAGAAGGGCTTCCTCCAGTTGGAGGTTCCTTTCCTGCAAGGCGCTTTGGAAGAGCCTCCGCTCGCTGACGTCGCGCAGCGTGGCGCAGAGCAGGATTCCGTCGCCGGTTTCCACAGTGCCGATGGAGATCTCGGCGGGCAAACTGCCGCCGCCACGCAAGACCGTGAATTCCCGATGGCTGCCCGGCCAGACCTTCCGCGGCCCCAATCGGAGCCACTCCGCGAACTGCTCGCTGAAATCGTGGGAGAGCAGCGATGTCAGCGGGAGCCCGATGAGTTGGTCGCGGCGTGAGCCAAACAGCGTCTCAGCCTGGGTGTTCACCATCACCACGAGGCCCGCAAGGTCGACAACAACAATGGCGTCGGGCGCCGATTCCAACACGCTGAGCAAGCGCCGGTGCGCCCTGCGCCGCTCCGTGAAATCGCGGGCAATCGCGCTGGCGGCCACCACCTTTCCCTCGCGGTCGTGGACGGGCGACAGCGTGAGCAGGACTTCGATTTCCAGGCCGTCTTCACGGATCGCCGCGGTCTCCAGTGTGGCAACCGCTTCGCCCCGGGCCGTCCGCTCCAGCATGGCCTGAAACTGCCCGCGTGCCCGGCCCGGCAGGAGGGCCAGCACCGGCCGCCCGATGATCTCGCTGGCCGCATAGCCAAGCAGGCTCTCCGCGCCGCGATTCCAACTGAGGACTGTTCCATCCAGAAGCACGCTGGCAATGGCATCCGAGGAGGTTTCCACAATCGAGGCCAGGCGTGCTTGTGATTGGTGGTTTACCTCCACGGCACTGAGGTCGGTAACCACGGCGCAAAACCTTTCCGGTGTCCGGCCGGGCAGCGACTGGATGGAGATTTGGGCCGGCACGCAAGGGCCCGAGGGGGCCTGGAGCGAGATCTCGGCGCGGGTGGGAGCCGTACCGGCCTCATGCAGCAAGCCCTCGATCCTGGCCGCGTCCCGGCGGCAGACGAAACGCTTGAAGTTGCTGCCAATCACCGTTTCCAGGCCCTGTCCCACCAGTGCAGCAAACGCGGAGTTGGCATAGACAACCATGCTCTCGCGGGTCAGCGTGAGGGCGCCCTCCTGCATCGCCTCCACAAGTACGCGGTAGGGATGCTCCTCGGTGACCGCGGAGAAGATCTGCTCGCCGGCCGGTGTGCGCAGAACCAGGGCATCTACCTCGCCGGCGGCGATGGCGGCAATCACATCGGCGAGCCCACCCGGCGCACTGAGGGGTGGAGACGCCGCGCGGGAATCGAGCCGTGCCGCCTTGGCCATTTACATCTCCGGCAGGATGTCGAGCCCAATAAGGACTCGGTCTTCGCGCGACATGTCGCCGATGACGCGGCGCACCGGCGGCGGCAACCTGCGGATCAGCGTAGGCACGGCAACCACCTGTTCCCTCCGGGCCAGTTCCGGCTGCTGGTAGATGTCGCATACCTCCAGGTCGTAACGTCCCTTGAGGTGCGACTCGCAGACGGCCTTGAGATTGGCCAAAGCCATGGTGGAGTGGGCGGTGAGGCCGGCTACGTACAAACGCAGCAGATAGCGGGGAGCCTCAGGGGTTTTCGGCGTTTCCGGTGGCGCGACGCCGCGCCGGGCTCTTTTGCCGGAAGCGGGCGGTTTCCTGATCATTCCATCTCCTTTGATGCGTCCAGAATATGGCCGCCGGCCCGGGTCCGGGTTTGGGCGACGGCATCCCGGGAACTACGATTGGTCTCTTCCTGCCAGGCCAGAAACGCAAATTCGGTTTCCATCCGGGAACGCTCGGATTCGAACTCCGACTTCAGGGCGGCGATGCGGGAAGAGAGGATCTCCTCCCGCAAGAGCAACTCCTTCGACATCGTTTCCGTGCGCCGGCGCATGACCGCCTGTTCACCGGCCAGGTGCTCTTCATAGCTGGCCCGCGCCGACCCGGTTAACAGACCCTCCGGCCCGATACAGACATCCACCAGCCGCAGGCCTTTGCTGGTGATGAGGAACTCGCGGACCTGGTTGGAATGAGCGATCCCGCGGGCCTTCCGCACGTAGATCGCCCGGTTTCTTTCCCCAATTTGTTCCACGTCGCGAACCTCGATCCAGGTGTCGATCAGCGAGGAGATTCCCACCGAGGAAGCCGCTTCCGAGCGGACATCGTGATGCAAAGCGGTGATGACGGCTGTGAGACCGCGCGACTTGCAGAAATCGATGATCCGCGTCAGCGTGGAGCGCACCTCAATCTCCGTACCGATCACGGACAGGTCCGTGGCCGGGTCCATCACCACCACCTGCGGATCGAATTCGAGGATCGCGTTATGCAGCGCGGCCAGATGCATCTCCAGACCGCAGTAGTGGGGGCGGACACAGTGGAAGCGAAGGCGCCCCAGGCGGACCCACTTCTCCAGTTCGAGGCCGATGGAGCTCATCCCGCGCTGGATCTGATGCGCCGACTCCTCGTAGGCGAAGTAAAGCGCGCGGCTGCCCTGGCGGCAGGCGTGGTTGACAAAGGAAGACGCCAGACTTGTCTTGCCCGTTCCCGAACAACCCGAAATCAGCACGGTGCTGCCGCTGTAGTAGCCCCGCCCCCCCAGCATTTCGTCCAACTGCGGCAGGCCGGTGGAGACGAAGTCGTTGCAAACAGGCTGTTCCAGTTGGAGCGAGGTGAGCGGCACCACCACAATGCCACGGTCGTCGATCATGAAGGGGTATTCGTTGGTTCCATGCCGCGAGCCGCGGTACTTCACCACCCTCAGCCGGCGGGTCGCCATTTGTTCGGAGACGCGATGGTCGAGAAGGATCACGCAGTCAGAGACGTATTCCTCAATGCCGCGGCGCGTCAGTTCGCCCTCACCGCGCTCGCCCGTGATGATCGCTGTCAATCCCAGATCCTTCAGCCAGGCAAAGAGACGTCGCAACTCGCTGCGGACCAGGAAATCGCTGGTGGAGGTGCCGAACAGATTCTCGATCGAGTCCAGCGCGATACGTTTGGCGCCCACCTCGTCGATGGCGGACTTGATGCGGACGAAGAGCCCCTCCAGGCTGTAATCGCCACTCTCAATCGGGGCCACCGGATCAATGCGGATGTAGTCGATCCGCAAAAGTTTCCGCGCAACGAGATCGTCGAGGTCCAAGCCCAATGAGGCGACATTGCTGGCTACGTCCTGTGCCGACTCCTCAAAGACCACCAGGACGCCCGGCTCGTCATACTGCGTAGCTCCTCGAACCAGGAACTCCACCGCTAGTAGGGTCTTGCCACAACCGGCGCCGCCACAAACCAGGGTGGGTCGCCCTTTAGGCAAGCCTCCAGCGGTGAGTTCGTCCAGGCCTCGGATGCCGGTAGGGCACTTCGTCGGCGGAGCCGGATGGTCTTTGGCCTTCCGCTTGCCTGAAAATCTGACTATTTGATCCTTTATTCGGGAACCAACTCGGGCGACCATATATATAAGAGGTCATTTCCCGAGGGACTTCTCTCAGGGTGTTTCCCCGGCACAAGCGGACCGCCAGGCAAAGCCGGCTGCTCGGACAGGCCCGCGCGTTGAGATGCTGACCTGGAAGGTCCGTGAGCAACTGGCTGCCGGGAGGAGAGTGACGCCGCCAGCCTGCGGCGTTGCGATCGAAACTGGTCCCCGACATACTGTCCCAGCAAGTACGCGTCCCTCAATCACGTTCATGCGGTCCCGAATGGGGACGACCGCGACCGAGACGTACCTGTACGCGCGGCTCGACTCGCTGTTCCCTTCGACCGTGGTGGCATTTCCTGCTTACACCGCGGCCGGATGAAGATGTTGCTCAACGATGCGGATCAGATCTTCGGGTTCAACGGGCTTGGCAATGTAGCCGTCAAACGGGGCCCCGCTGCGGCGGAGGTCGGCGAGCTTGGAGGCGAAGGCCGAAAAGGCCAGGATGGGGATACCGGCTCCGTTGGGCAGCCTGCGGAGGACCTCCACAAGTTGCCCCCCATCGGCGTCGGGAAGCATCAGGTCCAACAGGATGAGGTGGCACTGGTTGTTGGACAGCCACTCAATGGCGTTGCGCCCAGTCGATACGAGCGCCACGGAATGGCCGCGGCTCTCCAGAGCGGTTTGGACGATCTCGCCGGCGATCGGATTATCTTCTACCGCGAAGATCACATACGACACTGTTCTGCTCCACATTCCAGTTGATTGCTGAGGTAGTGCCGCCAGGCTGGGAGTGGTTGCCCACTAACTGCCGGACGGTCCGTTTCAGGCGGTCGAGTAGCGTGACCGAGCACCCGGGCGCTTCCATTTGCAGCAAAGCTCCGGCCAGATCCAGGATGCCCATTTGCAGGCGCGAGTCAGGGCTGAGCAGCGTGCTGGCACGGCAAGAGGTTTTCACGGCCCCGACGTCCTCGGGCAGGACTGCGGTCACCTCGCGCCGGGCCATGCGGGCCATTTCGCTGGGAGCCGGGTCGCCCGCGGCGTAGCGGTTCACCAGCAGCCGCAGATGCCCATGACGCGTCCCGCCGGCTTCCAAATCCCGCACGCGCCGGGAAATCAGACCAAGCGAGGAAGTTTCCGGCGTACACACCATCACCACACGGTCGGCCTCGGCGATCACCGATTCAGCGACTTCGTCGATGGCGGCCGGCAGGTCCACCACGACTACTTCGTATTGCTCCCGGGCAAATCGCAGCAGACGGTAAAAATCCCAACGCGCACCACGGAGCGTTTGCGGCGAGCCGCCCGTGGGCAGAATGTCGATGCCATGGCTGGGGCTGACGGCGCCGCTCCACCCTTCCATCAAACTGCCCGCGTTGACGAAGATGTCGCCAGCCGGAAAACGCGGCTGAAGATTGAGCCTGTAGCAGATTGCCCCGGAACGCAGATCGGCTTCGATGTAGAGCGTTTTCTTGCCGAACGTATTCACGGCGGCGCCGGCGAGGTTGATGGCCAGCGTGCTGGCCCCATCCCCCGGTTTGGCCGGCAGAACGGCAAGCACCAGAGAGGCTACTTTGGACGCCTTCCGGCGCAGAGCAGCCCGCACAGCCCGGTCCAGTTCGTCGGCGTCGAACGGAGGCGTGAGTATGGGCCCGGCCAGCGCACCCAGTGCCCTGTCCGAGGAAGCCGGCAGGGGCGCTCTAGCGAACGGAACAAGAACCGTACGCAGCCGCCCCGGCAGCAATTCCTGCAGGCACACCGCAGCCAGCGAGTCCGGCTTTTCCAGGTCGGTGATTTCAACAAAGGCGACGTCGGGCTCGTAGGAGGAGAGCGTGGCCGCGATGTCGTAGCGCCGGCACCCTCCGTCCATGTGTTTGTAGACGCAAATGTCGCCAAATTCGGCGATCAGCTGACGGAGATACTGCACCAGTGTCGGATTCTCACCAACGATGATCGCCGTCAGCATCTCGTCTACTCATTTCGGTCGAGTAGACTCCGTCTTTACCTTAATTTCCGCGATTGGTCGTTACGTGGATGGTTTCGCCCACCCGGCGGCAGTGGTCACCCTGTCCCCATTCGGAGGCCGCGAGTGGCGAACTCCAGCGCACGGCGGTCACTGCGGCGTTACGTGAATCAAGGCGCCGGGATTGGCATCTTCGAGCATCCACAACGAACCATCCGGGGCCTGTTCGACATCGCGAATGCGTTTGCCGACATCCCAGCGCTCGGCGGGCTTGGCTCCGCCTTTGCCATCAAATAGGATGCGATTGAGCGTATGGCTCCCCAGGCCGCTGATGAAGCCGCTGCCGTCCCACTGCGGGAAGGTCTGTTTACCGCGGTAAAACATCAGGTTGCCGGGGGCAATCACGGGCACCCAATAGAGCGCCGGCTTGGTGAACTCGGGCCGCGTGTCGTGACTGGGGATGGGCACTTCGTTGTAGTTCATGCCGTAGGAGACCAGCGGCCAGCCGTAGTTCTTGCCCTTCTCGATGAGGTTCAGCTCATCCCCCCCGCGCGGGCCGTGTTCGACCTCCCACAACTCGCCGGCGGGCGAGATGGCCAAGCCGTAGGGGGCGCGAAAGCCAACCGCCCAGGTTTCCGCGGGCGTCAGGTTCGGGCTGGGAAACGTGTAAGTGCTCACCACCGGAGCCGTCTTGGCAAGCTCGGTGTCGCGCGGCGGATCGATGAGGGCAATGGTGGCGGCGCCGGTCTTGCCGAAGTTCGGGTTGCCGGGCGCCGGTTTGCCATCCAGGGTGAGGCGCAGGATCTTACCGACGGGCTGGTTGGGGTCCTGGGCCGGCGTCATGCGCTGGCGGTCGCCGACGCTCATGAACAGGGTTTCGCCGTCGGGGGAAAAGGCGATCTGCCCGCCCGCCTGGCCGCCCTTGCCGCGCGGCATTTGCCGCCACAGCACCTGCAAGTCCTGCAAGCGGGGCACACGGCCGGTGTTGAGCTTGGCCCGCGCCAGCACCTGGCTGCCGCCGTACTCTCCCGGTTCGATGTAGGTGAGATACACGCTCTCATCGCTGGCAAACTGGGGCGAGACGAAGATGCCGAGCATGCCGTTCTGACCCTGCCAATAGACGGGAGGCGTACCGCCCAGCGGGGCGATCTTCTCCCCCTGCGGCGAGACGAGCCAGATGGGACCGATCTTTTCGGTCACCAGCATGCGTCCATCGGGAAGGAAGGCGATCCTCCAGGGCAGTCCGAAGGTGGCCGTTGTGGTCATCTTGAACGGCAGCGTGGCTTCGGGCTTTTGTTCGCCCACATTGACTTGGGTCCAGCCCGCGGCCGAGGCCAAGGTGAGCAGCAACACCGCTCGCACCAGTTTCTTCATCATGCAATCTCCTCGCTGTGGTGTGTGAAGGCTGTCATTCAGAGTACCAACCGGAGGCCGCCGCGAGGCCGGGGGCCGTCCGGAGCTACATGAGCGGCGGCGGGAGGAAGTCGTAATCCGTGATCATCTTCTCCGTCAGGGCCACCATCAGCTCATGCTGGACGGCGGCGAGTTCCGGCCGGCCGGCGAGATTGTGTAGCTCGCCAGTATCCTGGTCGAGGTTATACAGTTCCAGCACGTCGCGGCGGCCGAAGTAGGCGCGGTCAAACTTAGGGTCGAGTTTGCCTGCCTGGTGGGCCGCGACCATCTCCTTCCAACTGGGCTGGCCGGAGCTGTCCACGGGCTGGTATTCCATCAGCGGTGTGCAGTTGTAGATCAACTTCCAGTGTTCGGAGCGCACGCAGCGCGACAGATCGAAGCCGGAAGCCTTCGTCCTCTCGGAAAACGGTGCGTTTCCGTGGTGCAGCCGCGCGCCGAAGATATGGCGGCGCGGCTCATACGATCCACCCGTCAACAGCCGCAGGAAGCTCCGTCCGGTCATCTCATGGAGCGGCTTGGCGCCGGCCGCCTCGATGAGGGTCGGCGCAAGGTCCTCGCCGGAAATGAGGGACTGTGTGCGTCCGGGTTTGATCTTCCCTGGCCAGCGCAGGGCCAGCGGCACGTGCAAGCCGGGATCGTAAAGCGAACCCTTGCCGTGAGGAAAGGCCATCCCGTTGTCGCCCATGAAGACGATCAGGGTGTTCTCCTCAATACCGCGCCGGCGCAACAACTCCAGATTTCGCTCAAACAGCCCGTCCATGCGCTCCACTTCGCCGCAGTACCGCGCCAGGTCGCCACGCACGCCGGGCAGGTCAGGCAGATGGGCGGGCAACTTGATCTTGCCGGGATCGACGTTTCCGGCGCCGGCGTCCCACACGTGGTGCGGGTCAAGGTAGTTCATCCACAGGAACCACGGCCGGCCTGGCGGGACCTTGGAGAGAAACTCATCGAGGCGGGCCGGAGTTTCGGACTGATCGCTAGAATCCAGGTAGTCGACCCGTCTGTGCCAGTTCTGCAGGCCGTGCTTGTCGTAGACCGACTTCGTGACTTCGGTGATCCAAGCCTTGGAGAGCCCGTCGAGATGGAAGTAGCGTCCGCACACGCCGGTGTAGTAGCCGCGCTGGCGCAACAGTTCGGGGAGGGTCAACACGTCAGGCGGCAGCGGCGAGTTGAAACGCCCCATGCGGCAACTCACCGGCGAGCGTCCGGTCATGATCGCGGTGCGTGAGGGGACGCATTGCGGGGCAGCCGTGAAGGCGCGCTCGAAGAGCATGCCCTGGCTGGCAAAGCGGTCGAGATGGGGAGTGGAGAGGTAGTTTGCCCCATAGGCCCCGAGATAGGGATAGCTGTGGTCGTCACTCAAGACCAACAGGATGTTCGGCGGCGCCGACGGCGCGGCAGTCACCGCGGGGGCCGCCCCTAAACCCGCGGCCAGGGCTCGTCTTGTGATCTTCATCGGTCCTCCTGGAGTTCCGCCTCGGCCTGCCTGGCGATCGCCGGTGGCGCGGCCGGGCAGTTTCCGCCGGCTCCGTCCCGGAAAGCGAAACGCTCACCCTGCGGCTAGGCCCACCAGGGCTCACCCGGCGCCCGGTTCGCCTTTAGATACTCAGGATCGAACTCGATTCCGCAACCGGGCACATCGGACACCCGCATTTTGCCGTCCTTGAGTACGGGCACGTTGGCCGCGGCTTCAGGAGCGCGGGCGGCGTCGCGGCGGCATTCCATCATGGGGCAATCGAAGTGAGCAGCGGTCCACTGCTGCGAGGCCAGGTTGAGGGCATAGCCGCTGACGTTGTGCAGGCAGACGGGGATGCGGTAGGCCGCGGCGAGGTCGGCGATCCTGTTCGCGCCGGAGATGCCGCCGCAGTAGCGGAGGTCGGGCTGGAGGCAATCGACGGCCTGGTTCTGAATGAAGGGCTGGAAGCCCTCGATCATTTCCAGAACTTCACCAGTCATGAGCGGGAGGCGCGTGGAGCGGCGAAGCGCCATCCAGGAGTCGGAATAGGCCGGGGTGAGCGGATCCTCGAAGTAGAGCGGCTTGATCGGCTCCACGGCCTCGGCCACGCGGATTGCGCTGGCCAAGTCGAGTTCACTATGGCAATGCACGATGATATCGATGTCCGGCCCGAAGGCTTCGCGCGCGAGGGAATAGCACAGGGCTACGTCGCGCACCTCGCGCGGGCCGATGCTGGGAATGTACTGCTGCATATAGCCGCGCAGCGGGAAGTGGATGTCGATCTTGAACGCTTTGAATCCGCCGGGATCAGCGCGGTTCTTATCCGCCACCGCCCGCCAGGCTTCCTTGTTGAAGCAGTCCTGGAGGCTGGAGTGGGAATAGAGCGGAATCTCGTCGCGGAAGGGCCCGCCCAGGAGGCGTGCCACGGACACACCGAGGATCTTGCCGGCGGCGTCCCACAGCGCCATGTCGATGCCGCTCAGGATGCGCACGGCCCGCCAGCGCTGCGGGTAGGCGTAGAACATGTTGTGGAAGTGCACCTGAATCGCCAGCGGGTCTTTGCCGATCAAGCCGAGGTGCGGCAGACGCGCGTGGTGCAGCGCGTGAATGAAATCGCGAGCCGCCGGCCCGGTGCCGCCACACGCTCCGTAGCCGCTGATGCCGGCATCAGTATCCAGCTTGATCAAGGTGGACCCGTCCTTGAGCTGGAGCGCGTGGATCGCGGTGATCTTGTGCTTGCCCACCGCAGATGCCGCATGCGCCTGGTACTGTGCAAGCCACGCCCCTGCCGGGACTCCCAAAGCCGTCTTCAGTAAATCACGCCGTGTCATAGGGACCTTCTCCATCAGGTGTTCGATCAAGTCCTAGGAAGCGAGCGGCGGTCCTGCTGCTGGTCCACTCGCCCCGCCGCGGTGCGTGGGCTGAGGGCCGGCCGCCGCCCCAGTCGCCGTATTCCGCCTCCCCCCGTGCCGGCTCCCGCCTCGCCGCAGAGCGTCCGCCCGGATTGCCGGGGGCGCTCCCCGCTGTGCGCAGCGTCCCCACGGCGGAAAGTCGAGCCTCGATACGGATTCGTTCCTCGCGGTTCATCGGATCATTCTGTGCAGCACGGCGCCGGAGGAATCCGCTGGCGGTGCGATGCCCAGCAGATGGGCGGCAGTGGGCGCCAGGTCTTCGGGCCATGCCGGACGAGCCTCTCTCCATCCCGTTCGCGCAGCGGGCCCCCAAAACAGATAGAAGCCCTTGAGCGTGCTCTCGCCGCCTGCCGCCAGCGGCCAGCAGGCGCCGTGGATGCCTCCGGTGGCCGCCGGGCGCAGGGCGATGATGTCGGCCTGCGGGGCCCCGAAGATGCCAAACGGGGCCGCGTCCTCCCAGCGCAGGACAACGGTGAACGCGCGTTGTTTCGCCGCACCCTCAGTGGCTGAAGAGAGCGCGACGAGGGCCGCTTCGACGTTTCGTTCACGCGTGGCGCGCTGTTCCGGCGAGGCTGGATTCTTGGGCTGGACGTGGATGAGGCCGCCTTCGGCGGCGGGAAACGCCACCGACTTGTCATAGTCGATCGCGTCGCCGGCACGGACGAGAAGGCCCGCCCGTTCCAGGACCGCGGCCACCGACGGGGCGGGACGGACCTCCCACGGGGAGACGATTCCATGCTGCGACATCACCAATATGGTGGTCTTCGGCGGAAGCGCGGCCAGAATCGCACCAACGCGCCGGTCCAGATCCGCATAGGCGTCATCGACCAGGCGCTCGCAGGCCTCCCTGCTGACGCCGTTGCGCACGTTCACGCTCACGGCGTGCTCGGCCCAATCGACGTCATTATCGTGGAAGACAAACAGGTCAAACGGCCGCCGCAACAGAAGGCGCAGGGCATCAATGTGCCAATCGCCGTTCATGGCCAGCAGCTCGCCCTGGCTGGCCGGATCGAGCCACTGCGCCGAGTAGGCGCTGAGAAAGACGGGCGTCGGAATGGGAAACGACTTCAGCCCGGCCAGTTCAGGAGCCGCCCCCGCAGGCGCGACACGGCCGTCGCGGATGGCGCTGACCGGCGTCGCGTAGAGTTTTGCCCGGCGCCGGGCGGCATCAAAGGCAAGCAGTTTCAACCGTACCGCGGCGGCGACCGGCCCGCCTCCGGTCTCGACCTGCAAATCGATGCGGTCCGTCCAGCGTCCGATCTCAACGGTGGCCGCCGGCTTTGTCCAGTTGCCCTCGGCGTAGACGCGCAGCGGTCCGCCTGATTCTGGAGCGACCAGCCACAGTACGGGTTTCCTCGCGATCTCCCGATCGGAATCCCGGCAGGCCAACTCCACGCGAATCGCAGCGCCGGCCCCACTGCCGGTTGCCCGCGCGGCGGACTCAGCGGCGGGAACCACCTGGATGGGCGAAAGGCCTTCACCGGCTTCGGTTGAGAAGATCTCGTCGGCGCCTAGGGCGAAGCGGTGGATGGGCCCTCTGTAGGCGTTGGCCTCGCCGGCATAGAAAGTGCCATTGACGCTCAAAGACGCCCCACCGATCTGGGTTCCTCGTTTCAATTTCGAAGGCCACGCATCGGGCCAGTTCAGCAAGATGGGCAACTTGCCCTGACGCTCGGCGGCCTCCCAAAGGTATTCCGCCTGGCGCAGCCGGCCGAGCAAGTCCTGCCGGTACGGTGGACGGCCGCTGTCACTCTTCATCATCGAAAACACGCCGTGCGCGCCGGCCGGCGCTCCCGACGCCGCGCTAATCCACGGCGTGTGACTTTTATTGGGGTAGACGTTCAGCAGTTCCGGAGCCAGGGCGCCCTCCTTCAGCAGCCTGGCAAACGACGGCATGCGGCCCTGGCGGACCAAGCGTTCGATCACGGCAAGCCGTACCGACCCGATGCCCAGCACGAACACACGCCGCCGCGGAGAGTTCTGCGCCGCGCCTTGGCAGCAGAGGGCAAACAGGGTGCACAATGCCGCCCAGCGCCTGACGCTCCTCAGCGCTCCTCGGTGATGTCCTGTCTTCATTCTGGTCTCCTCATCGTCGACACCGGCGAGACGCCCACATAGCCGACGGTGGGCCAAGGCATCAGCCAACGTTTCGTCGCCGGACCGGTCTGGCCGGCCCTCACGCGCAAGTTCGCGCGGCCATAGGCCGCATCGGAGGGCTCCTTCGGAAGCATGTGAGGAGCAGTTGGCGCATGGCAAACCGTTTCGCCTGCCCGCTGCTCCTCATAACGGCATTCCGTACCGTGCATCAGGCCGGGGCCGTCCTTTCCGGAGGGGGCGGCATGGTGTTCAGGAAGGGGGCCTTCGTACGCCGCAATTCGGCAATCATCGCCGCGCGCATGCGCTCGAGCACCTTTCGATGCTCGGGTTTCCCAGCGAGGTTGTCGAGTTCTTCCGGATCGAGTTGGAGGTCATACAACTCCTCCAGGTCGGACACCAGCGGACGGATGTACTTATAGCGCTTGTCGCGCATCAGCACGTACCAGGGAACCCCGCGCTGGTAAGCCTCTTCACTGGACGGTGTGACCCTGGTGTCTGACCCGAACGAGTGGGCGGTGGAGACCATCATCGCCGGATAGGGCCAGGGCGCGTTGGGGTCGTTCAGCAACGGTGAGAGGTCGCGGCCATGCATTTCCCACGGTTCCCGCATGCCTGCGAAGCGGAAGATGGTGGACACCAGGTCCGGGCCCGTTGCCGGCGTTTCGCAGACTTTCCCCTGGGGAATTCTGCCGGGCATGGAGAAGATCAGCGGGCTGCGGATGTTGGCGTCATAGGGCGCGACCTTGTTGCCGCGGAAGCCGTGCTGGCCGAAGGCCAGCCCCTGGTCGGAAGTAAACAGGACCAATGTGTTTTCGCGCTGGCCGGTTTCGTCGAGAACCTCCATCAGCCGCTGCACGGCTTCGTCGAGGGCGATCACGCCTTGATGATAGAGCCGCACCCATTCGGCGAGTGACTTCTTGCCTCCCACAGGCCGCCCTTGCGCGTCCTTCTCCCACTCGTTGATTTTCTGTGCCCAATCCGGCTTGCCTGGCCGTGGGCCGAAGATGTCCTTGGGCGTGTCGATGTCGACGCCGGCCAGTTCGTTCTGATGGCGCGGGGCTGGTTGATACGGGCTGTGCACTGCGCCATAACAGAGCCACAGGAACCAGGGTTTGTCCCGCGGCCGGTCCTTGCCCCTAATGAGATCCACGGCCCAATCGGTGTACTGATCGGTGGTGTATCGTTTCAGGACTTCGGTCTTGCCGCCGTGGTAGGTGATGGGCTGATCGAAGTAGTAATTCTGATTCGTCTCGGGGAACTTGGGGCGGTTCCAGACGAGTTGAAAGTCCCAATCGCGGCCGAAACCTGTGTCGGAGCCGGTGTGCCATTTCCCGATGTGGGCGGTGAAGTAGCCGTTCTGGCGGAACACTTTTGGCCAGAACGGGCATTTCTGGGGATCGTAGGTGCTGCCTGGATAATCGCCTTCCATGCGCATGGATTCGATGCCGAAGGTGTGGCGTCCGGTGAGGAGGATGGCGCGGGCGGGCATGCACCAGGCGCCGTTGTAGGCGGCGGTGAAGCGGACACCCTGGGCAGCCAGCCGGTCAATGGCCGGTGTCCGCACCCAGGGGTAGGCCTCCTTGTAGCAACTCAGCGTTCTGTGAGAATGATCATCGGTGTAAATGATCAGGATGTTGGGCCGTTGCGGCGTGGCAGCGCCGTGTGCCAAAGGCCCCTGCGCCAGCGCCGCCGCCATGCCAAGCCATTCTCTCCGCCTCATGCTCTTGTGGTTCGCCATGCCATCCCCTTACCAGTACAACTTCAGCCCCAATTGCGCCCGCCGCGGCTCATTCACCGTGGTGGTCACGCGGCCGAAGGTGAGGCTTTCCACGTTGCGCGGGCCGGTGTCGAAGCGCGAGCGGTTGAACGCGTTGAAAATCTCGAAGCGGAAATCGAGCCGCAGGGCCTCTGTGAAGCGGAAGCTCTTGGCCAGCGAGAAGTTCTCAGTGAGCCCCCACGGAGTGCGGGACTTGGGATTGAAGCGTGTGGAGTTGCCCAGCACGGCGTTGGACTGCGGCCCGAAGAACGACGAGGGTTGGAAAAAGCGGTCGGCGCCTTTCCAATTGGGATTGTCGCCGCTGGCGTTCCAACCGTCGTAGGTGGTGACCTGTGCGGCACTTCTTCCGTTGAAGATGAGGTAGTTGATGCTGTTGGTGAGCCCAATGGGGAAACCGCTGCTGTAGAGTTGGATCCCGGAGAGGCGCCAGTCGCCCAAAACCACTCCCAGCGGTCCTCCGCCGGCCAGCCAGCGTTTTCCCCTGCCAACGGGGAGTTCCCATACATAGCTGGCCTTCAGGTTGTGGGTTTGGTCAAACATGCCGATGGACTTCTCGAGCCGGCGATTATAGTGATCCATTGCCGCGGAGCCGTCGTCAAAGCGATCAGAGTCGGTGAGGATTTTGGACAACACGTAGGAACCTTGAAACGTGAAGTCAGTGGAGAACCTGCGGTCGAGTTTCAGGATCACCGCGTGATAGGAGGAATGGCCGCTCTTATCGCCTTGGCCGCCTCCGGTGCTGATGGCCTGGTATTGGGGGAATGGCCTGAGCGCTTGCGCGACGCTCACAGGCCTGCCTCCGTAGTCGGCATCGATCGATGCGTAGGGTCGCTGGATGCCGGCGGCCACCGCAGCGGGCGAGACGACCGAACTCGAGAGCAAGGCCGGGCCAAGCCGCTGGTACTGGCTGAAGGGCACCTGGTTCAGGTTCTTCAGGTAGCTCAGCAGGTGGGCGCCGATGGTGGCGTTGTAGGTTGCCTCAAAGACCATCGCGCTGGAGAGCTGCCGTTGGAAACCGACCGTCCACTGGTAGTTCTCGGGGAGCCGCACGGGGGTGTCTTCCCAATAGGGAATGCTGAGGCCGTTCGCGTAGGAGGGGTCGATGACGGGCGGCTTGGGGTAGGCAGGGAATCCGGTATCGGCGTGAAACGCTGAGTTGATTCCGTTGTCGATGCTGGCCGGAGAGGCCACCAGCCGGAAGCCATCAAAGTGGGTTGTGCCGGTGTTGGTTTTGGCGACACCGAAGCTGCGGCCGGCGCCGACTCGCACAACGGTTTTCGAGTCCAGCGAGTACGCCATGCCGAAGCGCGGCCCGAAGCCGCCATACCAGCCGGGAACGATGGCTCGTGAGTTTTCCCGGCCCGGGCCGAAGCCGGCGAAGCGCAAGGCGCCGGGCAGGGCTCCTGCACGCGGATTGGGCCTGTCGGGAGTGAAGTCACTGATCTGATCAAGACGGTCGACGGTGGGCTGGGTGAACTCGAAGCGCAGCCCGATGTTGATCGTCAAGCGCGTACTGACACGCCAGTCGTCCTGCACGTACAGGGAGTGGCTGAGCCACTGGAGGGCGTTATTCTGATCGGACTCAACGGCGCCTGAATAGACTTCACCCAGCAGGAAAGAGGCGAAGGAGTTGCCGCCGCCCACGGCGAGGTTGTTGTTGTTGGGGATGCTGGTCGAGCGGCGGTCGAAGGTCAGGATGCCGGCAATGGCGCGGTTGGCGGGATTGTCAGGCGGACCGCCGTAATAGTGAAGGCGCTCGTAGAGGTAGCCGGCCTTGAAGGTGTGGCTGCCGCGGGTAACGGTGAGGTCGTCGCCGAAGGAGTAGACGAAGTTGCGCGAGCCGGTGATGCCGAAGGCGCCCCACCCGGCGTAATCGGAGAAGTTGAACATGGGGAAATTCGCGTCGCAGTCCTGCACGTTGTTCAGGCAGATGCCCTTTGCCTTCCAGCCGCCGACATGGTAAGGCGAGCGGTGCCCTTCGAAGAAGCCGTTCGTGCCCCCGTAGGCGTAGTTGACCATGGTGGGCGAAATCACCTTTGTATAGGAGCCCCGATAGACGGGGCTCTCGCGATTGGTGACGCGTTGTTGATTGGCGACACCGGGCAGTCCGGGGAAACCATCCGGGCCGGCCTCCACTTTCTGGCGGCTGAAATTGTAGAGCAGGCTGACGCGGTCGTTGGAGGAGAAGTTGTGGTCGGCCTTCACGCTGAACTTGTTGGACGGTGTCAACTGGGTGCCGCTGTTGTTGATGTAGTTGTCGCGCACGTAGTCGCTCGTGCCGGGCGCGGCGCCGACATTCGGGCGGAGGTCAAGAACGCTGGCGACATTCCGGCTGACGGTGGCAAAGCGGCTCACCGGGATGCGGTTGGCCGCGAACGGCGTGCGGATGAAGCCGGCTCCGGTTGGATTGGCCCGGGTGGTGGAGGGATCGTAAACGGCCAGTTGGCGGTTTTGCGCGTCGACCCAGTTTGTGAAGTCGCCTCCGAACATCTCCGGCGTCGGCACCGTGAACCTCTGACTGTTTGCACCGACGCGGTTGCGGAACCACTCCATCGAGCTGAAGAAGAAGGTCTTGCCGCGACCGTCGTAGAGCTTGGGGATGTAGACAGGGCCGCCGGCGCTCCAACCGAAGTCATGCTGCTTGTAGACGCCGCGGCGGTCCTCAAAGAAGCGGCGCGAGTCGAGCGCATTATTGCGAAGGAACTCATACGCCGTGCCGTGAAACTGATTGGTTCCCGACTTGGAGGAAAAGGTGATCATCCCGCCCTGGCCGCGGCCGTATTCGGCCTTCATGCCGTTGGACTCAACCGCGAACTCGGTAATGGCATCCACCGAGGGAGTGTTCAAGGCCGACCAGGCGACCCGGTTGGATGCGGTGCTGAGAACCGAAACCCCATCCAGCGTGGCTCCGTAGGCCGAGGCCTGGCCGCCGCCGATGTTCAGCGAGGTGTCGGCGCTGCCCACGCCTTCGGGTTGGTTCGCTTCAGGCGTAATGAGGGCAAGATCGAAGGCGCTGCGCATGGCGCCGCCGACGACAAGCGGCAACTCATCCACCATCTTATTGGTGACGGCGGAGACGATCTTCGAACTTTCCAGCTGGATCTGATTGGCCCCGGCGGAGACTTCCACTGTCTGGTCGACGGTTCCCACCTCAAGGGGGAAATCGAGCTGGATCGTCTGGTTCACGATCAGCTGAACCGAGGAGCGGCTGGCGGAGCGGAATCCAGGAGCCTTGACGGTGACACTGTAATTGCCCGGCGGCAGAAGCAAAATGGCGAACGAACCTTCCTGGTTGGACACCACTTGCCGTTCAACGCCGGTTTCGCGGTTTACCGCCAGCACTTCGGCGGCCGGTACGGCAGCTTGTGTCTGGTCGGTGATTCGTCCCGTGATGCTCGCGGTATTGGTTTGGCTCCACGCCGGCACGAGCGCCAGGAAGAGCGCAACAGAGGCTCTCCCGATCCAGGTCCTTGCATTACACTGTCTCACCGTACCCTCCTCAAGCCGCCTGGACATCCGAGGCGGTGAATCTCTGCGAAAAGGATGCGAAAACGTTTTCGCTTTCAGTGGATTTTATTCCCATGCCGGCATAGTGTCAAGGGAATTTCGAGGGGAATTTTCAGTCCGGGATTCAGCGGCCCGGGCCACAGGCAGAGAGTCGGGGAAAGTATGCGCTTACCGCGGATCGGCCTTCCGGAAATCGAAGACGGAGGACGCGATGCTGGCCCCGAGAACCTCAATCCGGCGCAGGTCGCGAGTGCCCAGTCCTGCCTCCTCGGCCAACCGCATGGTGTTGTCACGCGTTTCAAAGGGGGGTGTTCCGCGGTCAGTCATCGGGTCATACCCCATAAGCGCCGTGCACACGGCGTCGGTGGTGACACAGTTGGTGCCTGCGATCAGCAAGCCGGGTTTGAGGTGCTTAGTGTCGCGCCGGGGCGTGGGACCGCGGGTGATGGTCTCGATCCCGTCAATGATCGCAAGGTGGATGGGCCGCGCCCGCGCGACGTCGACGATGATGCGGGGAATGCGATAGCCGGGCTCACGCGGCGATGACGGCTGCTTCTCCTTCCAGCCGGAGGGATTGCGCGAGCCGCTGTGCATAATCCCGCGCCCGCCGCGCGGCCACTTGCTGGGTTCCTTCTCACCCGCGCCGTCGCCGTAGATGGTCGCCGGGAGGCAGCCGAACAGGTTCTTGATCGACAGGGTAACGCCGGCCGCCGGGCTCTCCTTGAGTTTGGCCAGAGACACAAACACATCGCAGTCCTCGTAGGCGCGATTCATGTCGTAGCCGTCGAACATGTAGCCGCCGCCGGGCACCTGGAAACGCGAGTAGTGCCTGGCCGGCCCGAGGAAATTCGTATTCTCAAACTCCACTCTCTTGGCGGCGCTGATGAACATTCGCGGGTCCCAGTCGGCCCAGCTCATGAACTCCTGCAAGGGCTCGGCCGACGACCACGGGCTTTCGAGCAGGCGCACGCGGTGGGCGCCGGCGCGGTCCAGAAGCTGAAGCGTGGCCGCGATCACATCGGGGTGCACCCACTGCGCGCGGCCGGCCGGGATGTGGTGGATGCGCGAGTCGGCGCGGCCGGTCAGGTTGAGTTTGATGGCCACGGTCTTGCCCTTCACCAGGCGTCCCAGCCCGCCCAACTGGTCGAACATGGTCTCCAGTTGCGGAAGCACGCCGGGGCCATAGGCCGGACATCGCGCAACCGACACCGGAGCCGTTGGGGCAAGGGCGAAGGCTGGCCTGACCACGCTCAGTGCGGCCGCCGCGCCGGCCGTTACCAGCGTGCGTCTTGAGCACTGTGGTGTTTGCATGATGATCCTCCTATGCCTGCAGGTCCACCGTTCCGCAGATGGTGAAATGCGGCAGGTAAACAGCCGTCCGGCCGTACTCAATCGCCAGCGGGACGGCGGCGGCGGGGGTCGCACACGAGCGGAACATCGCCTTTGAGAACTGGCCGTGGCAGGTCAGTGTCACCGGGTTGAGTGCCCGCTGCAGGGAGTAACTCACTAGTTCCAGCCGCGCGTGGCGCCGGTCTCGCGCCGCTGCATAAGTGATGTTCATCGATCCGGCGTTGGCCTGGCGCACCAGATCATGGCTCCGTCCCAGCAGAACGTGAGCGTCAGTGGCCACCCGCCAGGGATCGTCAAAGTCCTCCAGGGAAACCGCGATCCTTCCCTGCCCCACCGTGCGGATCTGATACTCGAGGCCAGGAACTGTTCGCATGCCGCTGCCCAGTTTCGGATCGGCTGAGCGCGTGGTCACCAGCGTCCCGCCGCTGTTCACAAGTGCCGACAGGGCTTGTGTCCAGGCAGCGGGCATAGGCTGCGCATCGAGATAGACCACCAGACGCAAACCCTCCAACGCGGGCGGAGCGTCCGGCTTCATGAGAATCCTCACCGGCACATACTCGCGCGCAATCAGGTTCAGGAACTCATGGCTCATCAACTCGTTCTCGCCGGAGAAGTCGGAGAGAACCCCCATGCGAGCCCCGGCGCCAGGTGCCTCACGCAGCGGCGGCCGGTCACGATAAAAGGCCACCGCCTGCACAATCGCCTGCCACATGTCGCGCGCGGCCCCGTTGCCTGCGGCCATGCCGCGGCTCAGTTCCGCATCCAGTTCCACCACCCACCGCCCGCCGTTGGCCTCACAATCCGCAACCGCGATCTGATAAGCGCCGGCACGCAGGACCTCCTGGGGCGGCGGGCCGAACCGGACCCACGGAGTCTTCCCCTTTGACTGCGCCCGTGCAAGTTGAATCCGCCAGCCGTTGGAGTCAATCCAGGGCAGGCCCGTCGGACCCGCTTCGGTGGACGTGGGGTCGTCTCGTGCCCGGACAACCTTCGCCCACACACCGTCGTTCACCACGGTCACGCCCTCAGGCGCATCCAGTTTTCCCCCGTTGATTGGAATCACCCGCAAGCCAGCCTGCGCAGCTGCCGCGGCGACCTCTGGCGCCGTTTCGGCCATGACCACACAGCCGAACTCCCGCGCCGGGATCACGGGGATCATCTCCGCTGACCACTCGCGCGGCCACAGGAGGGGCCGCAGTTGGTTGACATCTTCAGTCGACATGAGCGCCTGCTTTGCTAAAACACAACTTTCAGCCCAAATTGAAGCTGCCGCGCTGGGCGGTCAGTTGCCGAGATCGCACCCGCGGGAGCTGTGTTCACCGCCATATTCGGGAATCCGAGCTGAGCTTCGTTGAGGATGTTGAAGAACTCCGCCCGGAAATCGATGCGCACTCGCTCCGTGAGCGGGAACACCCGCGCCAGCGCTCCGTCGACGTTCACCAGACCAGGACCTTCGATGATGTTGACGCCGGCGTTGCCGAACGTGAACGCCGCGGGCAGTGCAAAGGCGGTGCGATCGAACCAGCGGTCAGGCGTGCGCTCGCCCGCGGGCAGGTTGCCATCTCGCAGCCTGTCTGGACGGGTGGCGCCCGTCGTATTGGCGGGGTTCGCGGTCATGGTGGGCGTCAGGCGCATCCCATCTTGTGCCATCACCATGGAGGAAACCTGCCAACCGCCGGCGATCAGGGCAAGCACACCGGAGTCCATCCACTTCCGTCCTTTGCCGAAGGGCAGTTCGTAGATCACCGTCGAGAAGAAGCGGTTGGGAATATGCTCGGTGGAGAGTCCCTTTTCCCGGCCGAGAATACGCGTCTGCTCGTTCATATCCGTCTGCATCGTCTTGCTGCGCGTGTAGCCGTTAAGGGTGGAAAACCCCCGTGAGAAGCGACGTTCGAAGCGCAACTCCAGGCCCTGGTAGTTGCCGCGCCCTTCGGGCACGCTCGTGGTGATGCCGGCCACGGTCCGGTAGGTGCGCCGCGAGTTCAGGTCGCCACTGCCCGGAATCGGCTGATTGATGTCCACAGGCCCACTGCGCCGGTGCACCGAGTTCGTGCCCACATAGGCCGCCGAGAATACGGCGTTGCCAGGCAGACTTCGCTGCACGTTGATGTTCCACTGGTGGGTGAGGCCATCGGGGAACTCATAGGGCCAGGCGGAAAACAGAGCGCGCCCCGTGAGCACATTAGGCTGCAGCGCGTCCGCCGCGAAGCCGTTGCGGACAACCAGGTTCGACGTCGCGCTTTGGTTCCCGGTCGGGATGTCGGTGCGCAAATAGAAGGGCGGGTTCATCACGGAGAGCTGGTCGAAGTTCACCGGCACCGTGTTGTCGTAAAAGAGGCCATACCCGGACCGCACCACGGTCTTCGGCGTCACTTGCCACGCCAGCCCGATGCGCGGAGCCCAGTTGTTTCGGTCCGGCATTTGGAACGACCGTGTTTCGTGCGATCCCTTCGGGTCAGCCTGCACAATCGTTCCCGCTGCCGGCAGCCGCGAATCAAAAACGAACGTGGCGAAGCGATCCTTGCGTTCGTGGAACGGCGGCATGTATTCGTAGCGCATGCCCAGCTCAAGCGTCAACTTCCCGCTGAGCTTGAAGTTGTCCTGGAAGTACAGCTCCCAGGCCGTCGACATCAGTGTGTGGTCGAGCGGTGTGCTCAATTGAGCATTGTTGGTGAGGCCCAGCATTGCATCAGCGATCGAGTTGTTGGTGCCGCCGCCGGCGCGCGCCGCCGTGAATTGGCCGTTGAACAGGAAGCGGCCTCGAGCAAAGTCCGTCGTGCCTGCGTAGCGGCGGAAGTTGCGGATATTGGTCCCCATTTTCATCGAGTGGCGGCCGCGCGTGATCGAGAGGTTCTCCACCAGTTGCTTCAGATCGACAATCTTGGGGTCGGGAGCGAAACTGCGGTCGCCGATGTTGTTATAACCGCCCGGACTGAAGAACGGCAAGCCCGTGATGTCACCCCGTTCGAACAGGCCCTTGAACCCGAAGTCCTGATAGAGTTTTTCTCGCGTCGGGGTATCGATGTTGCCGCTGTTGCGGGAATAGGCGGCGCGCAGTTCGTTCACCATGCTGGCACTGGCGAACACATGCGTGTGGCTGAAGACAGCGGAGTGCGCTTTGGCCAGGCGCACAGCGGTGGCGCCCCCGTTGGCCGGCCCAGGCAGGTTGCCGGGCTCCAGGCGGTCGCGATCGTGCCAGCTATAGCGGAGGAAGATGGTGTCGCGCTCGCGGAAACGATGGTCGAAGCGGGTATCCACCTGTTCGTCGTTGTCGTTTCGCGACGGATTGTAAAGATAGTTCTGAACACCCGCGCGGTTTGGTTGCGGATAGAGTTGCAGCACCCGTATGGACACGGGGTCGATTCTCGCAGCCGGAATGCGATTGCCGGCGAATGCTTGGCGTGTGCCGTCGGCGGCCTGCGTTGCGGGGTCGTAGATTGCCATCGAACCAAAATCGCCGCTGAGCATGGCAGGCGTTGGAATCGTGCTCAGTGTGGTCAGTTTCTCGCGGATGCGCGTACCCTGGTAGCTGGCGAAAAAGAACGTACGATCCTTCCTGATCGGCCCGCCAAAGGTGCCGCCATATTGGTTTTGCCGATAGGGCGGCTTGGGGCGGCCGCTGTTAAAGAAGTTGTTCGCATCCAACTTGTCGTTGCGCAGAAACTCAAACGCGGTTCCGTGAAACTCGTTCGTGCCCGACTTTGTGGTCACCTGCACCACGCCTCCGCCACCTCGTCCGAATTCCGCCGAGGCGTTGTGCGTCTCCACTTTAAACTCCTGGATGGCGTCCACTGACGGCTTAATCGTCTGGTTCGAGGCGATCACGATCCCGTAGTGGTAGTTGTTGTTATCCATGCCATCCATCACAAACTGGTTCTGCAGCCAGCTTGCCCCGTTCACCGAGAAGCCGTCGCTGACGAAGTTGCGCGTCCGCGCCGGAATCACACCAGGAGCCAGCAGCGCCAGTTGCTGATAGTTGCGGCCGTTGAGGGGCATCTGCGTGATCGTGGAATTCTCAATCACCTGGTTGAGGTTCGCGCTTTCCGACTGCAGCAGCGGTGTCTCGGCCAACACCCGCACCGCCTGGCTGAACGAGCCCAGTTGGAGCTCCGCGTCAATTCGGGCGCGATCACCGGCTGACAACCGGATCCCGGGCCTCTGCACGGTTTGAAAACCCTGCGCGGCGATACTCAGTTCATACACTCCGATCGGCAGCGCCGCCAGCGTATAGGCTCCGCTCTCGTTGCTTGAGCCACGATACTTGAGTCCGGTGCTGGTGTTGGCCGCTTCAATCGCTGCGCCAGGGACTGAGGCCCCGGTCGTGTCGGTGACAATCCCGGTGATAGTAGCCGTGTCGGTTTGAGCGTGCGCCGCCAGTGCCATTACAAGCAGCAGCGCCAAGCGGCCGCATTCGAAGTACCGTCCGAGCATGGGTCCTCGCTTCCTGGTTCGAGGGGCTGGCTGGCGCGTTCCCGGATGGAATCACCATCATCCACGGGAAAACGTTATCGCACCCTCGACCAAGCGGAGAATACTACCTGCCCACCCCGCTGTCAAGGAGGAGGAGAAGCACTCCCTAAACGGAGAGTGATCCAAAAAAAATCTCCCAGGCTGCTGGGCTACCTCCGCACCCTCGCCGTCGACGACCGGTTTACCAGGTGCGGCTCCATCACGATCTGGTGGCGGGCAGCAGAGGGCCTCTCCAGGCGCTCAATGAGAATCCGCGCCGCCAGCCTTCCCATCTCTCGGGGGGCATAGTCGGCGGTGGTCAGGGGAGGACTGACTAATTCCGAGATGTTCAAATTGCCGAAGCCGACAATGGATAGGCGTCCCGGCACATCGATCCCCGCGGCTCGCGCCAGTTGCATGACGCGAACGGCCGTCCGGTCGACGTGACCAAACACCGCGGTTGCGCCCCTGGCTTCCAGCTGCGTCATCAAAGCGCGTGACAACTCCGCCGGCGCGTTCACATCAAGGGCCATCATGAGTTCGGGGTCGGGCCTGATGCCGGCCTCGGTGAGTGCGGCCAGATACCCTTGGCGCCGCCCCATCACGTGGCTGCAGCCGGCGTGTAGCGAGTCAAAGAGGAAGGCGATTTTGCGATGGCCCAATTCGATCAGATGGCGCGTGAGCATGGCTCCGCCCTTCGCGTCGTCGCACAAAACGCGGTCCGAAGCGAGGTCAGAGAAATGGCGCGTGACGAACACATAGGGCCAGGCCGCCATCGAGGGGTCGTAGAAAATCGACTTTCCCAGCGGCGCCGGCGCGGGCACGGCTATGACCCCATCGGCCCGGACCTCGAGGCGCAGCCGTTCCAGCGCCTGGCGCTCCTTGCGGTAATCGTCTTCTGTAACGCACAGTAAAATGCCATAGCCCTTCTCGGTAGCATAGCTGTCGGCGCCTTCGTAGACTTGCGCCGAGAAATTGTTGGTGATGGACGCCGTCACCAGGCCGAGCAGATAGCTGCGCTTGGTAACCAGAGATCGCGCGGCGTTGTTGGCGCGCCAGCCCATGCTCGCCGCGATGGCGACAATCCGTTCGCGCGTTTCATTGCTCACACGGTCAGCGCCGCGCAATGCCTTGGAAACCGTGGCCACGGAAACGCCGGCCGCCTGCGCCACATCTTTGATCGTGATCCCGCTCAGTCCAGTCTCTTCCGCCGTTGGCCGACCTTTGCGCACGAACCGTTAGCCTCGATACTTATCGTACTCTTCCGCGGTTTCCTGGATCCCCCCCCGATCACCGGTCGAGCTCATCCAGTCCTCCAAATGCGCGCGGTGCCGCCGCAGTTCCCCGGCGTATTCGGGCAGCGCGGCGAGGTTGTGGATCTCGTGCGGATCGCTGCGCAGATCATAGAACTCCTCCTGCTGCTTGTGCGGCGCCATGAAGGTCTTTTGCGCCTCATTCAGCAACCCCGCCTGATCCATTTGCTTCATGATGTGCAGCGTCACGTAGAACGTCGAGATGTAGTTGTTGAATTGCGTGTAGGGCATCTCGGGCATGAAGTTGCGGATGTAACGGAACCGCTCGCCGCGCACCGCCCGGATGCGGTCGCGCTGTTCGCCACAGCGGTCGCGGGCCGTCACCACGAACTCGCGGCGCCGCTGCCTCCCCCATGGATCTTGGCCGTGGAAAGGCGTGGGCAATTCGACGCCAGCGGCCGACAGCGAACTCGCGGTGACATCGAGTAGTGAGCACAGGTCCTTCCGCCGTGTTCCCGCCTCGCCGCCACCCCGCCTTTGCACGATCAGGGGCACGTGCGTCCCGGTCTCATACAGCCACTGCTTGCCGCGGATAAGGCAACGTCCGTTGTCTCCGAAACAGTACAACACGGAGTTGTCGAGCATCTTGTCCCGTTCGAGGGCCTGCAGCAGCACGCCGAGCTTGTAGTCGGCCAGTTGCACGGCGTCCAGGTAGTTGGCGAATTCATCGCGGATGATGGGGTGGTCGGGAAGATAAGGGGGCAGTTCTACCTTGGCCGGATCGACCAGCCGCTTCTGCTTGCGGGCTGCAAAGAATGCCGGCCCCTTGTGCGCCTCCTGAAAGTTCACCTCGATGAAAGCAGGTTGGCCCGCCTGGCGCTGGTTCCAGTGGTTGCCGTCGAATAGCCGGTCGGCCTCGAAGTTGAAATCGGTCTTGCCGGCGCCCTTCAGGCCAGGAGCAAACGGCCCGACATTACAGGTGAAGTAACCGGCATCGCGCAGGCGGTCCATGATGGTGCGCGCTCCGTCCGGTAAGCGGTACTGGTCGCCCCGGTGGCTGCGGTGGTGATGCGTGCCTGTGGTGGTCTGGTAGAGCCCGGTGTGGAAGGCCGAACGGCTGGGCGAGCAGACCGGCGCCGGTGAGTGGCAATTCTCAAACAGCGTTCCGCGCTCGGCCAGCCTGTCGAAGTGGTGCGTTTCCACCTCTCGGCGGCCGTAACAGGAAAGCTCCACCCCAAGGTCTTCGCAGATGATCCAGACGATGTTCGGGCGATCCGCGGGAGCTCCGCTCACACTCTTCACGAGCGCTGGAGCCACACCCAACAGGGATCTTCTAGTCACGTTTGAGGCCTTTCACAATAACGCTTTCGCACAATTCTGACAGCGGGCGGCGAGGCCTGTCAATCCCCAGAGGCATTGATTTCAAATGCCCGCAAGCCTCCGAAGGGTGAACGCAGATTTCTCTTGACACGTTTCCGCAACGAATGATAGCGTTCCATTTGAAAAAACGTTTTCTCACCGAAAAGGACAGCGCATGTCTCTCCACAAGCCAATCACAGCCGTACTCCTCTTGCTCGCGTGCACCTTCCCCTCGTTTGGACAAATCGGCCGGGCATCCCTCGCGGGCAGAGTCGAGGACCCGCAACTAGCGGGCGTTACCAACGCACGCGTCACGGCTACACACACGGGGACCAACCAAACACTGGCCACCTTCACCGATGCCCTTGGTAACTACCTGTTTCCCGCACTCAGCGTTGGCGCCTACCGGGTCCAAGCCGAGCTCAGCGGGTTCAAGACGTTCGTCCGCGAAGGCATCGTGCTTCAGGTGGACCAGCGATCTCGCGTCGACATGCGCCTCGAGTTGGGAGAGACTGCGCAGCGAATTGAGGTGGTCTCCTCAACGGTGCCCACCGAGACGGAAAGTTCGGCGCTCGGACAGGTGATTGAGAACAAGCGCGTCGTCGAACTTCCGCTGAACGGGCGCAACCCTCTCGAACTGATGCGCCTGGCCGCCGGCGTCCGGCTGCAGGGATCGGCCTTTCTCGATACGGCCAATTTCAATCTCACCAGCGTCAGCATCAACGGCGGCCAGGGCGGCACCAACGCCATGCTGCTGGACGGCGCCAGCCTGACGCTTCCCGAACGGAACGAGTATTCGCTCGCGCCGAATGTGGACGCCGTCGAGGAGTTCAAGGTCCAGACCAATGCGTTCTCGGCCGAATATGGCATGACGGGGGGCGGCGTGATCAACATCGTCTCCAAGTCAGGCACAAACGAATTCCATGGGAATATGTTCGAGTTTTTGCGCAACGACAAACTCGACGCGGCCGGCTGGACCAACAATCGCAGCGGCCTCCGCAAGGCCCCCATCCGCTACAACCAGTTCGGCGGCAGTTGGGGCGGCCCGGTCTACCTGCCCGGCTACAGCGGCAAGGACAAGACCTTCTTCTTCACCAACTACGAAGCCATTCGCTACAGCTCCTCGGTCACCACGCAGGCCCGCGTCGCGACTCCGCTGGAACGCCGCGGCGACTTCTCGCAAACCTACGTTCTCAACCCAGCCTCGCGGCAATTCGCACTGGTCCAATTGTTCGACCCCGACACCACCCGCGCCAACCCCTCCGGCTCGGGACTGGTCCGCACACCGTTTCCAAACTCCGTGCTCCCGGCCAGCAGGCTCGATCCAGTTGCCCTGAAGGCATTGACTTACGTCCCTGAGCCGAACCGCCCGGCCGAGGACCTCAGCGGCCGCAACAACTATGCCCGCGCCCCAGGCTCAACGACCCGCAACGATCAGTTCACCGCCAAGATCGACCACCAGTTGACGACCAACCACAAGCTGTTCGGACGGTACAGTTTCAATGACGTCACCAGCAACGATCCCCCGTGGAGTTTCGGCGAAGGCAACATAGCCGATCCTACCGGCGCGATCAAAGGCCGCGAAGCGCAAAACGCTGTTGTCGGAATCACCAGTATCCTGTCGCCACGCACGATGAACGAACTCCGTCTGGCCGCCAACCGCCAGTGGGTGTGGAGTAACCCGGCCGGCATGAACAAGAACGCGACGCAGGAACTCGGCCTGCCGGCGATCGTGCCGTCGACGCTCTTTCCCCGCTTCGTCGTGGACGACAGCATCCTCATCGGCAATAACATGGGACAGCTTGCTCTGCGCGGCAATACGGTTTTGCAGGTGACCAACTCCACCAACATGACGCGCGGCAGGCACAACCTGAAGATTGGCTTCGATGTTCGCTTCGACGAACGCAACAAGTATCAGCCCGGACCAGTTTCCGGCGAGTTCAATTTCCTGCGCGGCACCACGAACAACCCACAGTCACCCAACGCCACCGGTTTCGGCATCGCCACTTTTGCCCTGGGCGCTGTCACCTCCGGCCGCCTCGTGGTGGGCCTGGCCGCCTCGGAACGCTATTACTACTACGCCGGGTTCATTCAGGACGACATCAAAGTCACACCGCGGCTCACGCTCAACGCCGGTTTCCGCTACGACATCATCACCGCGCCGCGCGAACGCTACAACCGCTACAGCAATTTCAACCCCACCGCCATCAATCCCGTCACCAAGCTGCCCGGCTTGCTCGAGTTCGCCGGTGTCAATTTCGGCCGCACAGTCGATCAAAACGACTACAACAACTTCGGGCCCCGCCTCGGTCTGGCCTATGACCTTTTCGGCGGCGGACGCACTGTTCTGCGCGCCGCATACGGCATCTTTTACTTCCACTCGGCGACCTTCGCCTTCCCCGATACGCTCGGCTTTTCGGCCACCACCAGTTACGCCTCGCCCGATGGTCTGGCGCCGTCGTTCCGCTTGAGAAACGGACCGCCGAATGTGATCCAACCGCCTGGCAGCGCCGATGGGCCGGCAAGCTTCCTCGGCAACGCGGTCAGCATCCGTGAAACCAACACACGCGCGCCGTATGTGCAGCAATGGAACTTTGGCATCCAGCAGGCGGTGGGCAACAGCGGCCTGCTTCTGGAGGCCGTCTATGCCGGCAGCCATACGCTCAAGGCCGTCACGCAGGGCTACAGCCTGAGGCAACTCGACCCGCGCTACCTCAGCCTCGGTTTCGCCCTCGATGACCGGGTCGCCAACCCGATGTTCGGCCTCATCCCGCCGGGCACTCCCCTCAGCAACGCCACCATCTCCCGTCAGCAGTCACTGCTCGATTTCCCCGCCTACAACGGGGTCAATGTGCTGAACCCGCATCTGGGCAACTCGATTTACCACAGCGGCCAGTTCCGCGTGGAAAAGCGTTTCTCCCAGGGCCTCAGCGTTCTCGGTGTCTACACCGTCTCCAAGCTCATCGGTGACATTGGCCTGAACATCATCAGCTTTGCGGGGGCGGGCGAACAATTCAACATCTCATGCGGCCAGAACACCTTGCTCGACCGCCGCTCCTGCCGCGCCATTGAGCCACAGGACGTTTCACAGATCTTCACCACCAGCGGGCTGTGGGAACTCCCCGTCGGACGCGGCAAGGCATTTGCACCCGGCTCGAAAATCGCCAGCGCGATACTCGGCGACTGGCAGGTGAACGGGATTCTCACCATGCAAACAGGAATCCCCCTCGCCGTTCGAGGCGCCAACAACCGCGCCGCTGACCGCCCGGACACCATTGCCAATCCCGAACTGCCGGCGGACCAGCGGACGCCGGACCGCTGGTTCAACACGGCCGCCTTCGTGCAGCCTCCGCTATTCACCTACGGCAACACGGCGCGTACCCTTCCCAACGTGCGAGGCCCGGGTATGGCCAGCGTCGACTTCTCCATCTTCAAGTCCTTCCGCTTCTCGGAGCGGTGGAAGCTCCAGTTCCGTTCGGAGTTTTTCAACCTCTTCAACCGCGTCAACTTTGGCCTTCCCAACACGAACTTCACGGCTGGCGGCTTTGGCGTCATCACCACGGCCGGGCTCGGACGCCGTGCGCAGTTCGGTTTGAAACTGGTGTTCTAGAGAGTGAGGATCTGCCTTGAACTGGTTGCGGGGACTGGCGGTGAGTGCGGCGCTGATGGAGATCGGCGGCAGCGTATTTGCAGCCGCTCCTCAGGCAGTTGCGGCGGCTGCCGCTACAAGAGCGCATATCGATCTCGGCGGACGCTGGCGCTTTGCCATCGATCCCGCCCGCGGCGGTGAGCAATACGGCTGGCACAAGCCTGGCCTCAATCTTCGCGATTGGGGCGAAGTTGCGGTGCCGCACTGCTGGAACCTCGATCCGCGCTACCCGCACACAGGCGCGGCCTGGTATCGCCGCACCTTTGCGCTGCCCGCGGGCGCCGCCGGCAAGCACGTCCGCCTCGCGTTCGAGAGCGTGTTTTATCGCGCCAGGGTATGGATCAACGGCCACTTCGCCGGTGAGCACGAAGGCGGCTACACTCCCTTTTCAATCGATGCCACACCTCACCTTCAACCGGGAGACAACACGCTGGCCGTGGAGGTCGACAACTCCTGGAACACGACCACGCTGCCCGGCGCGCGCATCGGGCCGAGGGCGCAGGATCAGGTTTATCCCTGGATGGAATATGGCGGCATCCTGCGGCCTGTCCGGTTGTTGGTGACGGATCCGGTGCACATCGCCCGGCTGCGGGTCACCGCCAAGCCCGACCTCGCCGCCGGCGCCGCCTCGGTCGACATCACGGCTTACGTCGCAAATGAAACCAGCGAGCCGGTGAACGCCGCGCTGAACCTCCAGTTGCAGGACGGTGCGGCAGTGACCGCCGAAGCGCCGCTGCCGGCTCGCTCTATCACGCCTCTGCGGGCGCGCATCGAACTGAAACGCAATCAGGTCCGGCTCTGGGACGTCGATCACCCCCACCTGTATACGCTCAGGGCCTCGTTGGCGCGCGCCGGCTCGACCAGTTCCGGCGATGAGGATTCCGCCGTATTCGGCATCCGCACGATTGAGGCCCGTGGCGGCAGGCTGCTCCTCAACGGTGAGCCGGTCCGCATGGCCGGCGGCAACCGCCACGCCGATCACCCCCGCACCGGCTCCATGGATCACGCCGAGACCGTCGACTCCGACATGCGCCAGATGAAACTCGCCAACCTCGAGTTCGCCCGCCTGAGCCACTACCCGCTTGCCGAGTCCGTCCTTGACTGGGCCGACCGCAATGGAGTCCTCATCCTCGAGGAGGGGCTGAACTGGCAGTTGACCGGCGAACAGATGGACTCCGAGCTCCTTCGCGGCAAGTTCCAAACGCAGATGCGCGAGATGATCGAGCGGGACTGGAATCACCCTTCCGTCATCGGCTGGAGCGTCGGCAACGAATATGTCTCCTACCAGCCCGCCGGCCTGCGGTGGACGAAAGACATGATCGAGTGGGTGAAGACCATCGACGATTCCCGCCTGGTCACCTTCGTCAGCAACCATGCCTTCTCGACAGCCTTCCAACAACCTGACCAGGAAGCTTCGCGTTACGTCGACCTGATTTGCATCAACATGTATGAGGATCTCGCCGCCCGTCTGGACCGCGTCCACCTGCGCTGGCCCGACAAGCCGGTGCTCGTGAGCGAGTATGGAGTTCGCGGCGATGCCCTGAGTCCAGCCGAACGCGATGCATTTTTCCGCGAAGCCTATGAGATTTTCCGCGCCCGCCCCTATGTCGTGGGCGCTTCCGTGTGGACCTACAACGACTACCGCAGCCGCTGGCCCGTCGGAACCGACAAGCAGGGGCGGAGGCAGTGGGGCGTGGTCACCTATGACCGGCAACCGAAATCGTCCTACGCTGTGCTCGCCGCCGAATCATCGCCGGCCCTCATACGGGATGCGGGCGCGGTGAACCGCGGTGCGTCAACGGCAATCACGGCCGCCATCGCCAGCCGCGCCGACTTTCCCGCCTACACTCTGCGCGGGTACACAGCGCACGTGCGACTGCTCGACGCCGTGGGTTCAGTTCTGGCCGCGCATTCGGTTGCGCTCCCTGCACTGGAACCGGGAGCGGTGCACACGGTGCAAGCCCTCGTGCCGGTGAGTGCTCCATCGGCCAGGGCAAGAGTCGAGGTGGTCCGCCCAACCGGCTTCTTGGCAACCTCGGTGGAGGTGGCCGTCCATGAGTAAGCGGGCAGGTTGGTGCCCACCCGATGGAGGGGATTGAATGAGGACGCATTTTCTGTTTCCTGTCTTTGTCCTGCTGCTCGCCGCCGAGGAGCGGTCTGTGAATCCGACGTTTCTGCGCACGAACCTGTCGCGGGTGCCCGCTGCCGCGTCAGCGTTCACAACACCGGGCTGCCGCGTATTTCCCGTGTTCGGCGAAGGCACTTCGCATGCCGGAGTGGCGCGGGGCGTGGCTCGATTTGCTCGCCTTGCGGTGGAGGCCAACGGGAGTTGCGCGCCTGTCACGCTGGGCGCCGAGGAGCAGTCGTGGTTTGTTCTCAGCGGTGCGGGCTCTGTCAATGGCAAAAAGCTGAGCAAGGGCGATTTCGCGTACATCCCGGCCCGGTCGCGAATCGAATTGTCGGCGGCGGCGTCAGGCTTGGAGTTGTTGCAGCAAGGGTATCGGGTCCCCGAGGGCCGTCACGGGTCAAGCGAATTACAAATTGCCAGTTCCGGCGAGGTGAAGAAACAGGTGGTCGGAAACCACCCCCCCACAACGCTGTATCAACTCTTGATCGGCGGCACGAACAGCACCCGCGATCGCATTGCCGCCGGGGCCGTCCTGACCAGCCTGTTCATCATGGAAATTGTGCCCGGCGGCACGAACTTCCCCCACAACCATGACCGCGAAGAGGAGGTATATGTGCTACTCGAAGGCGAGGGGCAGATGGTCGCAGGGGGCGGCAGCGACGGAGTGGAGGGGAAGTTCCCAGCCAATGCGGGCGATGCGTATTTCTACCGGTTGAACACAACCGTTGGGTTCTATAACACCGGCAAGTCGACCGCGCGCATTCTGGCCGCGAGGTCGCTGTACCCGTTCGGCAACCGGTAAGCCCGGTTGCACCTTCGGGAACGCAGCCGCGCCGCAACGCCAGAGAGGAGTGACGATATGTCCGACCGTATACAGTCCGTCGAGGTCTTCCCGTTGAGCATTCCCCGCGACGTGCCCTATCTGGGGGCGCTTGAGCCGGGGGTCACGGTCAACGAGAAAGGCTGCTTTGTCCGCCCCGGCAACCGCACGGTCTACAGCACATCGGACCACTCTGTCCTGGTGCGCCTGACCACAGCCGGGGGGGCGTTCGGATGGGGTGAGTGTGTGAGCGTGGTCGCTCCGCAGGTCGCCGCGACGATCATTCGAGAGTTGCTGGGGCCGCTGTTGGTGGGGCGCGACCCCATGGACTCGACGGCCATCTTTGAGGACCTCTACAACGCCATGCGCGTGCGCGGCTACTTCGGCGGTTTCTACGTTGACGCGCTGGCTGCGCTGGACATTGCCATCTGGGATCTCAAAGGCAAACTCACCAGCCTGCCCGTGTGCAAGCTGCTCGGCGGCCAGCGGCATGACCGCATCCCTGCCTACGTCTCCGGCCTGCCCGCCCCCACGCTGGATCAGCGCGTCGAGATCGCCCGGCTCTGGACAAGCCGCGGCTTTCCGGCGGTGAAGTTCGCCGCCGCCGTCGCTGACCAGGGCGAGTACCGCGAGATGCGCCGCCTGCGCGAAGCCCTCGGGCCCGACATCAAAATACTCGTCGACCTGCACTGGCGCTACACCGCCGCCGAGGCCATCCAAATCATCCGCCGGCTGGAGGAGTTTGACCTTTATCTGGCCGAAGCCCCGGTTCACGCCGAAGACATCGAAGGGCAAGCCGAGGTGGCGCGCGGCATCCGCACTCCGGTCGGACTGGGCGAGGAGTTGCGCACGGCCTACGAGTTCCTGCCGCGGTTCCTGAAACGGTGCATGGACGTCATCCAGCCCGAGATGGGCCGCACCGGCATCACTTCCTTTGCCGAAATCTGCCAGGCCGCCAAGATGTTCCATTGCCGCGTCATGCCGCACGCCAGCATCGGCATCGGGATCTTCCAGGCGGCCAGCCTGCATGCATCAGCGGCGCTGCCTCACCTGGTGTTTCACGAGTATCAGCACTCGATCTTCGACCGCAATCTGCGCTTCCTCGAAGGCAGCATGGCGTGTGCGAACGGCTTCTTCACTTTGCCCGAGGGACCCGGCCTCGGCGTGCAACCCAATTCCGAGGTGCTGCGGTTTTCCATCCCCTGCTAACACATACGCCATGAAACCAATCAAGGGAATTTGCCCTATCGTCGCCACCCCGTTCACGCCGGGAGGCGAGCTTGACAGCGACAGCCTGCGGAGCCTGCTCCGCGCGCTCATCGCCGAAGGGTGCCATGCCCTCACGCTGTTCGGCATCGCATCGGAGTACTACAAACTCAGCGACGGCGAAAAACTCACGATGGCGCGCATCGCCGTTGAGGAATGCCGGAAGGCCGGTGTGCCCAGCATTCTCTCGGTGACGCAGCACGCCACTGAGCTGGCCGTGCGTGAGGCGCTCCTGTGGGAAGATGCCGGCGCCGACTGTCTCATGCTGCTTCCCCCGTTCTTCTTGAAACCGAACGCCGCCGCGGTCTACCAGCACGTGATGGCGGTGGGCAAGGCCGTGCGCCTGCCGGTCATGCTGCAATACGCGCCGGAGCAAACCGGCGTTGCCATCCCGCCCGACATGCTCTCCCGGGTGCACGCCGAATCGCCCAACATCAACCTCTTCAAGATCGAATGCAAGCCGCCAGGAGCCTACATCTCGCGCCTGTTGAGCCTGTGCGAATCCGCTCGCGTCTTCACGGGAAACGCCGGCTTCCAAATGATCGAGACTCTCGACCGCGGCGCCATCGGTGTGATGCCGGGTTGCTCACTCAGTCCGGTCTACCTGGCGATCCATGATGCCTATCACGATGGCCGCCGCGATGCGGCGGTCCGCCTCCACAACCTGCTGCTGCCGCTGCTGAATCACATTCGACAGGATGTGGAGATGATCATCCACTACGAAAAGAAAATCCTGTGTATGAGCGGCAAGATCGCTCATGACCACTGTCGCCGCCCTGGCTTCTCTCCGGACGAAACTCACGACCGGTTGTTTGAACAGTATTACCGCGCCCTGATGGAGGCGACCGCGGACCTCTCCACACCCGCCGGCTCTTGTTCGCGCGGTTAAAATAGCCGCTACCCGGTCAACTTATGGCACCCCTCGATTACATCGTCATGGCGGTCTACTGCGTGTCGATCCTCGCCTCAGGCGTGATCTTCTCGCGCACGGGCGCGAACATGAAGTCCTTCTTCGCCGCCGACGGTGAGGCGCCGTGGTGGTTGAGCGGCCTCTCCCTCTACATGAGCTTCTTCTCCGCCGGCGCTTTCGTCGTGTGGGGCGGCATGGCATACGAGCACGGGGTCGTGGCCTTGAACATCCAGTGGACCACCTCACTGTGCGGTTTTGCCGTGGCCATCTTTCTTGCCCATCGTTGGAAACGGACCGGGGTCATGACCGTTGGCGAGTTTATCCGCCACCGGCTCGGCACGGGGGCACAGCAGTTTTACACTTACGCCTACACCTTCTTCGGCGTGTTTACGGCCGGCGGATTGCTCTACCCGGTGAGCAAGATGGTGTCGGTTACCTCCGGGCTTCCGCTTCCGCTATGCTGCGCCGTACTGGGCGCCGTGATCACCATCTACACGGCGGTCGGCGGGTTGTGGGCCGTACTGGTCACCGACACGCTGCAGTTCGTTGTCCTCATGGCCGCGCTGCTGATTGCCGCGCCCCTCGCCCTGCGTGAGGCGGGCGGAATCGAATCCCTGGTGGCCGGCGCCCCGCAAGGTTACTTCCACCTCGTGCATGGCCCGTACAACTGGCTCTTCGTCTGCGCCTACGCCCTCTATCACCTCTACATGCTCGGCGGCAAGTGGCCTTACGTGCAGCGCTACACGAGCGTTCCGGATGAGCGGTCGGCCAGAAAGGTGGCCGCGCTCTTCGGCGTGCTCTATATCTTCAACCCCGTGCTGTTCTTCCTCCCGGCCATGCTCTATCGCACCGTGAATCCCCACCTGACCGGACTGCAGGTGGAAGACGCCTTCATCCTCATGGCCCGCAAAATCCTGCCCACTGGTCTTGTCGGGTTGATGCTGGCCGCGATGCTCTCTTCCTCGGCCAGCGCCGCCAACACGATGCTCAACATGTTGTCGGCCGTGTTCACGAGGGACATTTATCAGAACCGGATTCGACGCGATGCGAGCGAGCGCGCCTTGATGATCGTCGCCCGCCTCTCCACCTGCGTGTTTGGCGCACTCATGATCTCGGTCGCGCTGATCGTTCCGCTGGTGGGCGGCCTGGTGGAGATGATCCTGTCGCTGGCCGCCATCACCGGAGGCGCCACGCTGCTGCCTCCCATTTGGGCGCTCTGCTCCAAGCGCATCTCGTCAAGCGCCGCCATTGCCGCTTCCGCGATCGCTCTCGGGGTTTGTCTCTTTCTCAAGCTGCTCGGCCCGCCCCTGCTCGGCCTCAAGCTCAACCGCGCCGCTGAAATGACCGTTGGCGTCGGCATCCCGACCGTGGTCCTGATCGTGTTCGAACTTGTCTTGCTGGCGCGCGGTATGGTGAGCCCGGGTGTGGCCCGGTTCGAGGCGCACCGCGCGGCTCTGCGCCCCGGCAGCGGCGCCTCCTCGGCGCAGAGCCGGTTTGGCGCCACAGTCGTCGCCTACTCGATCCTCTTTATTGGGACTTGCCTGCTCCTTCTCGGCTGGCTCGCACCCCACAGCCAGCGCTTGGTCCTCGCCGTGGCGGCCCTCGTGCTCGCCGTGGGAGCGCTTGCCGTGTGGCTGATTCGCCGCTCCCAAGCAGCCCCCAAGTTCAGGCACCAGTACCCCGGTCCTCAACAAAACTGACACGGGTCGATCCGGCGCGGCGGGGCCGTTCATCGCCACCGGAACCACTCAGCCTTTCCAGTACGCCGTAGTCATGCAGACAGTCAGCCCGAGCAGCGCCCGATTGGCCGCGAGGCTCACCGTCGCCGCCCGCAACCGGTGCGTGGCGATCATCGCAAAAGGGATACGAAACCAGAGCAGGAGCCCGGTTGTGGTCCTGGCCAGCGCCGTCCGGAAGGTCAGTTGCGGCACGCACGGAGGAAGGAGGGTGGCATCGGGAAAACCAAAGCGTCCGCCCCGACCGCCGGCCCGGCCGGGGTGCCGGGGTCAGAACAACTCGACGTTGTCGCCCAGGTCCTCGCTGGTGGCGGAGGCCGGCACGGCGCCCGGCGGTTCTTCCCTGCCCCGCCCCTCCCCGTTGGCGGCGGTGCGGGATCGCCCTTCCTTGCCCGCGGCCTGGGCGTGAATGCGCCGCTCGGACTGCATCGTATAGCGGTCCGTCAGTAGCGCGGCGTCTGGCTCGACATCGGTCATTCCCAACTGTTCGATGAGCCAGCCGCAGGTCGACGCAAACATCTGTGCCGCCCGCAGCGCCCTGGCGATGCCGCCAGAAAACATCTCGTCGGCCTGCAAGTGCGCCTGCACGCGCGACCCGATCGCGCGCGCCTGTTCCATGCTGTCGCCGACATCGAGCAAAAGACCGAGCATGCGGTCCCGCGTAGCGTGCAACGCGGCTTCCAGTTCGCTGCCCCGGCCGTTCATCGACTCTTCGATCCGGGCTGCAGTCCGCTGCCGTTCCTCCAGCGCCGACGACAGGTCCACCAGCAGCGTATTGAGCCGGGCTAGCGCCACCACCACATCCGAGCTCACCTCAGCCACCCGCGCCGCCACATGCACGCTCTCGGCCGACAACGCCTCCAGCCCCGTGCCGTTCCCCATCTGGATCGCGTACACCTGCGTGTTCACGGCAATGCGCCGCATCTGCTCGGCTACCTCGACCATGCCCCGCCCCAACGGCGCCGCCTGTTCGCCCATCCCCTTCACGCGTTCCAATACGCCGCTGATGACCTCGCGCTCCTCGGTGGCCAGCCGCCGCACCTCGCCAATCGAGTGCACCAGCACCTCGATCATCCCATCCGCCGAGGCCGTAATCTCATCGAACTCCTTCAACTGCAGGCACCGTTGGTCAAGGTCCTCAACCTTGCCCACCACCTGCGAGCACGCCGTGCCAAATTCAATCGCCGAATGCCGCAGCTCTTCGGCCGCGCCCTCCAACTGCGCTTCCTGGATTCGCGCCATGCGGTTCAGCGTCACCAGCAATGAGGCCGTCTGGCTGCCCTCGGTGTCCGGCAATCGCGCGCCCAACTCGCGCAGGTTGCCCATCGCCCCGCGTACATGATCCAGCTTCTGGTTCACAATGTCGTGCACCTGCATCGAGACGACCATCGACTGGACGAAGGACTCAATCCCTCGCGCCACCTCGGTAAGCTCCACCGTCTTGCCTTCGTTCCGCCGTAGCGTTTCAAGCAGGGACTCGCGCGAGCGGGCCACGCTGAGCCCGCTCGCCGCGCCGCCCTCGCTCAACAGTTGCGAACGCTCGCGCAGCGTCTGGGAAACGCGCAGGCGGGTCTCCTGCGTCTCCCGCAGCGAGGAGTAGTTGGATCCGAAAGCGCCTTCCACCCGCTCCTGCAGCGCCCGCATCTGATCGGTGAGGGCATTGAACATGGCCTGAATGCCCTCGTCCAGGCGAGCCGATTCGGTGCGAAACATGGTGCGGATGTAGCGCAAAGGCGCCACGGCCTCGGAAAGCCTGGCATCGGCGCACAACACCTCGTGGATCGCCCCCCGGCACTCCTCCAACTCCCGCTCCTGCACCTCGATCGACTCGGCCTGCCCGGTGAGAAACCGCAGCGGCTCTTCCAGCAACTCCAGCGCGCTCCGCGCCAAGGCGTGGGTCTCCCCGGTGCCGACCGAAAGCTCCAGCAGCGACGTGCACTGATCCACCAGTTGCCGGCTGGCCGTGCTCAGCTCGCCCATGTCCTGGCCAAAGCCGTCGAAACGGCCCTCCAACTGCCTCATGTACCCGCCGATGGCCACCGACGCCGCCGCCAGTTCGTTCAACTGGGGCGCCAGCAGGCGCTCCAACAGCGGTCCCCGGCCGTAGCGCGCATGCTGCCCTGCCCAGCCGCTCGCTCCCGCCAGGAAATAGGCCGCCTTCAGACGCGCCACGCTCATCGGCCCTGCCGCGCCGGAAGCCTCTTGCTGAGCCGTGCGATGAGTGACCCCTGTCATGGCTCGCCGCCTCTACCCTTCCGCCACTTCGACATATTGATCCAAACGCGTAAAACGCAGAATCCGCCGCACGCTTTCGCTCAGAATGAGCACCCGCAACCGTTTGCCGTCCGCCGCGAGCCGCTTGTGCAGGGAAACCAGAAAATTCAAACCGACCGAATCGACCATCGCCGCCCGGCGCAGGTCCAGCTCCAGCACCGCCCAGCCCGCTCCGCCCTGGCTCACTGCCAGGAATGCATCCAACTGGCTGCGCATCGCCGCCGCGTTCGTGCTCAACAGGTCGCCTTGGATGGAAAATTGAATGTGTCCGGTGTTGCTCGTTTCCATTGTGTTCCTCATCTTCACCTCAGTTCGAAGTCCATGATCAGGTGCGCGCCTTCGCCGATCACGCTCACCTCCGCCGGCAACGCGTGGATCAGCAGCAGCCCGCGGCTGAACTCGCGCAGTCCATCTCCGCTGTCCTCCAACGCCGCCCGCCAGTCGGCCTGATGGCCCTTGCCGCAGTCCTTTACCTGCACCCGCAGGCGGCCGGCCCGGGCGCTGTACATCGCCTCCAAATGCACGTGTTCGTCCCGGCCGCAGCCATGCAGGAGGGAATTGATCACCGCCTCGCGGCAGCACAGTAGAATGTCGTGCAGGCGCTCGGAGCTGACCGCCGGCAGCGCCCACAATAGCGAGCGCTGCCAGAACTGCTGCAGCGCGTCGATCTCTTTCAGGTGCTTGTCCCGGTAACGTTGCTTGAGCACATATTCCCACCCCGGAGCTTCAACGGCCTGCTCGCCGCGGTGCGACACGGCCACCAGCATCACATCGTCGGCGGCGTCCTCCAGCCCGCTTGCGCCGGACTGCGCCGCCGGCAGCAACAGCGTATGGGCCAGAGCCAGTGTGTCGATGCCGTGATAAGCCGCCAGATCCTCCAACCCGTCGGTCCACAGCTTCACCGTCGCTCCCGGCGGGAACTCGTGAATCTGCGGATTCCACTCCAACTGCTCGAACCAGCCCAACGGCGCCTGGCTGCAGCCCACCCGCCGCGCCAGTTTGTCCGGCAGCGACAACACCGGCTGCGGCGCGCCGAAACAGGCGACCTCCACCTGCCCCTGACGAAACACCAGGCAGCACAGCGCGGCCGAGACCATCCCCCCGGGAGAGTCCATCAGCGAGTGCTGCTCCAGCAAAGCGGCATGAAACGCGCGCACCAGTTGCTCCGGCGTGCCTCCCTGCGGCAGGATGCCCGAGGCAATGCCCTGAAAATAGGCCAGTGTGCACGCCGCGCTCAGGTCGTGCCCGCTGATGTCCACCGAGATCAGAAGCCACTCCCCCTCGCCCAGGCGGTGCTGTAGAAGATAGTCGCCGCCCACTTCATACAGCGGATGGTGAACCGCTCGCACCTCCAACGGCCAGGCGGCCAGCGGAGCCTCCAGGCGCGCCTTCTGATGCGCGCTCAGTATCAGGCTCATCTGGTGAACCTCTTCCACCATGTGCGCCAGCCGCCGGTTGCGCCGCGTCGTTGAGACAAGCTTCCTCACCTCGCGCGCCAACTCCGCCCCCCGCACCGGCTTTTCCAGAAATCCGCAGGCGCCATTGGTCAGTGCGCGCGCAATAATCTCCTTCTCGCCCAGCGCCGTCACCAGGCTGGCGGCAACGCGCGGATCTCGCAGCCGGAGGGCGTCCAGGATCTCGATCCCATTGGTATCCGGAAGCACGTAGTCGAGAATGGCGGCGTCGATTTCCTCGGCATGCCGCAGTCGTTCGTTTGTCTCCGCACCATTGCTGGCCGTCCGTACGCAGTATCCCTGTTTCTCCAGAATCCGCTGGAAGGCCAGCCGCGTCACTGCGTCGTCTTCCACCAGCAGTACAACACCGGTGGCGCGGACACGCGGAAACACCGGGCGCTCCACCACCGGGGATCCCGGCAGCGGCTCGACCACGCGGCCCAACGCGGCCAGAGACTCACCCCGGCAACTCGCCTCCGGCGGTGTCTGGCCGGGCTGATCCGGAGCGGGCACGGTTTGGTCCAGGCCGGCGCTGAGCGGTCTCATCAAGGGGTTAGGCTCCACCTGCTCTCACCTTCTCTCTTCGGTTCTGAACCGGGAATCCGCCGCATAAAGAGCGGGCCGATTCCGCCGATGAGCATGTGGAGAGCGGCACGCCAAGCCAGCGTCCAGAGCCCCCAGACGGCTCCCGCGACAGGCCGGAGCGTGCTGGCAACTGGCGGAAGCATGCCGGAAACAGGTGGCGAATCATGAGCGAACGTACCGCAGCAGAGGCCGGCCGGCCGCAGCCGTTGGAATTGGAATGCGTCGACTCACCCGACGGCCTGCTGGCGGCGCACCAACAGCTCCGCGCCCAGATCGAAGGGACCGACTCCGTGCTCATCGTCTCCTGCGCCCGCTGGCAGCGAGCCGGCGTGGGTGGGCTGCAACTTCTGCTCGCCGCCGAAGCGGCCCTCGCCCTACAAGGCAGAACGATGCGCCTGACCCGTGTCCCGGATGCCGTCGGCGCCAACTTGGATCAGGCCGGCATGCGCGGCTGGTTCCTGGAGAGCCCAGGCGCCCGGGCCGGGAGCCGGACCCCAGGGAATCGGCCAGCAGGCCAAGAGGAGTAAGACATTCGTGGGAAAAAGTGTATTGATCGTGGACGACTCTGCCTCCATGAGGCAGATGCTCAAATTCACATTACAGAAAGCCGGTTTTGCCGTCGCCGAAGGCTCCGATGGCCGCGAGGGTCTGAAACAACTCGCCTCGGCCAGGCCTGATCTCATCATCACCGACCTCAACATGCCCAACATGGACGGCCTGGATTTCATCCGCGGCGTGCGCGCCCAGTCCGGCTTCCGGGCCACGCCAATCCTCATGCTGACCACCGAGAGCGAGGATGGCAAGAAACAGGCCGGCAAGGCCGCCGGCGCCACCGGCTGGATCGTTAAGCCCTTCCAGCCGGAACGTTTGCTTCAGGTGATTGCGCGCGTGCTGCCGTAGCCGGCGCGCTTCGTTCCAACGCCGCCGCCAGGCGCTGGATGGAGGCAAGCATGCCCTCGCGGTCATACTTGCAACTCACCTCCCGGCCGGCCGCCCCGGATTCCGTCACCGGGTCGCGCTGCAGCGCCAAAACGCCCACGCCATACTCCAAAGCGTGCTGGCGAAGCGGGAAGCGCTGCCGCCCGAAGCCTTCCCCGCCTCCCGGCGGATCCACCATTGACACATCGGCCGCAAGAATATCGACGGCCCCCGTCAGCTTGCGTGCAGCCTCCTCGGCCGAGGCGGCCTCGATCACGCGGTGGCCGGCCATCTCAAGATCATTGCGCATCAGCGCGCGCTGGAACGGCGAGGGCTCGGCCAGCAGAATCTCCAGCCGCCGCCCTGGTGCCCCCCCCCGCCCATGCCGCCCGAGGCAAGCACCACGCGCAGGTCGAGAAAGTCGGTCACCTTCCCGGCGACAATGGCCGCGCCGAGCACGCCCGGCCTCCGCGTGTTGTCACGGATGCGCACCTCCTCCTCCACCACGTCGAGGATCTCCTCCACAATGAGGCCCACACTGGCCCCTCCCTCGGTGAAGACAATCACCGGCAGCGGGTCGGCCTCCGGCTCCCCGGCGGCGTCATCTCCCAGCAGCCCGGCTAGGCTCACCAGCGGCAAAATGCGGTCCCGGTATTGCACCACCTGGCGCCTTCCGCTTCCCTCCACGCGGCCGCGCGGAAACTCCTCCAGTCGCGCCACCAGCGACAAAGGCACGGCGGCCTGCGGTAAGCCCGCGGCGCGGAACAGCAGCAGCGTCTGGCGGTCGGAAACCGCCTCGGCGGCGCCCTCGGTCTCCCCCGCCCCTGCCTCCGGGACACTCCCGATCAAGCCCGCCTGTTGGGCCACCCCCAGCACATCCAGGATCAGCGACACCCGGCCATCGCCCATGATCGTTGCCCCGGAGTAGCAGGGCAGGGCCTTTAGTTGCTTGCCCAGCGGCTTGACGACGATCTCCTGCGTGTCGTGGATGTCGTCCACCACCAGCCCGAACGCCTTCTCCTCGGCCTGCAGCACAATGATGTTCACCACCGGCGGCTCCTGCGGCGAGGCTAGCCCGAGAATCCGGTTCAGATACACCAGCGGCAGCAGCGTCCCCCGCCGCCGGTAAACCGGCGCCGCATGCACGCGTTCAATGCGCGTCCGGCACGCTTCGCCCTCCAGCCGCACCAACTCGAGCAAGCTCACTTGGGGAATGACAAACCGCTCTCCCCCGCTGTGCACCACCAGCCCGGGAATGATGGCCAGCGTGAGCGGGATCTTCAGCTTCACCGTGGTGCCCTTGCCGGCCTGTGACACCAAGTCGATCGCCCCGCCAATACGGTCAATATTCGTCTTTACGACATCCATCCCCACGCCACGGCCGGAGATCCCGGTCACCTTCTCGGCGGTGGAAAACCCCGGCAGGAAGATCAGTTGCTGCGCGTCGCGGTCGCTCATGCGGGCCGCCTGTTCGGCCGCCACCAGCCCGCGCTCCACCGCCTTGGCCCGCACCCGCGCCGGATCGATGCCGCCGCCATCGTCGGCCATCTCAATAATCACGTGCCCGCCCTCGTGGTAAGCCCGCAGCAGCAGCCGCCCCTCGGCCGCCTTGCCCCGCCGCTCGCGCACCTCCGGCGCTTCCACGCCGTGGTCACACGAATTGCGCACAATGTGCGTCAGCGGATCCTTAATGGCCTCGATCAGCGTCCGGTCCAACTCCGTCTCGGCGCCTTCGATCTCCAGCCGGATCTGTTTGCCCGTGTCGTGCGCCAGGTCGCGCACCAGCCGCGGCATCATGCCGAACACCATCGCAATCGGCTGCATGCGCGTCTTCATGACTCCTTCCTGCAACTCGCTGGCGATCAGGTTCAGCCGCTGCGAGGCGGCCTGCAGGTTGGCGTCTTCGATGTTCAACGTGAACTGGAGAATCTGGTTTCGCGCCAGCACCAGTTCCCCTACCGTGTTCATGATGCGATCCAGCAGACCCACATCGACGCGGATGGTCGAGTCGCCCGCGGCGGCCGCGCGGCGGCCATCGGACCCGGTCTGCGGGGAAGGTGCCGACGCCGGCGGCGTTGACGGAGCAGCCACGGTCGGCGCC
>JAFLBB010000001.1 GCA_017304135.1 Acidobacteriota bacterium | reverse complement strand
CGCGCCTCCCCGCCACCGTCACCCTCGGCGGCCAGCCCGTTACCGTCCTCTACTCCGGCCTCTCCCCCTTCTTCATCGGCCTCGCCCAACTCAACCTCCAACTGCCCGCCGCTCTCCCTCCCGGCGCAAAGCTCCCCCTGCTCATCCGCTTCGGCTCCGCCGAAAGCCTGCCTGTCCAGCTTCCTGTCTTCTATGAAGCGCCTCCCGCGCCCGCCATCCAGGTGAGCCCGGCCTCCCTCAATTTCGGCTCCCTCGCCGTCGGCCAAACCCTCCAGCGCTCCCTCTCTATCTCCAACACCGGAACCCTCCCCCTCACCATCACCAGCCTCACCATCTCCAATCCCCGCTTCACCGCCGCCGTCGCCCTCCCCATCACCATCGCTCCCGGCTCTCTGCGCGAACTCTTCGTCAGCTTCCAAGCCACCACCGCCACCTCGGAAACTGGCACCCTCAACATCGCCTCCAACGACCCCGCCTCCTCCCTGCTCTCCGTCTCCCTCACCGGCGCCGGAACCACTCCCTCCACCCCCGGCGGCATCCCCGTCATGCAGCTCGGCCCCACTTCGCTCGCCTTCGGCGATACCCCCGTCGGCATCGGCAAGGAACTTCAGCTCACCATCCGCAACCTCGGCAATGGAGCCCTCCAAATCAACTCCATCACCTCTTCACAGCCCCTCTTCCGCCTCACCGCAACCACCAACGTCGTCATCGCCCCCGGCGCGCAGCAGGTCTTCCTCGTCCGCTTCGACCCCACCGCCGCCGGCTTCGTCTCCGGCGCCCTCGCCATCTCTTCAAACGACCCCGCCCGGCCCTCCTTCACCGTCCCCGTCACCGGCACCGGCTTCCTCCCCGGTGCGCAAACCCTCGTCCTCCAGACCGACGACGGCTCCTTTGAACGCACCGTCACCATCCCCGACGCCACTGAAGTTCACTGGCTCAACCGCCTCACCCCGCCCCGCTACCCCGCCACGCTCAAGGCCATCCAGATCTACTTCCCCGGCGAAGGCATGGTCGTCGGCGATGCCTTCACCCTCCTCAGCGCCGACCACCCAGGCAACGCCGCCAACATCGGCACACCCAATTTCCGCACCAGCACCAACCGTGTCCCCCGCACCGGCGACTTCGTCGAGTTCCCCGTCCCTGAGCTCACCATCAACTCCGGCGACTTCCTCGTCGGCTTCGCCGCCCCCATCGCCCCCGGCCAGCGCCCCATGGCCGTCGACATCTCCGGCTACCAGTCGCGGTCATTTGCCAGCCTGAATGGCAGTGTCTTCCAGCCCATCCATCTCCTCAGCGCGGTCTCGCAAGGCAACTTCGCCATCCGCGCCGTCGTCGACGTGAAATAGGCGCCAGGCCCGGCCACCCGCGGCCGGGCCCATGCCGCGCCGCGCCTTAGCCCCGCACGTACTTGGCGAAATGCTCCAGCGTGCGCTTCCACGCCAGTTCCGCCGCCGCTTTGTCATACCGCGGCGTCGTGTCGTTGTGGAACCCGTGGTTCGTGTTCTCGTAGATGAAGCCCTGGTAGGTCACATTGTTCGCCTTCAGCGCTTCCTCATACGCCGGCCAGCCCGCGTTGATGCGCGTGTCCAGCCCCGCATACTGCAACATCATCGCCGCCTTGATCTTCGGCACATCCGCCGCCGGGGCCACACCGCCATAAAACGGCACGCCCGCCGACAACTCCGAACCCAGCAGCACGGCCAGCTTGTTCGTCATCCCCCCGCCAAAACAGAACCCCACCGCGCCGATCTTGCCCGTGCAGTCCGAACGGCCCTTCAACCACCGCGCCGCGGCCACGAAATCGGCCGTCATCTTCGTGCCGTCCACCTTCCCAAACATCGACCGCGCCTCATCTTCGTTCCCCGGATACCCGCCGACAGACGTCAGCCCGTCCGGAGCAAACGCAATGTAGTTCTCCGTCGCCAGCCGCCGCGCCACGTCTTCGATATACGGATTCAACCCGCGATTCTCGTGAATCACCAGAATCCCCGGCAGCTTCCCGCCTGCCTTCGCCGGCCGCGCCAGGTAGCCCTTGATGCTCCCATTGCCCTCCGGCGACGCCACCGTCTCATAGCCCACTTTGATCCGCGCATCGTCCTTGGCCACCTGCTGCGCCCAGGCAAAGTTCGGCGTCAGGCTCTCCACCAGCGCCGCCGCCGTCACGCCGCCCACGGCGAACTTCTGCGCCCCTTCCATGAATGACCGGCGGTCGATGTCGCCGTGCACAAATTTGTCGAACAGGTTCAACAGCTCCTGCGGATACTCACTGGCTTGCTTGCGTTCCATCTGACCCTTCTTTCTCAACCTTTTCGATAGGAATTATAGTGTTTCCACCCGCGCCTGACCAGCCACCGCCCGTCCGGCCGGCCATTTTTTACAAAACGAACCCAAACTTCCCTTGAAAACAAACAACTACTCGGCATCGCCCCCCGCCAGTCCCTGCGCCAACGCCTCTATCGTTGCGCAGTGAATCGCCACCGTATCGGCCGTCTCTTCGGCGTAGCCCCCGGCCAGCGTCACCACCACCGGCGCCCCCGCCCGCCGCGCCCAGTCCATCACCAGATGGTCGCGCGCCCGCAGCCCCCCCAGCGTCACATTGAGCCCCCCCAACTGGTCCCGCTCATACGGATCGGCCCCGGCCACATACTGCACCAATTCCGGCCGCGAACACTCCACCGCCTTCGCCAGCCCCTCGTCCAGCAGCCGCAAATACTCCTCATCCCCCACGCCGTCCTCCAGGTTCACATCCAAATGCGAGTGCGGCTTTTCATAAGGATAGTTGTCCCTCTGGTGGATCGAAAAGGTGAACACCTCCGCATCGCCCGTGAAAATCGCCGCCGTCCCGTTGCCCTGGTGCACGTCGCAATCGACGATCAGCACCCGCCGCAGCCGCCCCTCGCGCTGCATCGCCCGCACCGCCACCGCCACATCGTGGATCGCGCAGAACCCCTCGCCATGCCCGGCGAAGGCATGATGAAACCCCCCGCCGATGTTCACCCCCGCCCCGTGCGTCATCGCCAGTTGCGAAGCCAGCAGCGTGCCCCCCGCTGCCAGCCAGAAGCCCTCCACCATCTGCCTCGAATACGGCAGCTCCAGCTTCAGCAGTTGCAGGTAATCGAGCGTCCCCGTGCGCAGCCGCTTCACCCACTCCGCTTCATGCACCAGCAGGATGTCCTCATCGCGCGCCGGGCAGGGCGCCAGGAAGTCGGCCTCTTCGGCCACTCCGGTTTCGAGCAGCCGCTGCCGGATCAGCCTGTACTTCCGCGCCGGGAAGATGTGCGAACCAAGGTTCAGGTCGTAGCGGTCATGGTAGATGAGCTTGAATGGCAGCATCGCCTCAGCTCAACCGCTGCCTCTCGGCGTCTTCCGCCTGCAGCGCCGTCACCAGCGCCACCGCGTAAATATCCTCCGGCGAGCAGCCGCGCGAAAGGTCGTTGGCCGGCTTGAGTAGACCCTGAAGAAACGGTCCGTACGCCGCCGCCCCGCCTAGCCGCTCCACCAGCTTGTAGCCGATGTTGGCCGAGTTCAGGTCAGGGAAGATGAGCGTGTTGGCCTTGCCCGCCACCGTGGAACCGGGAGCCTTCGACGCCCCCACCGCCGGCACCAGCGCCGCGTCGGCCTGCAGTTCGGCGTCGACGTGCAGTTCCGGCGCCCGCGCCTGCACAATGCGGTGCGCCTCAATCACGCGCAGCGGCTCTTCATGCTTGCCGCCGCTGCCCTTGGTGGAAAACGACAGCATCGCCACCGCCGGCTCCACGCCCAACATCGTCCGCGCATTGCCCGCCGTGGCAATCGCAATCTCCGCCAGTTGCACCGCCGTCGGCTTGATCACCATCGCCGGATCGGCGATGATCAGCAGCCCGTTGCTGCCATGGCTGTCCTCGCGCACGCACAACACCATAAAGGTGGAGACCGTCTTCACCTTCGGCTGCGTCCCGATGCAGTGCAGCGCCGCCCGCACCGTATCGGCCGTCGAATTCGAAGCCCCGCCCACAAAACCATCGGCCTCGCCCAGCGCCACCATCAACGACGCCATGTAGAGCGGTTTGGCCGCCAGCGCGTTGGCCTCGGCGTGGTTCATGCCCTTGGCCCGCCGCCGTTCATGCAGATAAGCGGCATACTTCTCCACCGGCCGGCAGCCCTCCGTCACCAGAATCGGCTCCACCAGCCCCTCGGCGCGCAGCCGCTCTGCGGCGGCAATGACACGGGAATCTTTCCCCTCGGGGAACACTATCCTTTTGCGTTTGGGGATCTGCCGTACACGCTCGGCTTGCGCCGCCAAAAAGCGTTGGGCCGACACGGGCAATGACATAGAATGACCAATTGTATCGCTTGCGTTCCATCCTGCTGTGCCTGGTAGCGCTGCCGGCGCTGCCGCAGGAAAACTCTAAACCGCTGTTCCCCTCCTGGTTCAAGGCCGGCGCCGAGTTCCGCGGCCGCTTCGAGGGCGTCAACTCCACCAACTTCACACCCAACTCCGGCGACTACTACTACCTCCATCGCATCCGCCTCGATCTGGTGATTCGCCCCGCCCCCGGATGGAGCTTCGTCTTCCAGCCACAACACACCGAAGCTCCTGGATTCCGCGCACCCGTGGCCGCCAACGTTGAAGACCACTTCGACTTCCACCAGGCCTTCACCGAATACGTCCGCGGCCCCAGGGACGGCACGCAATACGGCATCCGCGCCGGCCGCCAGGAGATCAACTTCGGCGCCCAGCGCCTGCTCGGCTCGGCCAACTGGGGCAACACCTCGCGCGCCAACGACGCCATCCGGCTCTTCCGCGAGAACGCCGCCACCCGCATCGACCTGTTCGCTTCCACCGTCGTCCAAACCCAGCAGTACAAGCTCGACCGCTTCAAGACCGACGTGCACCTGGAAGGTCTGCACGTGGCCTGGAAGAAGCTCCTTCCCGGCGGCCTGCTGGAAACCTACCTCTTCCGCAAGATCGCCAACCGCGAAGCCGGGGAAGGACGCGCCGGACGCACCGACCACTTCACGCCCGGCCTGCGCGCCCTCGGCAAGCTCCCCCGGCGCTTCGACTACAACATCGAGGTGGCGGCCCAGGCCGGCAAGCTCGGCACATCCACTCACCACGCCTGGGCCGGCTACTGGGAGTTCGGCTACCGCATCCAGGAGTCCCCACGCGCCCCCCGCCTGCTGTTCGGCTTCAGCCACGCCTCTGGCGACCGCAACCCCAACGACGGCGTCACCCACACCTTCGACCAGCTCTACCCCACCAACCACGCCTACTACGGCTGGGCCGACCGCATGTCGTGGCGCAACATGAACGAGGCCCTCGCCGGCGTCGACCTTCGCCCCATCAAGGGTATGGTCATGAACATCCAGTACCATTCTTTCTGGCTGTCCACGCGCCAGGATGCCTTCTACAATTTCAACGGCCGCACCGTCGTCCGCAACGCCCATGCCACCAGCGCTCACGTGCTGCAGGAACTCGATGTGAACACGGTTTGGGACATCCGCAAACACCTTCAACTGATCATCGGCTACACCCATATCTTTCCCGGCCCGTTCCTCGATCAGTCCACCCCCTCGGCGCATACCGTGGTCCCGTATCTGCAGTGGCGCTCCGTGTTTTGAGCCGCTCCGGCGACAACCCGCCGCACATCAGTAAGTTTTGTCGCACATTCCTGGCACAAAAAACTCCAACTTGGTGTAAACTCAGGCGATCCCAGCCAGGAGGCAATCATGTTCTGTACCAGTTGTGGCGCTCAATTACCTGATGGAACGATGTTCTGTACCGTTTGCGGAGCCGATTTGTCCGGTGCCCCGCAGGGCGGCGATGCCCCCCAGTACACGCCTCCGCCCCCGCCCCAATGGTCGATGGGCACCGGCGGCGGCTCCTCGGCGGCCTTTACGCCCCCCACCTCCGTTTCGGTGAATACCGGAGCTTGGATCAGCGCTGGCTGGGAGCTTGTGAAGCAAGACCTCGTGGCCTGGATTGTGGCCTCGCTGCTGTTGTTGGTGCTTTCCGGCGTTGTGCCCGTCATCCTGCAGGGCGCGATGATCGTCGGCCTGCACATCATGGCCATCAAACGGATCCAGGGGCGCACCCCTGAGTTCGCCGACGTGTTTAAGGGCTTCAACTATTTTGTGCCGGCCCTGGTGGCGGCCCTGTTGATCAGCATTGGCGTCTTCGCCGGCATGATCCTGTGCATCGTTCCCGGCCTGGTGATTGCCGCCGCGACCATGTTCAGCTACCTCTTCATCGTCGACCGGGGCATGGACTTTTGGCCGGCCATTCAGGCCAGCCACGATGTCGTGAAGAACGATTACGTCGGCTTCACGATCTTCTTCCTGGCGCTGGGCATCCTGCAGATCGTCGGCGCGCTGCTGTGCTTTGTCGGCATCCTGATCACGCTTCCGATCATGTACGGCGCCATCACGGTGGCTTACAAAGAGACCGTCGGCATTGCCAGCGTACAGCAGTAACCGTCTCCTCCAAACGGCGATTCCGGTTGCCGCGCTCGGGTGGCTCTACGTGTTCGGCGCAAACGCGACCGCGTCCCTCGTTTGCCCGTTCCGTTGGGCCACCAATTTGCCCTGTCCTCTCTGTGGGTTGACGCACGCGCTGGCGGCTCTGGTGCATGGTGACGTGGTGGCCGCCGTGCTGTGGCATCCCTTCTCCCCGCTGGCCCTGGCCGGACTGGTGGCCACCGCCGCCGGCCGTACCCTGCCTCCGCCCCTATGGACCCGCCTCGCCCTGGGCCTGGCCGTATTTGGTGGGCTGAGAATGCTCGTGACCGCGTTATAATTGCACTTCACTCTCCGTCATCATCGAGGCATTCATGCGAAAGAAAGTTACCGTTGTAGGCGCCGGCAACGTCGGCGCGAATTGCGCGTTGCGCATTGCTGACCAGGAACTCGCCGACGTTGTTCTCGTCGACGTGGTCGATGGCGTCCCCCAAGGCAAGGGTCTCGACATCCTCGAATCCGGCCCCATTCAGGGCTACGATGTCCGCATCACGGGTTCCAATGGCTATGAAGAGACCGCCAACTCCGATGTGGTCGTGATCACGGCCGGCTTCCCGCGCAAGCCGGGGATGAGCCGCGACGACCTGCTGCTGGCCAACTACGAAATCGTGAAGAACGCCACCGAGCAGGCGGCCAAGTACTCACCCAACGCGATCCTGATCCTCGTCACCAATCCGCTCGACGCCATGTGCTGGACGTCCTGGAAGGTGTCGGGCTTCTCGCGCAACCGGGTGATCGGCATGGCCGGCGTCCTCGACACGGCGCGCTTCCGTACCTTCATCGCCGAAGCGCTCAACGTGAGCGTGGAAAACATCACGGCGATGGTGTTGGGCGGCCACGGCGACACGATGGTGCCCCTGGTGCGGTTCACCAATGTGAGCGGCATTCCGCTCACCGAACTGCTGCCGGCCGAACAGATTGAGGCCCTCGTTACGCGCACGCGCAATGGCGGGGCGGAAATCGTGAAATACCTCAAAACGGGCAGCGCCTATTACGCGCCGTCGGCGGCGGCCGTGGAAATGGTCGCCTCCATTTTGAAGGACAAGAAGAAAGTTCTGCCGTGCGCCGCGCTGCTGCAAGGCGAGTACGGCGTGAAGGACCTGTTCGTTGGCGTGCCCGTGAAGTTGGGCGCCAACGGCATCGAGAAGATCTACGAAGTGAGCCTGACCGATTCGGAAAAGGCCGAGCTTGCCAAGAGCGTGGCCGCCGTCGACGAGTTGGTCACTGTAATCCAATCGAAGATGTAGTGCGTCTCAAGGCGAAGGCGCGGGTCTCCAAAACCGCGCCTTCAGCCCACAATCCCTCCCGGAGGACTCCATGACCCAGGAAACCGTTCAACTCATTGCCGCCATCCTCGCTGTTCTCTGCGTGGTGGCTATTATTCTCCGCCGCAAAGGCAAGAAAAAGACCACCTCCCAGGACGACTTTTAGCCCCGCATGGCCTCACCCGCACGCGTGCAAGCCGAACCCCTGCCCAAGATCGACGATCGCTACGCCTGCTTTCCCCTCAGGGTGTTCCGTTCGAAGATCCATCGTTGGGGAATCAAGGCACTCTCTGATATTCCCGCCAACCGGAAGGTGATCGAATACACCGGCGAAAGGATCAACCGCAAGGAGACCAAGCGCCGCGCCGATTCCACCGAACTCCACTACCTGTTTACCCTGGACAGCTACTGGGCCCTGGACGGGACCGTGGGCGGCAGCGGCGCACAGTACATCAACCACTCCTGCGACCCGAACGTCCGGGCGGTGATTCAGAAGGGGCACATCAACTACTACAGCGCCCGCGCCATCAAGAAGGGCGAGGAGTTATTGATCGACTACCACTTCGACCCGGATGTGGAGAAGGTGGAGTGCAAGTGCGGCGCGAAGATCTGCCGCGGAACGATCAACCTGAAGAAAGAAAGCAAGCGCAAGAAGTAGCGCCGCGGCTCAGACCCCGAAGGGCTGCAGCGTGAGCCCGCCCTTGGCTTCGAGTTCGAGCAGGCGGTTCCACTTGGCGAGCCGCTCGGAGCGGGTGATGGAGCCGACCTTGATCTGCCCGGCGCCGGAGGCCACGGCGAGGTCGGAGAGAAACGCGTCTTCGGTTTCGCCGGACCGCGCCGAGATGACCGCGCGCCAGCCGGCTCCGAGCGCGAGGTCAGTGACATCCAGGGTTTCGGTGAGCGTTCCGATCTGATTCATCTTCACCAGCACGGCGTTGGCCGAGCGTTCGGCGATGCCGCGGCGGACACGCACCGCATTCGTGGTGAAGAAGTCGTCGCCGATCAACTGCACATGGTCGCCGAGCGCTTTCGTGAGCCGCGGCCAGTGGTCCCAATCGTCTTCGGCTAGGCCGTCTTCAATCGAGATCACCGGGTAGCGCGTGGACCAGTCAACCAGTTGCTCCACCATCTCCTCGCCGCTCAGGATGCGCCCTTCGCTGCGGAGATGATAGCGGCCGTCGCGATAGAAGTGCGACGAGGCCACGTCGAGGGCGATGCTCACCTGCTCGCCGGGCCGGTAGCCCGCGCGCTCAATGGCCTTGGAGAGCAGATCGAGCGCTTCCACGTTGGAGCGCAACAGCGGCCCCCAACCGCCCTCGTCGGCGACGCCGGTGAGCGTGTAGCCGGCCTCGACGATCAGGTCGTAGGCGGCCTTGTGAACGGCGGCGGCGGCATGGATGGCTTCGGCGAAGGTGGCAAAGCCGTGGGGCAGGGCAAGGAAGTCCTGGAACTCGATGTTGTGCGAGGCGTGATGGCCGCCAGAGAGGATGTTCACCATCGGCACCGGGAGCGAGGCGGTGCGTCCGGCGGCAAGGTGAAGCCACAGCGGAATGCCTGAGGATGCGGCGGCGGCACGGGCCACGGCACAGGAGACACCGAGGATGGCGTTGGCCCCGAGCCGGCCCTTGTTGGGGGTGCCGTCGAGTTCGATCATGCGCCGGTCCAGCGCGGACTGGCGGTGGGCATCCATGCCTTTGACGGCGGCGGCGATTTCGCCGGTGACGTGGCTGACGGCACGAAGCACGCCCTTGCCCGCGTAACGCTGCGGGTCGCCATCGCGCAGTTCCACAGCCTCGTGGGTGCCGGTGGAAGCGCCCGAAGGCACCATGGCCTGCCCGGTGGCGCCGTCTGCAAGCCGCGCTTCCACGGCCACGGTGGGCCGTCCGCGTGAGTCGAGAATCTCCCATGCCTTCAGTTCTTGTATCTTCATGCGCCTAACCTGTCCCAGACATCGCCGATGGAGCGCGCCGGCCAAAGGATGAGCTCGCGGGCAAAGCCGCGCACCCGGATACGAGCATCGGCATCGAGATATTCGGCGGGCGACTTGCCGTCGACACGCGCCATGTGGAGGCAGCCGAGGTGGTGGAGCGTGGCGCCGAGGAACCACGCGCGCCAGTCCTCGGGAACGCCAAGGCGGGCTTCACTCCAGAAGGCCTCGGCGCATTCGCGGTAGAGCGGGGCCCAACCGCGTTTGTGATGGGACTTGAGCAGGAGGTGATTGAGCAGGAAGCCGGAGTCGAAGCCGGGGTCGCCGAAGTGGACGACTTCGCAGTCGATGAGCAGAACGGGGTGGCCGGGGGCGACGAGGAGATTCTTGGGCGAGAAGTCTCCGTGGACGAGCGCGCGGGCTTCGCGGTGGCAGGAGTGGATGGCGGTGGCGAAGGCTTCGGCGAGGTCGGAGTGGCGGGAAGCGGTGAAGCGGTAGTAGGGGTCGAGGCGGAGCTGATCGAAGCAGGTCTGGTTGCCGAAGGCGTCGAACCACTCAGCGCCATGCCAGGTGGCGGCGATCATGCGGCCGAGGAGTTCGCCGACGGCGCGGGCGGTTTCCACCTCGATTTCGCCGCGCAGAAGCTGCGCTTTCCAGTCGTGCGCCCCGGCCGCGCCGGACTCCATGGCGAAGATGAACTCGTCGCGGTCCTCAAAGACGACGGCGGGAACGGAGCCGGGGGGCAGGGCGGTGGAAAGGCGGCGCAGGGCGTCGCATTCGCGCCAGATGCGTTCGCGGTCGGCGAGCCATTCTTCTGCTACGCGAAGCTGACCGAGGGATTGCTTGAGCACCCAGCGGCGGGCGCCGTCTTCGACGAGGATGACGGTGTTGGAGACACCCCCGCCGAGGGCGCGGGCGCGCCAATCGCCAGCGAAGCCGCGGGCGGCGAGATACTGCGATGTGTTTTCCGCCGAGAGTGCGAACAAATTGCCAGTGTAGCGCGCGACAATACGGGCATGTCCCGCGTGAGGATCGACAAATGGCTATGGGCGGCGCGGTTCTTCAAGACGCGTTCGCTCGCCACCGACGCCTGCGACCTGGGCCGCGTGACGTGCAACGGCCTGACGGCGAAGCCGGCGCGCGAGGTGCATGTGGGCGACCAACTGACGATCCGAAATGTGGCCGGCCTGTTTCAGGTGGAGATCCGCGAGTTGAGCGAGATGCGCGGTCCGGCGGCGGTGGCGCAGACGCTCTATTTCGAGCCGGAGGAGAGCCGCGAAGCGCGCATCCAGGCGGCGCAAGAGCGCAAAGCGGCCGATGAGTTCGCGGGATTTCCCAAAGGGCGGCCGGGCAAGAAGGACCGGCGCGAGATCAACCGGTTCCGGGGGCGTGTGTAGGGCGCTGGGGGCTACTGCTCTCTCAGAAGTTCCGCTTTGGCAGCGGCGAGTTTGGCCTTTTCGTCCTTGGGAAGCTCGGGGTGTTTCAATTTCAGGCTCTGGATCTTGGCGGCGAGAATGCTGGCGACCAGGGCGCGCATCATCCACTTGTTGTCGGCGGGGATGATGTGCCAGGGCGCTTCTTTCGTGCTGGTTGCCGTGAGGGCGTCTTCAAAGGCACGCTCGTAATCGTTCCAGAGCTTACGTTCCTTGAGATCGGCGGCGCTGAACTTCCAGTTCTTCTCCGGGGTGTCGATGCGTTCGAGGAAGCGCTTCTTCTGTTCCTCTTTCGAGATGTGGAGGAAGAATTTCACGATCTCGGTGCCGTTGCGCACGAGATGGCGTTCGTAAGCGTTGATGTCCTCGTAGCGCTCGCTCCAGAACTTACCGTCGAACTTCTTGGCGGGCAGCTTTTGCGGGGCGAGGTATTCGGGATGGACGCGGACGACGAGCACCTCTTCGTAATAGCTGCGGTTGAAGATGCCGATCATGCCGCGCTCGGGCAGATGCTGCGTGTAGCGCCAGAGGAAGGTGTGGGAGATCTCTTCGACCGAAGGCACTTTGAAGCTGGAGACGCTGACGCCCTGCGGGTTGAGGCCGGTCATGACGTGTTTGATGGTGCCGTCTTTGCCGGCGGCGTCGAGGGCCTGGAAGATGACCAGGAGGGCGTGCGAGCGGTCGGCGTAGAGCAACTCCTGGGCCTTGGCGAGGTCCGAGACGTCGTCGGTGAGTTCAGCGTCGGCGACGGTGCGGGCGACCTTTTTGGGAAGCTCGTCGCCGCCGGCCCAGCCGGGGTCGAAGTTCTTCAGCTTCACTTTCGTGCCGGGTTTGACTTCAAAACGGCGGTGGAGTTTGTCGAGGCGGTCGTGATCCTGGGCCATGTCTATCCACCGATAGCGTACATGGGGCGGGGCGGGGGCACAAACCTCTCGGTGTTGATCTCGTGGCCGAGCCACTTGGCGCTGACGTTGGCGCGGATGAGTTCGGCGAGCCGTGCCTGGCGCGCCTCAGGCGTGAGGCTCTCGTCGCGGAGGGTGGATTTCACATCCATCTCGTCATGGGCGAAGAGGCAGTAGCGGAGATGGCCGTCGGCGGTGAGGCGGATGCGGTTGCAGTTGAGGCAGAAGGGGCGGGTGACGCTGGCGATGAAGCCGACCGTACCGGCGCCGTCGCGGAAGCGGTATTCCAGGGCGGGGGCGCGGGGGTCGGCGTCGGGGATGGGGTCAAGGGGACCGATTTCCGAGGCGAGGAGCGCGAGGATGGCGTCGGCGGTGAGCACCTTGTCGCGCAGCCAGAGGCCTTGCGAATCGAGCGGCATGAACTCGATGTAGCGGATTTCAATGCCGCGCTCGCGGCCGAAGCGGGCGAGGGGGGCGATGTCGGGCTCGACCAGGTCCTTGACGGCGACGGCATTGATTTTCACGGGCAGCCCTGCGCGCTGGGCGGCGTCGATGCCGGCAAGCACGCGGGGGAGGTCGTCGCGGCGGGTGATGTCGAGGAAGCGCTGGCGGTCGAGCGTATCGAGATGGACGTTGAGGCGGCGAAGGCCGGCCTCGGCGAGCGGCTGGGCGAGAGATTCGAGGAGGACGCCATTGGTGGTGAGTGCGAGATCCTCGATGCCGGGGATGGCGGCGAGTTTGGCGATGAGAACGGGGAGGTCGCGGCGGACCAGCGGTTCGCCGCCGGTGACGCGGAGCTTGCGTACACCGAGCGAGGCGGCGGCGCGGACGACCTGTTCGATCTCTTCGTAGCGCAGCACCTCGCCGTGCGGGACGAACTGGACACCCTCCTCGGGCATGCAGTAGAAGCAGCGGATGTTGCAGCGGTCAGTGACGGAGATGCGCAGGTTGTCGTGCAGGCGGCCGAAGCCGTCGAGGAGGGGGGCGTGCTGGGAGGCGGCGCTCACTTGATGGCCAGCATTCGCTCGATCGGTTTGAGGGCGCGTTCCATGAGGTCCTGGGGCAGTTCAACGCGAGTTTCCAGCTTGTCCAGGCAGTCACGGAGCTTTTCGAGCGAGTTGCGTTTCATGTAGGGGCACTCGCTGCAGTTGCAGTTTTCGTTGGGGACGAAGATGAATTTCTTGTGCGGGGCGAGCTTGTCGAGCGAGTGGCGGACGCCGCTTTCGGTCATGACGATGATCTCGTCGCGCGGCGCGGTGACGGCCCATTCAATGATGGCCGAGGTGGAGCCGATGAAGTCGGCCTGGTCGAGCACCTCGCGCGGGCACTCGGGGTGGGCGGCGACCAGCGCGTTGGGATGCTCGTGCTTGAGGTGCATCAGGCGGCGGGCAGGGAAGGTGGCATGGACGATGCAGGCTCCCTGCCAGATCTTCATGTTCGTGCGGCCGCTCTGGCGCTGAACCCAGTTGCCGAGGTTGACGTCGGGCAGGAAGAGAACGGGCTGGTCAGCGGGAATGGACTGGACCACCTTGACGGCGTTGCGCGAGGTGCAGATGAGGTCGCTTTCGGCCTTCACCTCAGCGGAGGTGTTGATGTAGCTGACGACGACGTGATCGGGGTAGCGGCGCTTGAAGGCGCGCGTCTGTTCGGCCGAGCAGGCATCGACAAGGCTGCACCCGGCATCGCGGTCAGGGACGACGACGGTGCGGGTGGGGTTGAGGATCTTGGCCGTTTCGGCCATGAACCAGACGCCGCAGAAAGCGATGACTTCGCCGTCGAACTCGCGGGCTTTGCGGGCCAGCTCCAGGCTGTCGCCGATGACGTCGGCGATCTCCTGGATTTCGCTGTCGACGTAGTGGTGGGCGAGGATCACCGCGTTGCGCTGGCGCTTGAGGGCGAGAATCTCGTCGGTGATGGTGGTGACGGCTGACATGGCGCTCCCGCGTTTCCGGTTCTTTGTCCTATTCTACCAATGGCCCGCGAACGGGCCGCTGGTGATGGGGAGCGCGAGCGTGGGTGAGGCGCTTACTCGCGTACATCGGTGGCCCAGAGGTTGCCTGTCATCTCGCCCATGGCAAACACGAGCCGGCCACCGCCGATCGAGAGGCTGACCTGGGCGGGGCCGTCGATGTTCATCATGTTGCGCACGGCGTTGTGGGCGTGGAAGACGGGGAAGGGCGGGCCCGTGGGCCGTTTCTGATCGAGGTCGAGCTTCTGCGCCCAAACGCAGCGGAAAGAGTCGCGTTCGGAGAGGAAGTAGAGCAGTTTGCCGTCGGGCGACCAGGCGGGGTTGCGGTCCATGGCGATGCCGTCGCTGACGCGAATCCAGCTCTCCATGGGGATGGGGTTCGTTTCATCGTAGGGGGCGATGTAGAGGATGCGCGCGGTGGGGCGCTCCACCACCTGGAAGGCGACCCATTTGCCGTCAGGCGAGCGGCGCGGACCGTAGACAGGATACTGGGGGTGCGCAATGAGCGGGCGTAGCTTGCGGGTGGCGATGTCCATCTCCTCGACATGCTGCGGCGGGCCGACCTGAAGCAGGAGTTTGTCCATGTTGGGCGTGGCGTCGCGGAGGAGCCCGCAATCGTCGCATAGCTTGTCCGGGGAGAGGCCGCCTTCGCGCCACAGGAAGATGCCGCGCTTGTCGTTCTCAATAGCACCATAAGCAATCGAGGCGCCATCGGCGGAGAGATGAGGATTCATATCGCGGGCGGGCGTGGATTGGAGCTGGGAGGGCCGCTGGGTGGAGGTGTCCATCAGCCAGACATCGCCGGCCGCCCCGGCGCGCTGGCTGACGAAGACAACCCGTTTGCCGTCGGCCGAAACGTGGGGATAGTGATCGTCGAGAGGGCTTCGGGTGAGTTGCTGGGGATCGCCGGCGGCTTTGCCTGTGTTGGGCTGAACCGGCAGTTGCCAGAGATCGCTATTGGAGCGGACGTTGGTGTAGACAAGGCGGCCAGACGCGGCAATGGCGGGTTCGAGTTCCTGCGCCGGGCCTGAAGTGAGTTGCTCCGGTGAACCGACGAGCTTCCAGGAGGAGCTGAAGCGGGCCATCCAGAGGTTGATGGTGTCGCCGCGGCCGCTGGAGAAAATGATGCGCTCGCCCCACACGGCGAAGGGGTAAGGGCCGATGGTGAATTTCAGTTCCCGCAGCTTGGCGAGCGCGCCGCTGTCGACCGGTTCGCCGCCGTCGATGGGGGCGAGCCACCAGTCGTAGTTGGGTGGGCCGAGTTGCTTGGTGCCGAGAAAGATGACGTGCTGGCCATCGGGGGTGAAGGCCGGATGGTGCGCAACGGCGAAGTTCTGCGCGAGGCGCTTCGGTGGGCCGCCGGTGACGGGGATGACAAAGAGGCTGCTGGCGCCGAAGGCGAAGGTGGCGCCTACGCCGGGCGAGCCGACGGCGTAAGCGAGGAGTTTGCCGTCGGGGGAGAAGGCCGGGCTGCGTCCGCCGGTGGCCACGAGGCGGGGTTCGCCGCCGAGGGCGGGCATGAGGTAGACGCCGCCGCCGTCGCGTTCGCTTCGAAAGGCCAGGCGGCTGCCGTCGGGGGAAAACGAGGGCTCGTACTCGTCGACCTCCTGTTGCGTGAGGCGGACGGGTTCTCCGGCGGGGAGCTGCTGCACCCAGAGGTCGAGGTCGCGCCCGGTGGCACGGTCGGAGGCATAGGCGAGCAGCCTGCCGTCGGAGGAGATCGCGGGGAACCCGGTGAGGCCAGCATCGGTGGTGAGGCGAGTGAGCTCACGCGGGATGGGTGTGCGGGGCGTGAGCAGTTTCCACCAGGCGAAGCCGACGCCGGCGAGCATGCCGATGGAGAGCATGGCGAGCATCCAACTGAACCGGGGCCTCGCCAGCGGGCCGGAACCGGGCAGGGCGGGGAGGATGCCGGAGTCAAACTCTTCGCGCAGCTCCTCGAGGGCGACGCGAAGATCGGCCGCGCCCTGGAAGCGGCGTGCGGGGTCTTTGCGCAGGCAGCGGGTGACGATGCGTTCCAGGTCGTGGGGCGTGCCGGGGACCAGTTGCCTGACCGGTTGCGGCTCGTCGCTGACGAGGGAGGCCATGGTGGCCATGGCTGAGTCGCCGGGGAAGGCGCGCTGGCCGGTGATCATTTCATAGAGCACGGCGCCGAAGGAGAAGATGTCGGAGCGCACATCGAGGAGCTTGCCGCTGGCCTGTTCGGGCGACATGTAGGCGGCCGTGCCGAGGACGATGCCCTGGGCGGTCATCAGGGGCGAGCCCGACTCGTACTTTGTGTCGGTATCGGAGATTTGGGTGAAGACAAGGTTGGCGCCGGGTTCGGTGAGCTTGGCAAGACCGAAGTCGAGCACTTTGGCGAGCCCGTTGTCGCCGACGATGATGTTGGCCGGCTTGAGATCGCGATGGATAATGCCGGCGGCGTGGGCGGCTTCCAGCGCGGAGGCGACTTGCACGGCGAGCTTGAGCACCTGGCCGGTGCTGAGACCCCGGCGGCCGATGACCTCATCGAGCGGGCGTCCCTGGGCGCGCTCCATGGCGATGAAGTCGACCCCTTCGCTGGAATCGATTTCATAGATCGTGATGATGTTGGGATGGTTGAGGGCGGAAGCGGCGCGGGCTTCCTGGGCGAAGCGGCGGCGGCGTTCCTTATCGTGAGGCGCGCCAGGGCGCAGAACCTTCAGTGCAACCGTGCGGCCGAGCTTGGTATCTTTGGCCAGCCACACCACTCCCATACCGCCCTCGCCGATCTGTTCGAGGACTTCGTAATGGGATAAAGTGCGTCCAACCACTGAGATCCGTCATTGTATCGCGGCACCGCGCCCGCTCCATCGGGAAATCACAGGAATCCGCGGCGATCCGCGGGGACTGAGGGGGCGTAGCGGACACCCTTGGTCGGCGATCCGGGCCGCTCCGGAGGACAGAACGCCCCTTTGAGCGGAGCTTTCTGCTTTTGGCGTCGAATTCAGGCACAATACGACAATCGGAAAGAAAGCTCTCGTGCACGGGCCCATGGCAAAAATCCCTACCTCTGTTCTCTATGGCATCATCCTGATCCTTCTGGCCACCTCCCTGGTGTTCCGGGTGGGCAGCGCGTACGACGTGATGACGTCCTGGAACGAGAGCCGGTTCGGAGGGGTGGACAGTTTCGATCTCCAATCGGGAACGAACATCGTGTCGCGGGTGGAAGAACGGGCGAGCCAAGCGGGCCTGCATGTGGGCGACCGGATTCTCTCGGTTCAGGGGAGAGAGTTGCGCGGGTTTCGGGATCTGGCGGCGGTCGATACCGGCGAAGGCGCGCTGACCTTGACCGTGCGGCACGGCAGCGGGCGGAGAAGCGAAATCGAGATTCCTCCTGATCCGCAACCGCGTGAGCTTTCCAGCCTCAGCCGGGCCTTGATCAACGGGGTGATGTTGTTGGTGATGCCCTGGCTGTGCCTGGTGCTGGGCTATTGGACGGTGCTGGTTCGTCCGCGCGACCCACAGGCTTGGCTGCTGCTGCTGCTCATGTTGAGCTTTCCGCACATCGTCCTGAGCTCGCAGTGGCACTGGCCGGACGGATGGCGGCAGGTTGGCCTCGCCTATCAAAACGTCTTCGCAGGCCTGATTCCGACGGCTTTGGTGCTGTTTGGCGTCTACTTTGCCGAGCGATTCGGATTCGATCTCCGCTATCCGTGGATAAAGTATCTGCTGCTGGCGCCTTCGCTGGCCGCGCTGGTGTTCAACGCCGTTTTTTCTATCGGCATGTCCGAGAGCTTCGCCTTCACCGAACCGCTGGCGCCATACCGGCGGCTGGCCGGAACGATTAGTTTCGCCTCTGGTTTTGCCGGCTTCGGCGCTTTCTTTTTCACCTTGGGCTCGAAATGGGGACGTACCAGGTCAGCCGACGTGAAGCGCCGCTTGCGGCTGTTGTTGTGGGGGACGCAGGTGTCGTGCGCGCCGATGGCAATCCTGATCGTGGCCTCGTTCATGACGGGGAAGCGGGTTCACGAACTCCTGCCGTGGAGCGTGCTCACCTTCGCGCTGCTGATGTTGTTTTTCTTTCCCGTCACGATCACCTACGTCATCGTTGTTCACCGCGCGCTGGACGTTCGCGTGGTGTTGCGGCAGGGGATTCAGTATGCGATGGTGCGTGGTGGCGCCTTTCTGTTCGGAGTTCTGATCACAGTAGCGCTTCTGTTGGGCACGATCCTGTTCGCCTTGAACTCGGGGCTGAACCGGCCGAAGCAGATCATGGTGATCGCCGCCGGGTTTGCCGCTTCCATGGCGTTGCAGGGACTGCGGCGGAGGCTGGCCCATTGGATTGACCGGCGCTTCTTCCGCGACGCCTACGACGCCGAGCGGCTGATGAGCGAATTAAGCGAGCAGGTGCGGACCATCGTTGACCCGACCGCGCTGTTGAAGACCGTGTCGGAGCGCATCGCGGAGACGATGTACGTGACGCGTGTGGCCTTCTTCCTGCCCAGCGGCGGGCCGTTCCGGCCGGCCTATGCGTTGGGCTACGACTCACAACCCGACGTGGTGTTTCCTGCCGAAAGCGGCACCGTGCGGCGAATTGGCGAGGCGGGGGCGCCGGCGAGGGTGTATCTCGACGACCAGCAGTCGTGGCTCTATCAGGACCCGCGGATCTCGGCCGAGGAGCGGGAGTGGCTGATGCGGCTGGATTCGCAGTTGCTGCTGCCGCTTTCGGTGAAGGACCGGCTGGTGGGCTTCCTCAGCCTGGGGCAGAAGCGGAGCGAGGAGCCGTATTCGGGTTCGGACATCCGGCTGCTCAGTTCGGTGGCCTCACAGACGGGGATGGCGCTGGAGAACTCGCAGCTCACCGCGGAGGTTGCCGCCGAGGCCGCCAAACGCGAGCGCTTGAACCGGGAGATTGAGATTGCGCGCGAGGTGCAGGAGCGGCTCTTTCCGCAGAAGCTGCCGCGGATTGAGGGCATCGACTGTGCCGGAGGGTGCCGGCCGGCGCTGGGCGTGGGCGGGGACTACTACGACTTTCTCTCCCTGCCGGGCGGGCGGTTGGGCGTGGTGATTGGCGATGTATCCGGCAAGGGCATCGCCGCGGCACTGTTGATGGCCAGCCTGCAGGCGTCGGTGCGGGGGCAGAGCTGGCGCGGAGAGTCGGACCTGGCGGGTTTGATCCAGAGCGTGAATTCGCTCATCTACGAGTCATCGACATCGAGCCGGTACGCGACCTTGTTCTACGCGCAACTGGACCCCGTGTCGCGGCGGCTGGACTATGTCAATGCCGGGCACAATGCGCCGCTGGTGGTGCGGGGCAAGGAGGCCATCCGCCTGGATGTGGGCGGGACGGTGGTGGGTTTGCTGCCGCGTTTCCCCTACGAGCAGGGGATGGTGATGTTGGAGCCGGGCGATGTGCTGGTGGGCTTCACCGACGGCATCAGCGAGGCCATGAATGCGGCCGATGAGGAATGGGGCGAGGAGCAACTGCTGGCGGCGATTCAGGCCTGCCGGCATCTTCCAGCCAAGGAGATGATTCCTGAGCTGCTGGCGCGCGCCGATGAGTTTGTGAGCGGGGCGCCGCAACACGACGACATGACGCTGGTCATCGTGAAGTTGCAGGGGTGACGCGCGCAGCGGGCGTGGAGGGCTTGGCCGGAACGGGCGGGCCGGGTGAATAATTGCGCTTCAGCCAGGCGGTGAGGCCGTCGAGTCCAGGGAAAAGAACGCGTTCGCTGATGTTCATCTGGTCGAGCTTGTCGCGGATCTCCCACTTCAGTTCTTTGCGGATGATGACCTTGTTCCAGCGCTGCAGCCGGCGGCCGACGTTGACCTGGTGGAGCCAGGTGTCGACGGCAAGCATGGGGTTGGTCATCACGGAGAAGTAGCCGAACTGGTTGATGATGCGGTCGTCGATGGAGGGCGGCTCGAAGAACATCAGGTAGTCGGCCTTCTTCGAACTCATTTTGTCGAGGTCGCGCAGGGTGGGCGCGCCTTGATCGAGCATTTCAACGGTAAAGATGGCGGCGCCTTCGTCCTGGAGCAGTTGCAGCATGCCTTGGGGGACGAGGTCGTGCGCGTCGCTGTAGTTCACCTTCCAGACAACGCCGTCGCGGTCGTACTTGTCGAGGTCCTCGGTGGCGAAGTGGAGGGCGACGAAGGGGGAGTAGGTCCAATCGAGCAGGCGGGTGGGCAGGCCGTGGTGTTGTGCCACGCTGAGCCAGTGCCAGGTGGAATCGCGTTCGACGATCGAGCGGTGGGCGTATTTCTTGAAATTGCGGACGAGGTGTTTTTCCAGTTTCCAGTATTCGCCGCCAAGGCGCATGAGGCTGGAGCTGAGCTGGTAGTTGGCGTCGCTCATGCCGCGGAATGCGTCGCGGGAACGGTAACGGCGGAGGTCCTCGTTCCAGGAGTGTTCAAAGAGCACCTCAATCAACTCGGTCCATGTTTGCGGTGTGACTTCGTTGCGTGCGCCCATACGGCTCGAATCTACCATGGCAATGTGGCGAATTCATGGATGGAAGGGGAATCGATCAGCCGTTCGCGACATATACAGGGCATGCGGTGGCTGGTTCTCCTTCTTCTCGCACAGGCGCTGGAGGCTCAGCGGCATGAGCTGGCGTTTACGGGGGGACGGGCCGCCGGCCTGGCGCGCACGCTACCTTCCGGTGAGCTCGATTTGCAGCCGGGGAGTGCGGCTCTCGATTTCGAGTTCGGCGCCGTCCCGGTTCCCCTGCGTGAGATCGAGACGTCGATGCCAGCGTCAACCAAGGACTTGCCACGCTGCACGTAGCGCCGGCGCCGCGGCTCCGGGAGCGTCCTTCGCCGCGTATCTCTCCGTGGCTGAGTGGCGGCAGCTATGCACTCAAGGAGCAGAGCCTGGCGCGTACCGATGGGGAGCCGAATTCAGCGCGGTTGATCCACCGGGGGCAGGCGATCTTGGAAGGTGGGGTCGATGTGCGCGTGTTGCGGTGGATTGCGGCGCAAGGGGAGGTAGGCGATTTTTGCAACGGCAGCCCCGCGTCTCACATCCCATCATCGGGCGGGCAGCATAACATCGTAGTTGTGGTCGTGTCGTTTTGCGATTCGGAGAGTGATCATGCGGTGGATGGCAGCGGTTTTCTTCACTTTGATGGCGGCAGGGGCGGACTATAGACTCGCCCCGGCGCCGAATGCGAAGTTTCAGTTGGAGGTTCAGAAGACCGGCCTGATGTCGGGGAAGGTCCACGTCTTCACGTTTGAACGATACGCGGGGGAGTTGAGCTATTCGGCCTCGGCGGCTGAGCAATCGAGCGTGAGCTTCACGTTGGAGAACAACTCCATTGTCTGCCGCGATACGTGGGTGAACGAGAAGGACAAGGTCAAGATCGTGCAGGTGGCGCATGAGTCGATGGATACGGCGAAGCATCCACAACTGAGTTTTCGTTCAAGAACGGTCGTGCGCAGGGCGGATGGCGATTTCGATGTTAGCGGTCCACTCAGCATCAAGGGAATTGCCAGGCCCATTACAATCCGGGTGAGCGTGACGCCCGAGGGCAATGCACTGCGCGTGCGGGGGCGGGCAACCATCCTGCGGAAAGACTATGGGGTCAACCCCAAGGCGGCGGTGCCGTTTGGACTAATCGGCAACAAGGAAGAGATGCCGGTGCAGTTTGAGCTGCTGGCCACGCCTCGCTAGTGGCGCGGAGCCTGGCCGGGGGCGCAGCCGATTGCGTTGGGCCCGTACAATGACTGTTTGAGCTTCTCCGACTGGATCACAGCCCGTTTCCGTTACCGGCGCTTCGCGCGCGGAGGGCACAACATCGCGCGGCGGTATGCCACGCTGCAGCCATATTGGGAACCGCACCTGGAAGCGTCGCGAGCGGCGCAGCGGCAGTGGGATGTCACGGGGAAGAGGCTGTTGGTGTTGGGTCCGGGGCGGCTGCTCGATTTCGCGGTGGAGCTGGCGGAGCGGTTTCAGGAAGTCCTGCTGCTGGATGCGGATCCCACGGCCACGCCGAAGTGGCGCGAACTGGCGGGCAAGCTCAAGGGGCGTGTGGCGGTGGAGTACGATCTGCGCGAGCTCACCCTGAAGTATGACCCGTGGCAGATGTACTTCGCGGAGAGGCTGGGCAGCGCGGCGGCACCTTCCCGCTGGGGAACGGCCCTGGAGACGCTGCGCCACATGATCGCCGTACCGACGCCGCACCTGCCCGCGGCCGATGCCGTTCTTTCCCTGAATGTGCTGAGCCAGTTGCCCATCGGGTGGCAGGAGATCGTGGAAGAGCTGCTGATCGATTCCTTTGGGAAGAAGTGGGTGCGTGAGCGGGAGCAGGAGTGGGTGGAGGCGTTGCTGCCCAGCGGGCTCACGCTGGTCGAGGATCACTTCGCCGCCATTGCTTCAACCCGGTGCCGGCATGCGCTGGTGGTTACGGATACGCACTACACCGAGTACCGGGGCGTGGCGGCTTATTCGCGCGGCTCCTATGCGCCGCCGCCGGCCGAAGGCGAGCATACGACGTGGTCGGCCCTGTGCAATGCGGAGGTGGATTCGCTGCTGACGGGTTGGACACGCCGGACTGTGGGCGAGTGGGACTGGCACATTGCGCCCTTCGGCCTGGAAAGCGAACCGCACGGGACATTCCACCACGTGGCCGCGTGGCGCTTTGATCGCTAGCCGGGAGATGCTAAATGGCCGAGGCGCGGCGGAAGCGGAAGACCTCGTCTTTCAGGGAGCCATCCCGGTTACGGATGTTCACGGTGACGTGGAGTTGATCGTCGCCGACCCGCTCAAAGCGGATGCCGCCGAATTGGAAGAGTTTGCCTTCGCGGCGGTTGAGCGGAAAGGCGAGGACGCGGTCCTTCTCTTCCCAGCCCTTCAGGTCGGCGTGAAAGTGCTTCAGGCGGAGTTCGAGCGAGCCTTCCACTTCGACGAGGGTCATCAATTCATAGAACTGGACAGCGCCGTCCTTCACCAGGCGGAACATGCCGGGCATGGAGCCGGCGGCGGGAGTGGACCAGAGGTCCTCGACCTCACCGCCCATTCCGGAGCCAACCCATTTGCCGGAGAGCCAGGCGACGTCGCGAAGCGTGGCCTCGGGGCGTGTTTGCGCCGGGGACAGGCCGCCAAGCAGGAGGAGCAGTGCAATGTGTTTCATGTTGAGATAACGACTCAGTTTGCCTTGATTCGACGCTCGGGCAAGGAATTTGGTATCGTTCCGGCATGATTCGTAAGGCTGTTCTTCTGCTGGCCTGCGCCGGGTGGCTGTCTGGTGCGGAGATGACTGTTCAGGGAACGCGGTTTCTGCTGGACGGCAAGCCGTTCGCGTTTACAGGCGTTAGCTTCTTCAATGCACTCTATAACGAGCCGTTTCACGCCACGCCTGAGGTGCGCCGGCAATGGTTGGGAAAGTTCCAGCGATATGGCATTAACGTGTTGCGGGTGTGGGCACAGTGGGACAACGGGCGCGGGTTTGTGGATGCGTGCCCGGAATGCACTTTGTATGAGGCCGGAGGTTCGCTCAAGCCGAAGCCGCTGGAGCGGCTGAAGGCACTGGCGGTGGACGCGGCGGCGAGGGGCATGGTGGTGCAACTTGTCCTGTTTTCCCAGGAGAGCTGGCGCGAGAATCTGCGGCTGAGCGATGCGGCCAGTGACCGGGCAGTGGCCGCGCTGGCCCAGGCTATGATGGCGCACCGCAACGTGACGTTTCAGATTTGGAACGAGATGGACAACCGCACGCTGGACTATGTGAAGATTATCCGGTCGGTTGATCCGAAGCGGTTGGTGACGAATTCCCCCGGATTTGCAGGTGTACTGACAGGAATGCGCGGCGAGGAGCAGGCGCTGGATTTCCTGACACCGCACACGACGCGGCAGCACGTGAGGAGGCATTGGGTGATCGCGCCAAAAGAAATCGAGTACCTGCTTACAAAATTCGGGAAGCCGGTTGTGGACGATGAGCCGGCGCGGAATGGGACCTCGGATTTTGGGGGGCCTCGCGTGCCGACCGAACCGATGGACCACATTCTGCAGATCGCGGCGATGTGGCGATTGGGTGCGGGGATCGTCTACCACCACGACATGTTCCAGACGGGGGCGGGTTCGAAGGCGGTACCGCCTTCTGGTATTCCCGACCCCGAATTCAGCCCATATCACCGTGCGGTGTTTGAGTTTATCGCCAAGGGCGAGCGGTATCGCTAGGCGGCGGGGTGGACGGCGATGGACTTGTCGCGGCAGGCGGCGGCGATCCACTGCCCATCAGGCGAGAAGACCGCGGAGGTGACCTGGCGGGGCGCGTCGAAGCTCTTCATCGGTTTGCCGGCGGCCAGATCCCACAGGAGGATCTTCACGGGGTGGCCGGCTGTGAGCTCGCTGAAGCCTCCTGTTACCAGTCGCTTGCCGTCAGGGGAGAAGTCCAGCGCGGAGATCATCTCGGGCTGGCCTGCGAGTTTTTTTGCGATGCGCCAGGTGGAGGTGTCCCAAAGGTAAACGATGCGGTCGACGCCTGCGGTGGCGAGCCACTTGCCGTCGGGCGAAAAGGCCATGGCGAACATGGAGACGGTGAGGTCCTCCACGCGACGCAAAAGTTCGCCATTGCTCACATTCCAAAACCGGAGGTCGGTGTCGTAGGAGCCAGCGACCACGGTTTTGCCGTCGGGTGAGAATCCGACGATCGAGATGCCGCCGATTCCGGCTGTGAGCCGGTGCTTTTCTTTACCTGAGGCTTCGAGGATGTGGAGGAAGTTCTCACCGGTCTGCCGGTTCGGCATTTTGGGGGTGGCTTGCAGATTTCCGAGGTCGGTCCATGCCAGGCGGGATAGTAAAGAAGTGAGCGGGTGCTTGGCTTGCTCTCTGGCGACGGTTTCTTTGAGGGAGCCCGAGTTGAAGTCCCAGACGCGAACCTTGGAGTCGGAGCAGCCTCCGGCCAGGGAGCGACCGCCGTCGAGGAACTTCAATGTGAGCACTAGCGAATCGGAGGAGATGGATCGGCTCATGGTCAGGCCTTCTCCAGGATGATGTCGAACTCGATTTCGGCGTGTGGCGTGCCTTGCTCGAATAGCTTGACCGTCCGGATTAATTCGCGACTGCTCACGATTCCACGCTTCGAGTAGTTCTTCTCCAGGTTGCCCTCGAAATAGGGATCAGTGGCGAAGTAGGCCTGGGTGACTAGGGTGCGGTGACCCGGCGCAGTGATCAAGTAGTGGATGTGCTGTGCGGGGCGATCGGGGTAGTGGCCGGGCATGATTGTCTCGACGGAATACTCCGACGATTCGCCGATGGCAAGCTGGGCCCGGTAGCGATAGCCCTGGACATCGTAGAGCCCGGCGTGGTCGGCATGCCAGATGTCGACGAGGGCGCCGGGGATCTTGTCGCCACGGGTATTGAGCACCTTGCCTACGACTTTCAGGGGGAAGCCGGGGTCGCCTGGTTTGTGGAGAAGCGACGTGTTCGGTGCGCCCTTCATGTAGAACGGCCCAAGAACCTCGGCGGGCGTGGGCTGAGACGCCGCCTGTTCCGCTTTCTGATAGAAAGCAAACAGGTTAACGGATGTCATCGGGACGCCCGCAATGAGTAAGCCTTTGGCGATGCACTCGCCGAGGATGTCGCGTCTACGGAGTTCGTGATCCTGCATAGCCACCTCTCAATGGGTGAGAGTGTAGCATGGCGCGGGCGAGTTGTCCTTAGTGGGCCGATCCGGCGGCTGATCCGGCGGCTGATCCGGCCGGCCTTGCGGCAGCGGTGAGGGAGCCCAGGATGCGTTCGACGAAGTCGTCAGGGAACTTGCCGCCGTGCGCACCGAGCTGCTCGAACATGGCGACTCCGTAAAGAGACGTGATCATGGTGAGTGCGGCGCCGGAGGGATCGGGCGCTTTGTGGGCGGCGAAGAAACGGACCAGTTCTCCGCGGAGGGTGACGAGGGCCGACTGGGGGTGGCGGGCAGCGAAGTCGTCGAAGCGAAACTCGGGGTGGGTACTGAGTTGGGTGAGGATGGGGGCGGCGGTGCGGAAGTACCGCAGGATCTCGATGGCGACGGTGCGGATTGATTCGACGTAGGTCGGGGCTGGGGCTGAGCTTGGGGCATCCTGTTGATTTGTTTGCAAGCGTCCACTTATGTTAATTCCGGGGGGCACCATTGCGGCAAAGAACAGGTCGGCCTTGGTGCGGTAGCGCTGAAAGAGAACGCCTTCGGAGATTCCTGCGCTGCGGGCGATGTCACGAGTAGGTGCTGAGAATCCCCGTTTGGAGAATACCTCCCTCGCGGAGGAGAGGATCGCTTCATCGGAAATGGTCTTCTTTCGAGCCATGAACTCCATTTTGGCGCGGAGAGGGAGCGAAGTACAGAGAGAAATCGTGTGCGCACTCATCATTTACTGTTTGTGAGTGAGCATGCTCCGACAATGCGTGCGGACGATGGAAATGGGCGCGTGCCCGCAGCCAGGTTGGTCGAATTGCGACGGCTTACCGTGTGTAGTTTGTGAGCACCTGTTTGGTGGTTGAGCGCCACTCCTCGATGGGCGGTGCGCCGGCCTTATCGAACCACTGGGTGAGATCCCTGCGCAGCGAGCCGAGACGGTCCGCGTAGGCAGGATCGTCGATGAGGTTCTTGGTCTCGCCGGGATCGGCTTCCAGGTCGTAGAGTTCGCTTGGCCAGTCGCGGGTGCGTTCGATGTACTTCAGGTTTTCGGTACGGACGCCGCGGACGAAGGAGTATTCAAAGTAGAGGCGGTTTTCCCAGTTGCGCGGGCGGCGGCCGCGGAGCAGGGGGGCGTAGCTGCGGCCGACGCGGCGGGATTCACCGGCTGGTGTTGGGACGCCGAGGTAGTCGAGGATGGTGGGGAAGTAGTCGTAGCTGGAGACCATCTCGCGGATGGTTTGATTGGCGCGGATTCGGCCGGGGTGGTTCCAGACCATGGGTACGCGGATGGACTCGTCGTACATGTTGAAGGGCCAGGTTCCATTGCCTTTGCCCCAAACGCCGTGCTGTCCGGCGTTCCAGCCCTGGTCGGCGGTGAAGACGACGAGGGTATCGTCGCGTTTGCCGAGTTCCTCGAGTTTGGCGAGTACGCGGCCGACGTTGGCATCGGCTCCGGTGATGAGCGCCGAGTAGGCGTGCATGCTCTTGGGGTTGTTGTGGTGGGTGCGGAGTCCGCGGTTCTGCCAGGGGTGAGTTTCGGTGCGAGGGAAGCAGGCGAAGTCGCTGCCTTCGTAGGGAGCGCGATATTTGTCGGGCTGGAAATCGAAGGGGGTGTGGGGAGCGTAGAAGGGGACGAGCAGGTAGAAGGGGTTGTCGCGGTCCTTCTGCTGATCGAGGAATTCGAGGGCGAGGTCGCCGACGGCGTCGGTTTTATACTCGTTGGGTTTCACCGGCGCGCCGTTTTTGAGGAACTCGGCATTGCGGTACGGCCCGCCGCCACCGGGGATGGTGGCCCAATAGGTGAAGCCCTTCTGGGCGCGTTCGTCGTCGCCCATGTGCCACTTGCCGGCCATGCCGAGGGTGTAGCCGGCGTTGGCGAGGACCTCGGAATAGGTGATATGGCCGTCGAGCCAGCGGCGCGTTTTCAGGCCGAAGCTGTCCTCGGGACGCAGCCAATCCTGGACGCCGTGGGCGCTGGGGAGGGCTCCGGTAATGTACGTGGCGCGGCTGGGGGAGCAGACGGGGGTGCAGGCGAAGGCGCGATCGAACTTTGCGCCGCCGTCGGCGAGCCGCTGCAGATTGGGGGTTTTGATCTGCGAGCAGCCATGGACGCTGGTAGCCCAGGCGCCGTGGTCGTCGGTCATGAACATGACGACATTGGTGCGGCGTCCGCGGCGCGGCCTTTGGGCGGTGGCAGTCTGCAGGAGAGGGCCGCCGAGGGCGCCGGCGGCGGATGCGATGAGTTCTCTGCGTGTCATACGTTTCGCCTTTTTCCCACTTCGCGGAGAGTCGCCTCGTCGTCGGCGTGGATGGAACCGTCCGGCAGCGGGCCGGTGTTGAGCAGCAGATTGCCGTTGATCTTGGAGCAGTAGTCTAGCGTTTCCAGCACCCAATCGGCGTTGCGGTGTTTCCGGTCGTCCGCTTTCTGGTATCCCCAGATGCGTTCCTGCAGGGTATCGCAGATCTCCGGTGGCTTCGTTTTGTTCAATTCCCATACGCGGCGGGCGACTTCGCCGCCCATTCTGTGCCCGGCGAGGGTGCGTTCGGGGGCCACGTAGTCCTCGTCGCCATTGGCGCCCTGCTTAAAGCAGATGAGGCATTGTGGCTGGAGTTTGCGGATCAGGGCGTAGGTGTCGGCGATGGGGAACAGATCCGGCTGTGCATAGTAGCCCATGATGGGGTCGAGCCAGATGCCGTTCACGGGGCCGTACTGGGTGAGAAGCTCGCGGAGTTGCGCGTGGACAAACTGGATGTAGTTCTTGAAGTCGGCCTCGGTGCGGTATTTGTATTCCGGCTGCGGAGCCTTATACTCAGGGCGCCCGTTCCCCCAGGGGGCGTTAGTGGAGGCGAGGCCGGTTTCGCGGGGAAAGAAGTAGGGGTGCCGCCAGTCGAGCGCGTAGGAGTAGTAGTAGAAGATGCCGAGGCCGCGTTTGTGGGCGGCGTTGGTCAATTCTCCGATGAGATCGCGTTTGGCGGGAGAGCGGAGGGTGTTGAAATCAGTCTGATTGGTCTTAAACAGGCAGAAGCTGTCGTGGTGGCGGGCGGTCATGTTGACGTACTTCATGCCGGCCGCCAGGGCCATGTCGCAGATCTTGCCGGCATCGAATTTGCGGGCGGTGAACTGATCGCGCAGCTTTCCGTATTCGGCGACGGGGATGCGATCGCGCAGTTGGACCCATTCGCCGCGGCCGAGCAGTGAGTAGACGCCGTAGTGCAGGAACAGGCCGAATTTCGATTGTGTGAACCAGGTGAGGGACTCGGCCCTGGAATTGAGGTCACGGGGCGGGGAAGCCGCGGAGGTGGTGGCCGCTAGGGAGGCAAGGAGAAGTTCGCGCCGTCTCATGACGCCGATCATCATATACCCTTCGGTTCGGGGACCTCCAGCCATTCACATAGGACGCGGTAGGTGAAGCCCCAGAGCGGCACGCCGTTGAGGGGAATGCCGGGCATCGTGCGGCCGCCGGGGAGGCCTGGGACGGCGTCGGACTGATGGCTGGCGAGGTTGCGGAAGGTGGCGAGGGGATACCAGATGGCCGCTTCGGCTTCCACGCCGTCGGGGGTAACGGCGAAGGTTTCGTCGACGCGAAAGAGGAAAGGGGCGACCATGATGAGGCGTCCCATCTGCTGGCCGGCGTGGCGGATGGGGAAGGCGCGTTCCAGTCGGAGGCGGCTGAGGTCGAAGCCGCATTCCTCGCTCAGTTCGCGGAGCGCGGTGTCGACGAGGTCGGCGTCGCCCGGTTCCCGGCGGCCGCCGGGAAAAGACCAGTGTCCAGACCAGGGGTCGTTCTCGCGGCGTGAACGGCGCATGAGCAGGACCGATTCCACGGGCCGCGCCGCATGCACGACCGCAACTGCCGCCTCAGCGTCCATTCCTTTCAGCGTAGCGCGGGTTGTTTCGGCGTGGCGCAGGCGGGGAATGGTCGAGGGGGGCAGCTTACGGGCGGGCGGAGGTTGGCTACCGCCTCAGATCCTCTTTGGCCTTGCGGATTTCCTGTCGGACCTCTTCCTTGGCTTTTTCCAGTTCGGTGCGGACTTCGTGGCTTGCCTCGCGGATTTCGCGGCGGGCGTCGCGGGCTGCCTTGCGAGCCTCTTCGGTGGCTTCGCGGTTTGCCTCGCGCGCCTCCTGGATCGCTTCGCGGATCTCCTGGCGCGCCTCACGCCGTTCGTGGCGGGAACAGCCAGGGAGTGAACCGAACGCGAGCAACGCTACACACATACTCCCCACGATTTTCATCGGGTGCTCCTTCACGAAGAGTTACGGCTGAGGGGTGGGAAAAGTTCCCTAATGGGAGGTGACTTCGTGGTGCTCTTCGACACGCTCGGTGGCGGTGTTGAGGTCCATCCACTTGACGAGGAGTTCCCCCTTGCCGATGCGCTCTTTGATGGCGGGGCGGACGAGGAACTCGTCGAAGCGGGCTTTGCGCTCATCGACTGCGGCGGCGAGTTGCGGGTAGAGGGCGCGTTTGGCGGGGTCTTTGGCGGCTTTTTCGGCGGCGCAGTCGGTGTGGGTGGTGAAGACGACGACCTTGACGCCGTTGGCAACGGTGAGCTCAAGCATCTCCTCTTCCTTGACGGAGAGCACCGAACCGGCAGTGCGGAGGACGTAGTAGAAGCGCCGGGTATCGCCGACGATTTCGTTGGTGTCGAGGCGGCCATCCATGCACGCAACCAGGGCGACGACAGGATGCATGACTGAGCGTGGGAGGTAGAAGCGAACGGAGGAGGCAAGCCGATTCTGCCCGAGGAACTCATCCCAGACCTGCTGCGGGGAGAGGTGGTGATGGGTGAGGTCGTATTCGGGCAGTCGGTCCTGAAGGCGGTAGCCGAGGTTGACCATGGCGCCTCCGAGGACGAATTCGGTGCGCTGACCCCACTTCCACCAGAATCCGGCGCAGAGGGCGGCTAGCGTGGCAAGAATCAACAATCTGGAGCGCATCGCGCTTAAATCGAGCAATTTAAGGACCAGATCGAGTGTAGGGACATTAATACGGAAAGGGTCTGAGGGCTCTTGAATTGTACTAGAAAACTAGTACACTAGACTTCCAGATGGCCGAGGTAGCTAAATCACGAGCGCAGGCATTTCAGTTCCGGCTGGACCTGAGCACGGGGATTCCCGTCTACCGGCAGTTGATCGACCAGGTGCATGCGGCGCTTTCGGCGGGAGTTTTGAATCCGGGCGACCGATTGCCGACTGTGCGGCAGGTTGCGGTGGATCTGGCCATCAACCCGAACACGGTGGTTCGGGCCTACAAGGAACTGGAAATCCGCGGAATTTTGACGACGCAGCAGGGCACAGGGACGTTCATCGCGGAACGCCAGACTCCGGCTGAGGACGGGGAGAGGCTGCGGAAGCTCTATGCCCTGGCGGCCGAGGTGGCTGCACGCGCCGGCGCCGCGGGCTACACATTGCAGGAATTGATCGAGCGGCTCAACGAACTGCGCGACGAGTCACCCGGCGCGCGGAAGAGTCAATAAGGAGGAGTTATGGGAATCATCAATGTTCCCTTCAAGAAACTGGGAGATGACCTGGCGCTGCCGCAGGTGGGCATTCCGGCGTTCGCTCCCATTGCGATCGTGGTGGCCATGTGTGGTGTGGCGTTGACGATTACGGTGGCGGTCATCACGAAGAGTCCGGTGGCGGCGGTGGCGCTGATGCTGCTGTCGGTGGCATCGTTGTTTGCCATCCGGCAGGCGAAGCAGTGGGAGCGCGCCGTCGTGCTGCGGTTCGGGCGCTATCGCGGATTACGTGGTCCGGGGCTGTTCACCGTCATCCCCGTTGTGGACGCGGTTTCACGGGTGATTGACCAACGCGTGCGGGCGACGGACGTGACGGCGGAGTCGGCGTTGACGAAGGACACGGTGCCGGTGAACGTGGATGCCATTGTGTTCTGGGTGGTGTGGGATGCCGAGAAGGCGATTCTGGAGGTGCAGGATTACTTTGCGGCGGTTTCGATGTCGGCGCAGACGGCGCTGCGCGAATGCATCGGTTCCCACGAACTGGCGGAGATTCTGCATGAGCGCGACAAGTTGAACCAGACGCTGCAGAGGATTCTCGACGCGAAAACAAATCCGTGGGGCATTACGGTGCAAAGCGTGGAGATCCGCGAAGTGCTGTTGCCGCAGGGGCTGGAGGATGCCATGTCGCGCGAGGCGCAGGCTGAGCGCGAACGGCGGGCCCGGATCATTCTCGGCACGGCCGAGACGGAGATCAGCGACAAGTTCGCGCAAGCCTCGCTGGTGTATGCCAACAATCCGACGGCGCTGCATCTGCGCGCGATGAACATGCTCTACGAAGCCATCAAGGAGAAGGGCTCGATGGTGATCGTGCCTAGCTCGGCGGTGGAGACGATGGGGCTGGGCGGCATGCTGGGCACGGCAAGCCTGAGCAACCAGAGCCGGCCGCAGTAATCGGGACTTCCCATGTGGCGCTGGTTTCGAATCGCCTGGATCGCCGCGGGCCTGAGCGCGATTGCGTGGCTGGTTTACGGCATCCAGGTGACCGAGTTGCCGGATGAGATGTACCGCGCCATGCCGGACATCGAAATTGAACGCTACCCGGCGGAGAGCCGGTTCACGCCAAAGAACAACGCAAAAGCCGTGAGCCTGATCTTCTTTCCCGGCGCGATGGTGGATCCGCTGAGCTACGACCCGCTGGCGCGGCGGATGGCACGCGCCGGGTATCCGGCGGCCGTGTTGCACTTACCGCAGCGGCTTGCGTTTGGATCGCACATGGACCAACTGATGGGCCGGACACTCGACAAGGTGAGAACGGGGAGGTGGGCGCTGGCCGGGCATTCGCGCGGAGCGGTGGCGGCGGCGACGTTCGCCCACCTTCACCCGGACAAAGTGGCGGGGCTGATCCTGGTGGGCACGACGCACCCAAGGGACTTTGACCTCTCGGGGGCAAGGTTTCCGGTGACCAAGATCATGGCATCGCGCGATGGCGTGGCGCCGGTGGCGCAATCGCGGGCCAACCAGGGCTATCTACCACCGTCGACGAGATTCGTGACCATTGAGGGCGGCAACCACGCGCAATTTGGGTATTACCGGTATCAACTGTTCGACGGCAAGGCCACCATCAGCCGCGAGCAACAGCAACAACAACTGACCCGCGCCATGCTGGCGGCGCTGGAAGAAATCGAGAAGAACCAACCATGAAACGCCGCACTTCATCTCCCGATGTCGTCGCGCTGATTATTCTGACAGCCGCGCTGCTATGGCTTGTTCCGGAGTTGCGAAGCCACGCCGACTGGCTGCCGTTTCACACCGAGTGGCCGGGCATCCGGCTGCCGGTGGAACGAGCGACCCGATTGCCGTTGCTGCCGCTACAATGAAGTCTCGGCGGACCTGCGCGGGCAGGCTTGCCGTGGGAGTGGCATGGCCGAGCTGAATTTCGCCGACAATCCGTTTGCCGTACTGACAGCGATTGTCGCGCCGGCGATCCTGACCAACGCCTGTTCCGTGCTCTCACTGGGTACGTCAAACCGAATTGCGCGCGTGGTGGACCGCACGCGGGTTGTTCATCACGAGTTGAGCGGACTGCCGACGAACAGCGTCGAGTATGCCGACCTGGTGGCGCAGTTGACGCTGCTGCAGGAGCGTGCGCAGTATCTGTTCCGCTCGCTGCGGCTGTTCTATTTTTCGCTGGGGTGTTTCGTAGCCTCGGCGCTGATCTCGGTGATTGGATCGGCGATGGCTTTCTATCACTTCACGCTGGGATTCCGGGTGCTCGCATCGATTGGCCTGGCCATCGGTGTACTGGGAGTGGGGAGCCTGGTGATGGGCAGCGCGTTGATGGTGGCCGAGGTGCGGGCCGCGCTGGCGCAGATTACACAGGAAGCGGAACAGGCACGGGCGACGCTCGTCCCACCGGCAGGATGAAGGGATGAGCGAGACAGATCCACGCGCCAAGCTGAGGGAGTTACAGGCCCGGTATGCGGCGCAGCCGGGATCGCTCGGCTGGTTTGAGGAGCTTTACCAGTTGTACCGGGAGGGCGAGCCTGTATTGCCGTGGGCCAAGCTGAAGCCGAATCCGCCGCTGGTGGAATGGGTGGAGCGGCAGGAGGAGCTGCCTGGTCCGGAGGCGTGCGTGGTGGGGTGTGCGTTGGGCGATGACCCGGCCTATCTGGCATCGAAGGGGCTGCGGGTGACGGCGTTCGACGTTGCGCCGACAGCGATTGAGCTGGCCCGGGCGCGGTTTCCCGAAGCGGCGGTGAACTGGATGACGGCCAACCTGGCCGAGCTTCCGCGGGAGCTTCGGGGCCGGTTCGACTTCGTATTCGAAGCCAACACACTGCAGGCGATTCCGGCGGAGGTGCGGGCGAAGGCGCTGCCGGCCGTGTTTTCGCTGTTGAAGCCGGGTGGCGTGATGCTGTTGGTGGCGCGGGCGCGCGAAGAGAACGAGTCGGTTCAGGGACCGCCGTGGCCGCTGGCGTTGCCGGAGCTGACGCGGCCGGAACTGGCGGCGATGGAGTCCGTGGAGAAGTATTGGGACGGCGGCGAGTTGCCTTCGCAGCGATGGCGGATCGTGTACCGGCGGCTTGGGTAGCGGCTCGCTGGCCTCGCTACAATGGCTGGCAGCTATGTCCACCATGCCCAACATGATCGGCGCCTATGGCGACTGGTCGTCGAAGATCGTCAGTGATCCGCCGCGGCTTTCGTTTCGCAATGAGCATTACACGCAGTTGGACGCCTGGCGCACAGAGGCGCGGTCGCGCTATGTGGCGTCGCTGTTGCAGCCGCCACCAGCCGCGGCGCCGACGGCGCGCCTGGTTCGCAGGGCTGATCGCGACGGGTTGCACATTGAGCACCTGGAGTGGCAACTGCCGTATGGCCCGGTGACGCAGGCGATCTTCATGAAGCCGGCCAACGCCCGGGGCAGATTGCCGGCCATCCTGGGGCTGCATGATCATGGCGGCAACAAGTATTTCGGCGCGCGCAAGATCACCCGCACAGCCGACGATCAGCATCCGCTGATGGCAGAGCATCAGGATCATTATTACGGCGGGACGGCGTGGGCGAATGAGATCGCCAAGCGGGGCTTTGCGGTGCTGGTGCATGACACGTTCATGTTTGCCAGCCGCCGCGTGAGGCTGGCCGATCTGCCGGGCAACATCCGCAACAACATGGTGGAGAGCGACCCGGAGAATTCAGACGAGATCAAGCGCTTCAACACCTTCGCGGGCGCACATGAACACCTGGTGGCGAAGAGCCTGTTCTGCGCCGGGTTGACGTGGCCGGGAGTGTTCGTGTGGGAAGATCAGCGGGCGCTCGATGTGCTGCTGGCGCGCGAGGATGTGGACGCGGCGCGGGCAGGCTGCTGCGGGCTTTCGGGCGGCGGGTTGCGGACCGTCTTTCTTACCGGAGCCGATGCGCGCATTCAGTGCTCGACAGCGGTGGGCATGATGACGACCTGGCGCGATTACCTGCTGAACAAGTGCCACACGCACACCTGGATGTGCTACATCCCATCGATTCCGCGCGATCTCGACTATCCGGAGATTATTGGCATCAACGCGCCGAAGCCGGTGCTCGTCCTGAATAACAACGAGGATTCCTTGTTCACGTTGCCTGAGATGCGGCGTGCCGACGACATGCTGAAGGCCGTGTACGCAAAGGCAGGAGCGGCGGAGCGCTACAAGGCGAGCTTCTATCCGGGGCCGCACAAGTTCGACCTCGCGATGCAAAAAGAAGCGTGGGCGTGGTTTGAGCGGTGGCTGAAGGCATGAAGCGGTGGCTCCACTTCGTGTCGCTGGCGGCGGTGGCCGTCCCGCTCTTGGCGGAGGCTCCCGTGGCGGGCTACCAGGTGGTGCGGACCTATCCGCACGACCGGTCGGCCTTCACGCAGGGGCTGGAGTACCACAACGGGTTCCTCTACGAAGGCACGGGGCTGAACGGGCGCTCGACGCTGCGGAAGGTGGAACTGGCGACGGGCCGGGTGGTGCAGCAGAGCACGCTGCCATATGAGTATTTCGGTGAAGGCATCACACTGCTGGCGGGCGAGATTTTACAGCTGACCTGGCAGTCGCAGGTGGGGTTTGTCTATGGTTCGGCCGATTTCAAGCTGCGGCGGCGGTTTCGCTACACGGGTGAAGGCTGGGGGCTGACCAACAACGGGCGCGAGATCTTCTTCAGCGATGGCTCGTCGACGCTACGTGTACTGAATCCCAAGACGTTGACTGAGATGCGGCGGATTCGCGTGACGGACGGGGAGTCGCCGGTGGCGCAGTTGAATGAGTTGGAAGTGGTGGAGGGCGAGATCCTGGCGAACGTGTGGCAGTCAGACCGTGTGGCGCGGATCTCTCCGTCGACGGGGAAGGTGGTGGGTTGGATCGACCTGCGCGGGCTGCTGAGCCCGATCCTCAGCAGCGGTGTCGATGTGTTGAACGGCATCGCGTATGATGCGGCGGGGAAGCGGCTGTTTGTCACAGGCAAGCTGTGGCCGTCGGTATTCGAGATCAAAGTGGTGGACAAGCAGGCGGCCCAGACGGCTGCAAAGCCAGCCCCGAAGAAGGCCCCAAAGAAAGCGAAGTAACCATGCCGGCGCTGGCGGAAGTGGAAGCGATTGCCGCGATGACGGACCCGGTGGTGCGCAATCTGCGCATCACGCAGTGTTACGCCGGGTTGTCGCGGGCCTTCGCGGCGGCGCTGCCGGACGGGGCGAACTGGTGCACGTTTGCGACGTGGGCGTCGAAGCAGGCCGGGCGGAGCATTCGCGCCGAGGACATCGCGGTGGCCCTGGAGGCGCGCCTCAAGAAGGCGCCTGGGTTGAATGACGTATTCCAGCAATTGAAGGCGGTGTTGGGGTTGGATCGGGAATCGATCATCAAGGAAGTGGCGAGGCTCGCGTTGCGGATGGGTGGCATTCAACGCTCGTCGACGGCCGTGGCGGAAGGCAATGTGAAGGTGTTTGCCGAGATCGGGCGGGAGTTTGCGCGTTCTCTGGAAGTGATCGGCAGTGGCGGAACCGAGGCGGCTTGGGGGCACTTTCTGGGGTCGATGCGAGGCGGCGATCCTCCCGAGGGGCAGTCGCTGCTGGTTCAGGCATTCGGCCACTATCGCAAGGCGCTGAGCGATGAGGGGGCGTTGCGGGCCGAGCGCATATTGACAGCGAACCTGCTGGTCGGCTATCACGAGCAGACGCGCTTGCAGCCTGAGATTCAACGAGCGCTGGATGAAGCGTTGCTGCCGCACGCGGTCCTCGAACAGCATGCCTACGATGCGATCAGCAGTAAGCTGGGCTGGCTGCCGCGGATCTGGTCGTGGTTTTCGCCTACGCGGGAGATGCTGCTGCGCAAGGCGGCCAAGGTGGTGGCGGCGGAGGTGGTGAAGCTGGCGCGGATGGTGGCGACCGAGCAGATGATGTCGATTGAGTTTCCCGGAGGGCTGCAGCTAAAGCTGGGACAGGACGTACAGAGGCCGTTTCCCGCGTCGCTGGCCGAGGCGCATTTGCCGGAGCTGCGCGAGTTGTTGCGGCGAGTGGATCCGACGCCGGATTCGAGACTGGGGTCGGGAGCGCGGGACTGGGCGGATTTCGCCGAGCGGATGCATTTCATCACGGACCTGTTTCGCGCCTGGCAGGAGGAGACGGTGTTGTTTGGCGATCCGTTTTCCGCGGCGCAGGTGGCCGAGATCGGTTTGGGCAGGAGACCCGCGGGCGACTTGTAGGAAGCTCGGAGGCTACTTTGGGGTCCAGTGGGGAAAGCGGTGGTAGCAACTGTCACAGCGTAGGGTGACGCGGCCGAAAAGCTCCATCAGGCGTTCCGTCAAACTGAGGGTGGTTGAACTGCGCACCTGTTCCGAGCGGCATTTGGGACAGCGGGTCCCGGGTTTGCTGGTGACAGGCAAGGGCCGCGACCCGACCGGATAGTTGGCTACGGTGCGCACGCTCTGGTCCTCCCGTTGATCATAAACCTCCGGCATCAAGACGTGGTCTGCTCACCCATTGCCGCCAGCGGTGGTAGCAACTGTGGCAACGCAGGGGACGGCGGCCAATCCAGCAGAGCAGCTCGTCGAGGACTGATTTCGGAGCGGAAAAGCGGATCTTGCCCGAGAGGCACCTTGGACACTTGACGGCGAGAAGAGTGTTCGCCGGCAACGGCAGTGCACCGGCAGGTGAGTTCATCATGCCTGCTTAGGAGCATGATTGGGGCCAAGTCGCGCCAGGTGAATGGAATCAACGGCAGCGGGCAAAGCGCGCGCTGTAAATCCCACCCGACCTGGAAAATCATTCCAGAGGTTCACCCTTTATTCTCCCTGGTGGCGGGGGCGCCGTCGCGGACCATCTTCTCGAGCACCGAGGCATCCAGCAGCGGGTCGCCGGTCTGTGTGCGCCACTGCAGAAGGGCGCGCTGCATGCGCTGGAGCGCGGCGGCGTGCTGCTTGCCGGCGGCAAGGTTTTCGAACTCGATGGGATCACGCGAGAGGTCATAGAGTTCGAACTCGGGCGGGTCGGCGAAGGTGTCGAAGGCGCGGCGCACTGCTGTGCCGTCATACTTCGCGGCGCGGGAATACTGGTAGGCGAGGTCGCCATCGATGGTGCTCGAAGGTTTCGCTTTGCCGGCCAGCAGGTTGTGGATCAGCTTGTAGCGGCCGTCGCGGATGGCGCGGCGGGGGAAGAAGGGGCGGGCGCCATGGAAGTGAAACTCGGCGGCGAGGAACTCACGCCACTTGCCGCCGGTGACGGCCGCGCGCAGAGAGTCGCCGTGCAGGCCTTGGGGGAGCGGGGCGCCGATGGCGTCGAGGATAGTGGGCAGGATGTCGACAGTGGAGACCATGCGGTCACTCACCACGCCCGCTTTCGTCACTCCGGGCCAGCGGAGGAAGCAGGGTACACGGAGGCCTGACTCGTAGACGGTGGTTTTGCCGCGGGAGAAGGGCGGGCCATGGTCGCCGACGAAAATGACGACGGTGTTGGCGGCCTTACCGGAGTCTTGCAGCGTCTGCATCAACTGGCCGATGCCTTCGTCGAGGCGCTGGATGGCGTTGAAGTAGCCGGCGGTGCGGACGCGCTGTTGTTCCTCATCGATTTGCTGCCAGGGGAAGAGCGTTTCCTGGCCGGGAGGCAGGGGTTTTTCCGGCACACCGTCGACTTGCGGCGGGAAGTCCCATCCACCTGTGGCTTTCTCATTGCGGAAGGCGTGCGGGTCACTGAAGTTCGCCATGAGGAAGAACGGCTCACTGCCGGAGTCGCGGATGAAGCCGGCGGCATCGGCGGCGACGGTGCGTACCTGGCGCGTGGTGTTGCCGGTCTTGCGGAAAGTCCAGGGGAAGCTGGATTCCGGCTCCACGTGAAGTTTGCCGATGATGCCGGTGCGGTAACCGGCTTTCTGGGCGAGCACGGGAATGGTGCGGTTCGTGTATTGCTCGTGCAGGCGGAAGCCGCCATTGGCGAGGCCGTACTGCCCGTTGGTGTGCGGGTAGAGGCCGGTGAACATGGCGCTGCGCGAAGGGCTGCAGGAGGCTTGCGCGACGTAGGCGGTGGTGAAGCGAACGCCGGAGGCAGCGAGGCGGTCGAGATGGGGAGTGGCAAAGCGCCGTTCGCCGTAGCAACTGAGGTTGAGGCCGAGGTCGTCGGCGGTGATAAAGAGGATGTTGGGGCGCGGTGTGTTTTGAGCGGTGGTTGTGGCCACCGCAGCCGCTCCGATGTGGGCCGCAGAAGCGGCGAGAAAGCTTCGTCTGCGCATCCGTCCCTTGCCGGCTTCCCTGGAGAGCCCAAGCAGGCATGCGGGAAACCCTTGTGGGAATGATACACCCTCGGTCAAGCCTTGCTACAATCGGAACGTCGCTGCCCTCGTTGCCGGAGTGGCGGAATGGCAGACGCAGCAGACTCAAAATCTGCCAAGGTTTTACCTTGTGTGGGTTCAAGTCCCACCTCCGGCACCACCTCCACCTTTCTCCTCAGGGAACAACTTCGTTTCGGGTTTCGTATCTCTGGAGCATGCAAGCTGGGATCAACCAATTCCTTGTTCGATTTGTGTTTGCCACGGGTGTGATGGCTTTCCCTGCGTTGGCGCAGGAGGCGTTGCCGGCTGAAGAGCGCAAAGCGGCGGTCGACGGCATTGTGGAGCGGCTGCGGACGCAATACTCCGTGCCGGAATTGGGTGAGGCGATGGCGGCGCGGCTGCTGGAGCGGGCTTCGCAGGGAGCGTACGCGAACCTGGCCAGGGGCGAGGAGTTTGCGGCGCGGCTCACAAAGGACTTAGCGGAAGTGGGCCGTGATGGCCACCTACGGGTACGCTGGAGCGCGGAGAAGTTGCCGCCGGAAACCCCAGGCGACGGGGATTCGCGGCCGCCGGCCGAGGAGATCGCGAAGATCCGCGCCCGCCAGGCCGAGAGCAATTTCGGGATTGCCGGTGCGCGAGTTCTCGAAGGCAATATCGGCTACATTGAGACGCGCTACTTCACGATGCCCGAGTTTGCCGCGGAGACTTATGCGGCGGCCTTTCAGGTGGTGGCCAACACGGAGGCCCTCATCATCGATTTGCGTGCTAACCGCGGGAGCATGTCACCGGAAGCGATTCCGTTCTTCTGCGGCTATCTGCTACGCGACGCCACGCATCTGATCGACATGTATTGGAGGCCGACGGGGAAGACGCGGCAGTCGTGGTCATATGCGTGGGTGCCGGGGCAGCGCTATTTGGACAAACCTGTGTATCTGTTGACGAGCCAGCGGACGTTTTCCGGCGCCGAGGAGTTTGCCTACGACCTCAAGCACCTGAAGCGGGCCACGGTGGTGGGTGAGACGACGGGCGGCGGCGCCAATCCGGGCGGGCCGCAACGGGTGACGGATCACATATCGGTGTGGCTACCGGTGGGACGCGTGAGCAATGCGGTGACTGGTGGCAACTGGGAAGGCGTGGGGGTGAAGCCGGACGTCGAGGTTCCGGCGGCGGAGGCACTTGACGCTGCACTGCGTCTGATTGGCGAGCGGCGCAAGGCGGCGGGCGCGCAGAGCGGACGATAGGTTCGCCTGGAGCTGACGGAGCCCGCGCGATTCCAGTTAGCCCCGAGACCAGTTAGCATGGTTCTCTTACCATGAACTGGATCAACCCCAAGTCGGCGCGCTACGCCTGGATCATCGTGGCGCTCCTGGTTCCTGTCGCCCTTCTCAACTACCTCGACCGGCAGATGCTGGCGGCGATGAAGTTTTCGCTGATGACCGATATTCCGGATATCGGGTCGGAGGCGAACTGGGGCAAAATTCTCGCCCTGTTCAAATGGACCTACGCCTTCCTCAGCCCGATTGGCGGCTACCTGGCGGACCGCTTCAGCAGGCGCCACGTGATCGCAGGCAGCCTCGTCGTGTGGAGCGGGATCACGTGGGCCACAGGGCAGGTGACGAGCTACGAGCAGTTGCTGTGGACACGAGCCGTGATGGGCATCAGCGAAGCGTTCTACATGCCGGCGGCGCTGGCGCTGATCGCGGACTATCATCTGGGGGCCACGCGTTCGCGCGCGGTGGGAATGCACCAGATGGGCATCTACGCAGGCATCATCGTGGGCGGATTCAGCGGCTATGCGGCGGATCATCCGGAGCTGGGCTGGCGCTGGATGTTCGAACTGTGCGGGTTGCTGGGGGTGCTGTATGCCCTGCCGCTCTACCTGATGGTGCGCAACGCCCCGGCTGCTCCCGGTTCGCATGAGCCCGTGGCGACCACCCCGGGTGGAGCCATTCGGGAGCTGCTCTCGAAGCCCTCCTTCATCCTGCTTGTGCTCTATTTCACGCTGCCCGCGATGGCGGGGTGGATTGTGCGCGACTGGATGCCGGCGATTCTGAAGACGGAGTTCGGCATCGGGCAGGGGAAGGCGGGGGTTTCGGCGACGCTCTATTGGATGGTGGCGGCCGTGGCGGCGGCGCTGGTGGGGGGCTGGTTGGCTGACCGCTGGATGCAGCGCACACCCAAGGGGCGCATCTACACGAGCGCGGTGGGGATGGTGTTGATCGTGATCGCCATGATGGGTGTCGGCTATTCACCACAGACCGGCGTACTGGGTGTGGCCATCTTTTTCCTGATGGTGTTTGGCTTCGGCTGGGGATTTTTCGATTGCAATAACATGCCGATCCTCTGCCAGGTGGCGCGGCCGCATTTGCGGGCGACGGGCTACGGGATTATGAACATGGTGAGCATCAGCTGCGGCGGGCTGGCGGACTGGGGTTTCGGAATGCTGCGCGACATGCGGGTGCCGCTGCTGCTCATCTTTGGCGTGTTTGCGAGCGTGGCAATGTTCTCAGTGGTGCTGGTGTTGATGATCAAACCGACGGAGACGGATGATCTGCCGGCACCGGTGGGGCACTGAGGATGAGGAGGAGGTTTGGCGTCCCCAGCGGGATTCGAACCCGCGTTATCGCCGTGAAAGGGCGGTGTCCTAGGCCGGGCTAGACGATGGGGACGCGGCGGCCGCGGGCATTTCACCCGCGGAGGACAAAACTACAGAGTCTTGAGAAAGGCGAGCAGGTCGTCTTTCTCTTTCTTTTCGAGCATTTCTTCGTAGGCGGGCATACCATTGCCGCCCTGATCCACAACGGCGCGCACGTTGGCCTCATTGGCGGCCTTGCCGTTGGCCATCTTGGCCTTCTTGAAGAGCCCCTTCAGGCCGGGGCCCATCTTCTTTTCGTCGCTATCGGCGTTGTGGCACACCGCGCACTGCTCAAACACTTCCTTGCCCTTGGTGGCATCCCCGCCCTTTTGGGCGAAGGCGGCGGAACTCAGCAGCAGGACTCCCATCGCGGGGTAAACGAAAATGCTCAGCTTCATACGTTCTTTCAATTTTATCATAGCCTCAGCTTCTAGCGATGCACCGGAACAAGGATGGGTTTCAGCGGTGAGCTGAGCGCTACAGGCGGCGCTCGGCGCGGAAGCGGTGGAAGGGCTGGAGATTGCTGAGCTTCGCCTCGGGCTGACCCAGCTTCCAACTGTAGAAGGCGCCTTCCACGCGGTCCGGCGTGAACTCGAGAATGCTGAAGCCGTTGTGTTCCAAAGGCTGGAGGCCGGCCTGGAGTTCGAGTCCGACAGGGGGAAGGGGCGGCGTGCCGCGCACCGAGGAGGGCCAGCCGGTTCCGGCGGTGGAGATGGGACCGGTGAGAACGCTCAGCACGGGGTTCCGCTCCAGGGAGTGCGGCCCGTTGCGGAGGATGCGGGCTTCGGCAAGGGCGTGAAGGTCGCCGGAGAGAAAGAGCGGGATGCGCTCCATGGCGCTGGCAGCGGCAAGCAGGCGATCGTGCTGGGCGCGCCAGCCGGATTGCCAAAAGTACTTGGGCTTGGCGATGCCCAGCTTGCCCGCGTCGTCGAGCACGTCGGGATACCAGTCGCCCCACTTGCCGGCGCTCCAACCGATGGGGACCGAGGGCAGGTTGACGACGTGGTTCGACTCCTGAGCCTTCATGCGGGCGAGCAGCCAAGCTTCGGCTTCTGGCGCGACGAAGCCGGCCAGGGGACCACGCAGGGTCAGGTAGCGGCGGCAGTCGTAGAGGAGGATCTCGGCGAGTTTGCCCCAACGAAGCGTGCCGTAGCTTTCCGAAACGCCGGGAGCGCGATCGGGCGCGCCGGCGCCGGACATGACGCGGGGCAAACCTGGGGCGGGAAGAAACTCGGGGTAGAACATCGACTGCACGGTGCGGGCGAGGCGCATCATGAAGTCGTCGGGAGGGAAGGTGATGATGGACTCGGTGGCCTCGTCGTTTTCGAAATAGTCGTGGTCATCCTGGAGAAAGAAGACGGGCACGGAGCGGAAGAGCGTGCCATAGAGTTCGGAGATCTGGCGCTCGACGGCGCGTTTGAGAACCGCTTCGTTGGGCGTGCCGAGGATGGGGAGCGAACGGTCAAACTGGCCGACGCGGCGACCGAGTTCAGTTTCGGCCATGTTGAGGGCGGCCTTGCCGTTGTGCTGGTCCCAGTAGACGTGGTCGCCGATGGCGATGACGGCGTCGGGGTTCTGCGCAAGCCCGGTGGCGAGCAGTTGGCGGCGGTGGGCGTTGGGCAGAAAACCCACGACGCCGTTGGGGCGGACCAAGTCCTCATGCCCGCCTGCGCAGGTGTAAACCATCAGGCGCAGGCGGGTGGTGTTTTCGCTGGGGTGGGGAAGCGTGCGCAGCGGCCAGGGATCGCAGAGCGGCTTGCCGCCAGCGTCGTGAAGGCGCAGGTGATACGTTGTGAAGGGCTGAAGCCCGGTGAGATCAAACGACCAGTAGAAGCCCTCACCGTCGGTTTGCCCACCTGTCGCCGAGAGGGCTTGGGCGCGAAGCACGGGAGGCTGCTTCATAGGTCGCGTGAAGCTGGCTTTGAGCAGGATCCCTTCGTGGCTCACGCCTGGCAGGAGATGGCGGACAGCACCGGCATCCCAGGCGGTTTGCGCGAGAGCGGGCACGGAGGCGGTGGAGGCTCCCACCGCGAAGAACTCCCGACGATTCATTGCAACCTCCCGCCGTGATCCAATATCCATAGACAAAACACCATGCTCAAAGTAGGATCCGCCGCACCCAAGATTAACGCGATTGACGACCAGGGAAAGCCGTTCAAACTGGCTGACCACAAGGGGTCGATCATCGTGCTCTATTTTTATCCGAAATCAGATACGCCTGGTTGCACGACCGAGGCCTGCGAGTTTCGCGACTCGGCTCCGGTCCTGACGAAGAAGAAGGCGATTGTTGTGGGCGTGTCGCCTGACGCGGTGAACAAGCAGGCGAAGTTCAAGACCAAGTACGGGCTGCCGTTTACGATCCTGGCCGATGAGGATCATGCCATTTGCGAGGCCTACGGCGTGTGGCAGGAGAAGTCGATGTATGGCCGCACGTATATGGGCGTGGCGCGGACGACGTTCGTGATCGACGCCGGCGGCAAGATCGCGAAGATCTTTGAGAAGGTGAAGCCGAAGGGGCACGCGGCCGAGGTGTTGGAAGCGATCGAAACGCTGTAGAGGCGTCAGACCTCGACGGCGCCCTTGAGGACGGCGGCGATGTCGCCAATGCCGCAGCCGGGGCCTTGCGGCACGCTCATGTTGCCATCGCGCACGCTGATGCCGCCTTCGAACCACTGGCCGTATTTCTCGGTGCCCAATTTGTATTCCTGATAGCGGCCAGGATCGCGAATCACCGAGGCGAAGTGGAGCATGTAGACAAAGCCGAAACCGCCCGAGATATGGACGGTGGTAGGCATATTCACGACGTCGGCCATGCGCGCGACGCGGATGGAGCGAATGAGGCCGCCGTAGTACTGGATGTCGGGCTGCACGATGTCGACCATATGGTTGGCGATGGCCCAGCGGAAACGCCATTCGCTGAACTCCTGTTCGCCGCCGGCGATGGGGATGGTGAGCGTGTCGGTGACCTTTTTGGTCTCCTCCCAGCGATCGAACTCACAGGGTTCCTCGAAGTAGACGGCCTTGATCTCCTCCAACATGCGGCCGACGCGGATGGCGTTGGGTGCGTCGTAGCTGGAGTTGGAGTCGGCGTGGATGTCGATGGCGTTGCCGAAGGTCTTGCGGACGAGCGGGATCAAGGTCTCGGTGCGCTTGGGTGAGGCGTCGGCGTTGCGGCTCATGCGCCCGCCGACGCGGAACTTGAGAGCCCGCGCGCCGGACTGGCTAACGAGTTTTTGCAGGTATTCGATCTCTTCCTGGGGAGTGGAGTCGCGCCGTCCGCTGGCGACATAGATGGGGATCTCCTTGCGCCGCACCTCGCCGAGCAGGGCCCCGATGGGCTTCTTCGCGATGCGGCCGAGCATATCGAGAATCGCGCATTCGACCCAGGTTTGCGGGCTCCACAGAGCGATGCCGTACATTTTGTAGTTGCTCTTCCAGCGGTAGAGTTCCCACAGATGGTCTTCCAACTGGCGGGCGTCTTTGCCAGCGAAAAAGGGGATGACGAGATCCTTGAGCAGGGGCGCGAGGGTGTCGGGCCGGCCCGACTGGGGAAGGGAGAGACCCTCGGCGCCGTCCTTCGAACGGACGTGCACGAAGTAGTCGCCGCCCTTCTTGAGGAGGCGGATGGAATCGATGAGGACGGGGGTGTTCAGCCCGTCGAGACGGAGGACGGGTTTAGCGGCGGCGCGGCCAAGCTCGTCCATCAGCTCTTTTGTGGTGGCGCTCTGGGAGAGCGCGGAGCTTGCGACGGCAGCGGCGGGGAGGGTAAGGAAGTGCCTGCGGTTCACGCGCTGAGTATATCGCCGGAGCTAGCGCGCATAGTAGCCTGATTTGGCTCGCGCCTTCAGGCCCGTCTGTTTGAGGCGGATCTCGAGCTTGCGAAAGCGGCCGTCGCGCCCGGGATTGGTGGAGTGGAAGCCGAACTCGTAGAGTGAATGGAGTTCCTCGGCGATGGCATCAAAGGCCGGCTTGGGATTCTGGTTACTGGCGTTGAAGGCCACGCCGCCGGTGTCGGCCGCCATCCGTTCCATCACGTGCTGGCCGTAGAGATCGCGGGCCCCCGTTGGTTTTTTCTCGGCCTCGGTGGTGGTGTAACGCACGTTATAGAGAAGAACATCGGCGGATTGCGCAGCTTCGATGGCGTCGAGCATGTGGTGAGCGCTGGCGTTGTCCTGGCCGTCGCTGAACATCACCAGAGCCCGGCGGCCATCCTCGCCGCGCAACTTTTCGGTTGCATGATAGACGGCATCGTAGAATGCCGTGCCGCCCTCGCGCGGCGGATCGTCGCCGAGCCTTGGGTATTTGCGTTCGCCCTTCTCGAAACGCCGCAGTTCTTCCATCAGCGCATCGATGTCGCTCGTGAACTGCGAGACCATGCGCAGATGGTTGCCGAAACAGACGACGAAGACGCGGTCGCCCTTTCCGATCACGCTTTTCAGGAACGATTCGATGTCGCGGCGGTGGCGTTTGACGAACTCATCCTGGCTGCCGCTGAAATCGACGAGCAGGCCCGCTGAGAGGGGCAATTCGGTTTGCCGGGCAAAGAAGCGGACGGACTGCGGGGCGCCGTCTTCGAAGATTTCGAAGTCGTCTTTCGTCAGGCCTGGTACGAGTGCCCCATGGGCGTCTCGCACGGTGGCCGTGAGGTTCACTAGTTGGACATCAACGGCAATGCGGGCAGGCTCCTGGGCCAGCGCTGCCGCCGCACACACCCCAAGTAACCATCTCATACCTACAACATACGATTGAGAGGGCCCGAGGAGTTCGCACAATTTAGTTGCCGGCGGAAAGTAACTTCGCGATCTCGGGGCATGACTTCAAAGCTTCGACCACCGGTTCCAATTTCACAGTTTCCTTCAGTTGAGGTTCGACCATGAGCAACTCGCGCGCCACCTCAACATGACAAGCGCCCATGGGCGCGCCCGGGCGATGGCTGAGACCCATGATGGCCACGTCGAGCGCGGTCCTCCCGTCTTCGCCGCGCAGCATCGGGTTGGCGCCGGACTGAAGCAGGGCCACGGCGTTGTCGCGTTGGCCGTAGCCGGCAGCGAGAATGAGCGGCGTGAGTCCGCGGCAACAGGAGCGGTTGGCATTGGCGCCGGATTTGAGCAGCGCCAGGACGCTCTTGGCCTGGTTGGTGTGAATGGCGTGCATGAGCGGAGTCCAATCATTGACCCCGCTGGTTTCATCGAGAGAGGCGCCTCCCTTGGCTAACTCCGCGATGCGGGCGGTGTCGCCTTTGCGCGCGGCGGCGGCGACGGGGGAGATGGGGCTTTCGTTGCAGGCCGTGGCCAGCAGTGCGAGAAGCGCCAGGGGGAGAAAGCGGTTCCTCATCACCCCTCGCGCATCTCCGCAATGGTCGCGCCGGCTCCGCCTTCAGTCGCTGGGGCCTCATAGAACTTGGCCACGTGCTGGCTCTCCTTCAACATCTCGCGCACCAGTTTCTTGAGCACGCCCATCCCGTGGCCATGCACGATGCGGACGCGGCTCAAGCCGCCAAGCGCCGCTTGATCGAGGAACTTCTCCACCTCGTCGCGCGCTTCGTCGGCGCGCCTGCCGATGATGTTCAACTCACGGAAGCTGACCAGAGGAGCTTCGGTGCCGCGAAAGGTGACGTTCTTCGGCAGCTTCGCCCCTTCGGGTGTATCGGGCAGCACTTCCACGACGTCGTCGCGCTCCATCTGCAGCTTGAGGAAGCCGGACTCCACTTCGATGCGGTCGGCGCCGATGAGGCGGCGGATGCGGGCCGGTTCGCGCACGCCTTTTAAGCGAACTCGCATGCCTTCCCGCAGCTCGGGCGGCCCTTCGTCGAGAGTTCCGGTATCACTCTGCCGCTGAGTGGTGCGGACGGTGGAGGCGAACTCCTCGCGCAGTTCGCGCTTGATTTGGGCCACGCGCATGGCGCCCTTCACGGCGACCTTCTTCTGGTCGCCGCTTTCGGCCAGGCGCTCAATGGTCTCCTCGGCGCGGCGGCGGAACTCGTCGAGCATCGTCTCGGTGCGGCGCTCGAGCTCAGCCAGTTTTTGTGACTCGCGCTTCTCCCATAACTCCTTGAGCGACTTGCGTTCACCCTCGATGCGGTCGCGCTCGGAGCGAACCTCGCCTTCCCGCTGCGTGAGTTCATCAACACGCACTTCGAGCAGGCGCAGGAGGCGGGCCAGTTCCTGTTGCTGCGTACTGAGATAGCCGCGGGCCTGGTCAATGACCGTGCCAGGGAGGCCGAGGCGTTCGGCGATGCGCAATCCGGCCGAAGCGCCGGGCATCCCCGTGCGCATATGGTAGGTCGGCTCAAGCGTCTGCTCGTTGAAGCTCATGGCGGCGTTTAAAACGCCTTCGGTGGAAGCGCCGTAGATTTTCGGCGCCAGCAGGTGAGTGGAGGCCAGCGCGAAGGCGCCCCATTTGCGGACGTGATCGATGACGGCGACACCGAGGGCGCCGCCTTCCTCAGGGTCAGTGGCGCGGCCCACTTCGTCGAGCAGGACGAGTGAGTCCGCCGTGACTTCGGTGAGAATCTGACAGAGCCGGGCCACGTGCGCCGAGAAGGTGCTGAGCGACTGTTCGATCGACTGGTTGTCGCCGATGTCGGCGAGGATGTTCTCAAAGATGGGGAATTCAGCTTCGGCGGCGGGGACCGGAAGACCGCTTTGCGCCATGAGAGAGAGCAAGCCAACCGTTTTGAGAGCCACCGTCTTCCCGCCCGTGTTGGGGCCGCTGATGAGCAACGTTCGCGTGATGCCTTCAAGCGTCAGATCGAGCGGAACAACGTGTTTCCGCTGGCGCCGCAGAACATCGTCGAGCAGCGGATGGCGCGCCGAGCGCACGTGCAGGCGCGGCGCATCACGGAGACTGAAGCGCGGCATGACGCCGCCGAACTCCATGGCAAACGAGGCTTTGGCAAAGAGGAAATCGAGTTCACCCAAGACCTCCCAGGTTTCGCCGATCTCGACGCGGGCCTCGCGCAGGCGCGCCGTCATTTCGGCAAGAATGCGATAGACTTCACGCGCTTCTTGTTCCCGTAGCCGCACCAGGTCGTTGTTCAACTCGATGGTTTCGAGCGGCTCAATGAACATCGTCTGCCCGGAGCCGGAAGAGGCGTGAATCACTCCCTCGACCTTGCGCTTGTGGCCCGTAACGACAGGAACCACGAAGCGGTCATTGCGGATGGTGATGAACTCCTCCTGCAGCACGCCGTCGTCGCGATGGGCGCGCAGGAAGCGTTCTAGCGACTGATGAATATTGCGCTGCTGCCGCTCGATGTCGCGGCGCACGCGGTTCAACATGACTGAGGCAGAGTCGGCCACCGAACCGTCGGGGAGAATTTTGCCGGAAAGCTCGCGAAGCAGGGGACGGAAATCGCCGATGCGGCCCGCTTGCGCGCCCAGCCGTGGGTGGCGATCAGCGGCGGCGATGAGGACTGTGCGGAGGTCGGCGGCGCGGTCGAGGACAGCGGTGAGTTCGAGGATCTCAGAGGGTTCGAGCGCCGCGCCTTCAATGCGCAACTTGCCCAAGTGGGCATCCAATTCGGGGATGTTGTCGAAGCGCAACCGCAGCGAGGCGGCGCGGCCGGCGATCTGGGGATTCTGCGCCGCTTTCAGGTAGTCGATCGCCTCCTGCGTCTCCACGCCGAGGGCCTCCAACTCGCGGCGGTCCGATGTCGGTTCCATGGCCGCGAGCCGCGCACGTCCGCCGGGCGATTGGACAAACCGCCGCAGCAACTGCCTCAGGGCATCGAATTCGAGCAAACCGGCGCTCGTCTGGTTCATGACTTCTTCTTCTGTCGCAGGGCTTCCTTCTTCGCAAAGGCCACTTCGATCACTTCCAGCGTGCCTTCGGTAACTTTTCTAGCGGCGAGGTCTTTGCGCTTCACCCACTCCACGGCGGCGGCGTCGTCACCGGGTTGGGGCTCGCCCTTCGCTTTGCAGAGATAGTCGATCAGCACGTAGTGGTACTCGGCATTGCCTTCCTTGTCGCGCATGATGCGCTCAAAGATTTCCACCACAAGCAGTGGCTCGGCTTCGAGGCCCGTCTCCTCGCGCACTTCGCGCTTGAGGGCATCGGTCAAATGCTCTCCGGTTTCCACCACGCCGCCTGGAAGCGACCACCAGCCCTTGAGGGGCTGCTTGCCGCGCTGTACGAGCAGGATGCGGTCGCGATCGATGATGAGCGCGCCGACGCCGAGAATCGGGCGCTTGGGGTATCGTCTGGAATCGCTAATACTGCACCGAGCCTTTCACGTTCATGCGAATCCGGTACACGGAGGTGTAGGCGGTCACAAAGAGCGTCTGCAAATCGGGGTCGCCGAAGGCAACGTTGCGGGGGATTTCCGGCAGTTCGATGGTGTGCAGGTGCTTGCCTTCGGGCGAGTAGATCTCCACCGCGTCGGCGGTGACATAGAGGTTGCCCTTTTCGTCGACGGCCATGCCGTCGGGCACGCCCTTGATGCCGCTCACGAGCACGCGTTCATTGGATGCTGCGCCTTTGCCGTCGAGATCATACGCGTAGACGCTGCGTTCATCACTGTTGTCGACATAGAGGATCTTGCCGTTGGGAGACAGGGCGATGCCGTTGGGGCGGCCCTTGGGCTTGGCGACCAACTCGACCTCGCCTTTGGGCGTCACATGGTAGATGCCGAAGAAGTCCAACTGGCGGCCCTCTTCCTGGCTGGCGCCGAAGGCGGGGTCGGTAAAATAGACGTGCCCGTCCTTGCGCACGATGATGTCGTTGGGCGCGTTGAACCGCTTGCCCTGGTAGTTGCCGGCAACAACGGTGACGGCGCCTTTGCGGTCGGTCTTGGTGACGCGGTGGGCACCGCCTTCGCAGTGGTAGAAGTTGCCCTTGCCGTCGTAGTCGTTTCCGTTGGTGCGGTTGGACGGCTCGCGGAAGATGGCGGGCTTGTCGCCTGGGATGGCTTTCCACACCCGGTTGTTGGGCACATCGCTCCACACGAGGTAGCCTTCTTTGGCCCACACGGGACCTTCCGTGAAGGTGTACCCGCCAGAGAACTTCTCGATCTTCAGTTCGTTGAAATCCTGCGCGAAGAGGGTGCCGGCGAAAAGGGCGCTGACGCACAAAAACAGAGACTGGGGCCGCATGGTGGTTCTAATTTCCAGTGTAGTCCCGGCTCACACGTAAAATGAAACATGCGCGCTTTTGCGGCCATGCTTGTTATGTCCACGTTTCTTTCCGCAGCCGACCATACCGCTCGGGTGGAGGCTTGGCGAGCCAAGCGCATGGCCGCACTTAGGGCTGATGACGGCTGGTTGACAGTGGCCGGACTCCATTGGCTGAAGCCTGGTTGGAACCGGTTCGCCGAGTTGCCAGCAGGCTTGGAATGGCGATGGGAAGGAACAACTGTTTCTCTGCGGCAGGGCGGGCAGTTGCGCACGCTGAAGCCGGACAATCCTGGGCCGGCCGACCTTGTGCAGTCCGGATCCCTCACGATGTTCGTGATAGAGCGTGGCGGCCGGTACGGCATTCGTGTCCGCGATACAAAGAGCCGGTACCGCGCCCAGTTTCATGGTATTGAACACTTCCCTGTGGATGCGAAGTGGAACGTGACCGCACGTTGGAATGCCTATGCGCAGCCCAAGAAGCGTGTGTTACCGACGGTGATCGAGGGGGTCAACGAGGTGTACGACGCACCGGGCGAGGCCGAGTTCACACTGGAGGGGAAGACATTCAAGCTTGAGCCGGTGCTCAGCGGAGGACGTTTGTTCTTTGTCTTTCGCGACCTGACCACGGGGAAGACCACCTATCCGGCGGGACGTTTTCTCTATGCCGACCTTGTTGAGAAGGGCGTCGTGAAGATGGATTTCAACGAAGCCTACAACCCGCCTTGCGCCTTCACGCCTTATGCGACGTGCCCGTTGCCGCTGCCGCAGAACAGGCTGGCGATCGCGGTGGAGGCAGGCGAGAAGAATTACCACCTCGAGTAGGCGCGGCCCTTAGAAGCTGTAGCGAAGGGCAAAGAGGCCGTGCGAATTGCGGCGGTACTGGCCCAGGAAATCAGCGCCATCACCGCGAATGAACGTGAAGCCGGCCACGGCGCGCCAATTGCGGCCGAAGGTCTGCGTGAATTCAGATTTAAGCCACACGCCATCGCCCGACTGGCGCACAGCGGCTTCCAATGCGATGGAACGACGAGGACCCAGCGTATAGCTGGCGCGCCCAAGAAAGGCGTCGGCGAGGCCGCGGTCAGGAGCGAAGCCGGATGGATTGCGCCGCGACGTGACGGCTTCACCCGAATAGCCGCCCACGAAGACCCACTCACCCACCGTCCGCTCCAGCTGCACAACGTAGAGCACGTACTCGTCCGCGGTGCGCGTGCGCGAGGTGAACCAGGCCGCTTCCGACTTCAGCGTGAACCACGGGAGGGGCACAGCGGCGTCGCCGCCGTACAACCTGAGGCTGGGGAACACGCGCTGGAACTCCACTTCGAGGCTGGGAAAGCGCAGGTTGCCCTCAAAGAGCGGCAGATAGTGGAAGCCGTCGAAGAAGACAAGCGAGAACTCATAGGGACCGGCGTTGCGATTGAAGCGGGCGCCGAACTGCGCGCGGCCGGGGAGGCTCGAGCCGAGGTCGACGAAGCGCAATTGCGCCGCCTCTTCCGGAAGCGCGGCCCAGCGCTGGTTGAGGAGGGGTGCGCGGCTGGGTGTGAAGCGCGGCGTGGCGACGAGGTCGATGGTGTTGGCGCCGCGTTCGTAGGTGATGCGCGCGCCCTGCACGGCGAGGAAGTCGTTGTCGACGACAGAGAGGTAGTCGCGCGGAGCGAAGCGGTCGACGGGGTTGAGGATGTCGCCCTTGCCCCAGCGGATGAACTGCTTGCCGAGTTCGATGTGGAGGCCGCCGCGGTGGTAGGCGGCGCTGGCACGGCGCACGGAGAAGGCGGGGCGGAGTAGGCGCCGGTCCTGCCAATCGAGGCGAGGCTCGCGTTCCACCTGGCGGTGCGTATCGGTGCGTGCGTCGAGTGAAGCAGCAAACAACCAGTTGGAGGAAGGCTGCCAGGCGGGCTCCCAACGCAGCAGGGCTTCGCTCACCACACGGCCGCTGTCATTCACGGCTGTCTGCGGGTACAACGTTGTTCGCGTTTCGAAGAAGCCTCGTTGTGTAAAGGTGGACTGCGCGCAGGCCACGCCAGCGAGCAGGAAGCACGCCGCCCACCTCATTGGGGTCGCCGCAGGGCCTGCAGGGTGAACTCGTCCTCTTTCACCGGGATGTTGTATTCCAGCTTTTCGAGCTTCATGGTGGTGCGGCTGTTGCGCTTGGTGTCGAAGACCTCCATGGTTTTGGCCGTCCAAAGGCCCTTCACGTTTTCGTAGTCGCGATAGGCGATGCGGCGCATGAGTTCCTTGACTTTATAGCCTTCCACGGCGACGAAGACGAAGAGGTCTTTTCGCACCCAGAGGTAAGAGTGGGTGTACTGCGAGCGCTTATTCTGGCGGGGCCGCGACTCGAGTTTCCAGCACATCTGCCCGTCGAACTTCTCTTCGCCAAGTAGCTTGAAGTCAAACTGGTCGACGTCGCGTTCCTCCAGATCCTCGAAGCTGAAGTCGGTGCCGAAGAAGCGGGTGGAGCGGTCCTGGAGGGCGATGCGGCGGTCGCGCTGGAGCTCGGGGGTCCACATCCACTGGTCGGAGGAGCGTTCGCGGTGGTTGTGCACCAGCAGCGCGACGCCCTTGACTTCGGGCGGGTCGAGAAACCGCAGCACGGCCTTGCTGTCGCCGAACGAGCCAATGCGCTCGTAGCGCCACTTCTTCTCGGCCACGCGGCTTTTGGCACTGGTGACCGTGAGTGTGCCTTCATAGCGCTGCGACTGAGAGCGATTGCGGCGCTGGACCTCTTCGATGATCTGCCGCGGGTCCTGCGCCAGGGCGCAGCTTGCCAGAAGTAACGCGATCCACTTACTCATATTCCAGTGACTCCACCAATGAAGCTCGCACCGCCGCTTCGGCCGGCCAGATGGCGGCCACAAACGAGCACAATCCAATCACAGGCACCATCATGGCCATGAAGGCGTAAGGGAAGGTGAAATCGACGCGCAGCCCTCCCAGGTCGCGGTGCAGCATGTGCAGGTTGAAATAGATCATCACAATGCCGGCCGCGGCTCCCATGACGAGGCCGACGGCTCCGATGCTGACCGCCTCCAGCCAGATGGTGCGGCGGATCTGATTGCGCAGACCGCCGACGGCCTGGAGCACGCCCAGTTCGCGGCGCCGGTCGGTGATGGAAACGGTGAGCGTGTTCACGATGCCGAGGATGGCGACGACGAGGGCCACGGCGAGTTGGATGTAGGTGAGGCCGAACCACTGGTCAGTGAGTTTGAGGATGTACTCGCGAATGCCTTCGTTGGTGTAGACGAAGATCTCGTGCGAATCGGCCCAGCGCTTGAGAATTGCTTCGCGGACGCGGTCGCGGCTGTATCCCTTCCTGACATGGATGCGGAAGATGTTGGCGGTGTCGTCGCCCCAGTATTTCTGAAAGAGGCTCTTGTCGATGAGAAAGCTGCCCTGCTGGTCGGAGTAGTCGACCGAGGAGCCGAGAACGGGCAATTTCAACACACCGCGCGGGGTGGGGATCTCGAGAATATCGCCGCGATGGATGTTGCGGATGAGCGAGAGGTTGTCCGAGATGATCACGCCCTTGCCTTGCGCGCCGAGACGCACCAGTTCCTCGCGGTTGCCTTCGACCGGACGGACGCGCACGCGGTCCGTGATGGCTTTGATGTCGATGGAGACGGCCATGACGGGCGCGCCGTTGATCAGGACGCGCGCATTGCGCACGGGTTGGACCTCTTCGACGCCTTCCAGGGCGCGCAGTTCGTCGCCCATGGTGGCGGGGAAGCGAAACGTCTTGGCGGTGATGCTGCGGCTGGGGCTGACGTAGAGGTCGGGGTTCAGCGTGTGGTTCATCCAGTCGAGAAGCGAGTCATAGATGGCGCGTGAGACACCGGCGAAGCCGACGGCGAGGGCCAGCGAGAGCATGAGCGCGGTGACGGTGGCGGAGGTCCTGCGGGGAGCCTGAATCAGGCTGTCGGCAGCCAGCGCCCCTTCCACGGGCCAGATGAGTTTTAAGATCGGGCGGAGCGCGCGGGCGAGCCACATCGACATGGCCGGAGCGAGCAGGATCATGCTCACGATGCCGAGCAGGTAACCCGGATAGAAGTACTCGTTGCGGTTGCCCAGTCCGAGCAGCAACGCGCAACCGACTATGCACGCCGCGGCGAGCTTCTGACGCAGCCGGTTTTCGCCTTCACTCAGCACCTGGGTGCGGCCTTTTAGCAGCGCCTTCACGGGGTCGACACGGGCGGCGGAATGAGCGGGCACGTAACCGCCGACGAGGCTCGCCAACACGCCGATGACAACGGCCAGCGCGGCAAGGGGCGTGCTGATTGTGATCTCGTCGGCACTTAGGGCGTGGCCGAACACCTCTTGCAGTGTGCCCGCCAGTCCAGGCACGATGCCGCGAGCCATCCAGAGCCCGGCGAACACGCCAAGGAGGGAACCACAAAGGCCAAGGACAATGCTCTCCAGCAGAAACAGGCGCCTCACCTGACCGCTGGTGGCGCCAAGGGCGCGGAGAACGCCAATCTCACCGCAGCGCTGCGTGATGGCGATGGAGAAGGAGTTGAAGATGATGAAGACGCCGATGAGGAGGGCAAAGAGGCTGGCCAGGTTGATGGAGACCGTCAGCCCGCGCGACATCGATTGGAAATGCGTGCCTCGTGATTGCGGCGGTTCCACCTGGAAGCCGGGGCCAACGAGCGCTTGCAGCTTGGCGGTTCCCTGCTCGATGCTCACGCCCTCGGCGAGCCCGACATCGATGCGGTCAAACAGGCGGCCGCGGCCGAACACAGCCTGGGCCGCGTAGATGTCCATGATGGCGAGGTTGCCGCCGAACACCGTGGCCAGCCCGGTAGCCTTCATCACGCCGCGGATGGTGAACGTCTTCTGCCCACCCATGGTTTTGAGCGTCAGCTTGGAGCCGCGCTCGAGCCCGGTTCGCTCGGCGAACTGGCGGCTGACGATCATGGAGTCGGGTTGGGCCAGGAAGATGAGCGGATCGTCGATGACATCCTCGTCCTCGCCCTCCAGGTCGTACTCGCGCAGGCTGGCATCCCCGGTCATGTCGACGCCGAGGACAAGGAGAGTCCCTTGGGAGGTGGAGAGGGCCGCTTCAATCACCGGGGATGCCGCGCTTACCTCGCGCGACGATTGCACGCGCTCCAGGACCTCCTCGGGGAAGCCCGTTTCACCGGCCGAGACCTGCAATTGCGCCTTGCCGGCGATGCGGTCCACAGTGCGCTGGAAGGCCGACTGGATGGTGAGGTTGGCCGTGTGCATGCCGACGAACACGGCCACGCCGAGCATGATGCCGGCCAGGGTCAGCAACATGCGCAGCTTGTGCTTGCGCACGTAGGGCCAACTGAGCAACCGCAGGAGTTTCATTGCGCCGCCGGGCTTTCCACGCGCCTGTCGGCCAGGATGACGCCGTCTTTCAACTGCAGAATGCGTTCGCAGGCGTGGGCGACGGTCATGTCATGAGTGACGATGAGGACAGTGGTTCCGAGGCGGCGGTGGAGGTCCTTGATGAGACCCAGGATCTCTTCGCCGGTGGTGGAATCGAGGTTGCCGGTGGGTTCGTCGGCGAGAAGGATGGGGGGATAGACGCTGAGGGCGCGCGCAATGGCGACGCGCTGGCGTTCCCCGCCGGAAAGCTCGTCGGGCAGATGGTCAACGCGTTTGCCGAGGCCGACGAGGTTGAGCAACTCGGCGGCGCGATCCTGCGTTTTCTGTTTCGGCCAACCGCGCAAGTGGAGGGGCAGGGAGACATTCTCCGTGCAACTAAGGCTGGGCAGCAGATTGAAGAATTGGAAGACGAAGCCAATTTTGTCGCGGCGGACGCGGGTCAACTCGTCGTCGCTGAGTGTGCCGAGCGTAGCTCCGTCGACGGAGATCGTGCCCGTTGTGGGGTGGTCTAAACCGCCGATGAGGTTCAACAGCGTTGACTTACCCGAACCGGAGGCGCCGATGATGGCGACCATTTCGCCTTTGGGGATGGTGAGGTCCAAAGGGTGAAGGGCGGTCACTTCCCGCTTGCCCGCAAACACTTTGGAGACCTGGGTGAGGTCGATCATGGGGTGAGGAATCTTCTTCCAATGTAACGCGCGGTGTGGCTGAAAGCCGGGTCAGTGCGAAAATCAAAACACAGTGCGCATTGGAATAGACGCCGGCGGCACCTTCACGGACTTTGTTTTGTTGCATGAAGACGGGCGTGTGGAAGTCTTCAAACTACCGTCGAGCCGTCAAGCCCCGCACGAGGTCATCCGAGGCGGAATCGCGCGGGCGCGAAGCTTGGGAGTTTGGCGGCCGGAGGTTGTGCATGGTTCGACCGTGGCGACCAACGCCCTGCTGGAACGCAAGGGGGCGCGGACGGCCTTTGTCACCACCGCCGGCTTTGAAGACATGCTCGTCATCGCCCGCCAGAACCGCCGCGAACTGTACAACCTGATGCCGCGGCAGCCGGCGCGCCTTGTGCCGGAGGCCTTGTGCTTCGGCGTGCGGGAGCGGACTCTGTATGACGGCACAGTCCACGAGCCGCTGGAGGTGGCCGGCTTGCGGCGCAAACTGGAACGCGCCGGGGTGGAATCGGTGGCCATCTGCCTGCTGCACTCCTACCGCAATCCGAAGCATGAAAAGGCGCTGCTGCGAGAGCTGCGCGAGTTGGGCTACGTGTGCGCTTCGCATGAGATCTCACCGGAGTTTCGCGAATATGAGCGCGCTTCGACGACGGTGGTGAACGCCTACGTCGGGCCGCTGATGAACGACTATCTGTCCAGGCTCGGCGGGCTCTCGATCATGCAATCCAACGGCGGGTTTCTGACGGCGAGGGAGGCGCGGAAGCAGGCTGTGCGGACGATCCTTTCAGGACCGGCTGGCGGCGTGGTGGGTGCGCTCGAGATGGCCCGCCGGTCGGGCTTCACGCGCATTCTGGGTTTCGACATGGGGGGCACGTCGACCGACGTGAGCTTGTGTGATGGCGCGCCGCGGGAGACGGTGGAGGCCTATGTGGACGGCCTGCCAGTGCGGGTTCCGATGCTCGACATCCATACAGTGGGAGCAGGCGGCGGATCGATTGCGCGCGTGGATGCGGGCGGCCTGTTGCGCGTGGGCCCGGAGAGCGCGGGCGCCGATCCAGGGCCGGCATGCTATGGCCGGGGCGAAGAGTGCACCGTCACCGACGCGCAGGTGGCCTTGGGCCGCATCAAGCCGGAGCAGTTCCTGAGCGGAGGTATGGCCATCCACCCGCATCGTGCGCAAGAAGCGGTGGAGCGCATCGCGAAGCAATTGGGGTTGCCGTGGGAGCAAGCCGCGGCGGGCATCCTCCGTGTGGCCAACGCCAACATGGAGCGCGCCATCCGGGCGGTCTCCATCGAGCGCGGCCATGATCCTCGCGAGTACACTCTTGTTGCTTTCGGCGGCGGAGGCGGGTTGCACGCCTGTGATCTGGCGGCAGGGTTGGGTATGCGAACCGTCCTCGTACCGCGCTTTGCCGAGGCGCTATCCGCACTGGGCATGCTGATGGCGGACAATGTGCGCGACTATGCGACCGGGGTGTTGGGGATGTCCGATTTCGAGCCCTATTTCCGGCAGTTGGAGGCAAGGGCAGCGCGCGAACTTCGTGGGGCTCGACTTGAGCGCAGCGCCGACGTTCGGTATGCCGGGCAGAGCTACGAGTTGACCATTCCCTGGGGCGGAGATTTTCACGCTGAGCACAAGCGTGTATACGGATATGCCGATGCGTCGCGCGCGGTGGAGGTGGTGACGCTGCGGGTTCGCGCGCGCAAGGCGGTGGTGAAGCCTGAGATTGCCCCGCTGGCCCGCGAGCGCGGCCATTGTGGCGCGCGGCGGATCTACCTCGATGGGCGAATGGTGGACGTGCCCCTCCTGCGTCGCGGCCAGGTGGGAGGGAAATTGAGGCGGGGTCCGTTCCTGGTTCTCGACTACGGCACGACCATTCTGGTACCCGCCTCGTGGTCGGCTCTCGTGGACCGCACAGGGAACCTTGTGATACATAGGGCCTGATGTTTCGATCCTATCGGACCAAGCTGCAGGCGGCGTTCGTTCTGCTGGCGCTGGTGGCCATCGCGCTTACCGGCTATGAGGCCAGCGTCGGCGCCAGCGTGGCTCTGGAACAGTCGACCCACCAGCGCCTGGCCGCTGTGCGAGATGCCAAACAGCGGCAGTTGGAGCGATATTTTCGCGACATCCACAACCACGTGCTCGCCCTTTCCACCGATGAATCGGCAATCGTCGCATTGGAGGAGTTCGGCACGTCCTGGAAGGCACTGGGCACAAGCGGCGCGGAACGCATGGCGGCGTTGCATGAGCTCTTCCTGGAGGAGAACCCGCACCCTGCCGGGGCGCGCGAGTTGCTCCTTAAGCCTTCCGGGGGTGGGCGCTACGGTCAATTGCACGCGCGCTACCACCCTACCTTTCACCGCTACCGGAGCGCTTTCGGCTTTTACGACATCTTTCTCATCGATACGAAGGGGCGGATTCTCTACACGGTGGTTAAGGAGGCGGATTTGGGAGGCGACCTGGAGTCGCCGCCGCTGGCGGGAACCGGGCTCTCCCGCGTCTTCCGGCGGGCGATGGCGTTGCCCGGCATTGAGCAATCGGTGATGGAGGACTATGAGCCATACGCCGTGTCGGACCATGAGCTGGCGGCCTTCGTGGCCGCACCCATCTGGCGCGCCGGCATGAAGCAGGGCGTGCTGGCCATTCAGGTGTCGGTGGATGAGGTGAACCGCGTCCTGGATGGCGATGGCACGTTTGAGTACATCGTGGGCGAGGAGGGCATGTTGCGGGCGGGAACGCGGGCAGCGGACGGTGTTCCGGTGCTGCGTTCGTCGTCTCCGATCGGCATCCCCGACGTTGCCTGGACGTTGATTGCCGAGCTCGATTCACGCCAAGCGCTGGCCCCGGTTCGTGCCATGCGGGCGAGGATCGCTGGCTGGGGAGCCGTGGTGGCCTGCGCCTTCCTTGCCGCGGCATGGTGGCTGGGACGCTCGGTCACACAGCCGGTGCTGGAGCTGGCCGCGCAGGCCCGCCAGTTGGGCGCCGGGGATTTCACCGTGAGGATTCCCGTTCGGTCCCAGGACGAGTTGGGACAGCTGGCTGAATCGTTTAACCGGATGGCCGGGGATCTGCGCGACACCACCGTCTCGCGCGACCAGCTCGACGCCGCCCACCACAAGCTGCAGGAACTCACTGACCGTCTGATCGATTCGCAGGAGCAGGAGCGCACACGCCTGGCGCGCGAGCTCCACGACGACATCACGCAGCGCATGGCCACCATTGCGATGGAGGCCGGGAGGCTGAAGCACCTTCCGGGAGACGATGCCGCGCAGTGGCGGGCTGGACTGGAGCGGCTGCAGCAGCAGATGGCGCGGCTTTCCGACGACATCCATGGACTGTCGCGGCGGCTACACCCCTCCACGCTGGATGACCTCGGACTGGCGGCGGCGGTGGAGGGCGAATGCCGCGGGTTCTTTGAACGGGGCGGGCCCCCGGTGGACCTGCGGGTGGAAGGGGAGCTGGAGTTGCTCTCGCCGGGTCTGCGGCTTGCGCTCTACCGGATCATCCAAGAGTCCTTGCGCAACATCGCGCGGCATGCCGAAGCGAATGAGGTGACGCTGGATCTCCGGCGTGCGGGCCAGCGCGTGCTGCTGGACATCAGGGATGATGGTCGAGGGTTCGACCGCCAAGGGGCGGGTTGGCGGGCTGGGATCGGCCTGGCGAGCATGGCCGAGAGGATTCGGAGCGTCGGCGGCACGTTTACCGTCGATTCGGTTCCGGGCAAGGGAACACGGATCTCCGTGGAGGCTCCCGTATGAGCAAACCGCGCGTTCTATTGGCCGACGACCACAAGATTATTCTGGAAGGCCTGCGCAGCCTGCTGCGGGACGATTGTGAGCTGGTTGGCGAGGCAGCAAACGGGCAGCAGATGGTGGAGTTAGGATTGGCGCTGAGCCCGGACGTCATCGTGGCCGACATCTCCATGCCCCTGCTGAACGGGATTGAGGCGTTGAGGAAACTGCGCGAGGCCGGCTCCGTGGTGAAGGTCGTGTTTCTCACGATGCACCCCGATGTGGTCTATGCGACGCGGGCGCTGGAGGCGGGCGCCTCAGGTTATGTGCTCAAGCACTCGGCGTCGGAAGAGCTAATCGAGGCGATCCGGACAGCCATGCGCGGCGGCACGTACTTGTCGCCGCATGTTCGCAATCCGGCCGTGACGGAGCTGCTCGATGAAACGCGCCGCCACGTGAAGGAGACCATCGAGCTGACAGGTCGGCAGCGCGAGGTGCTGCAGCTGCTTGCAGAGGGCAAATCGGCGAAGGAGATCGGCGGCATTCTGGGCATCTCGGCGCGCACGGTGGAAACCCACAAGTACAGGATGATGGACGACCTGGGTCTCAAGACGAGCGCCGAGTTGGTGCAGTACGCGATCAAGGAGGGAATTGCGGGCGGTACGTAATTTTTCGGATGGGGAAGGAGGGGTGATTCGCGGTTTCATGGTTCTGGGAGAACGAATCACATGAACAACCTCTACAAGACCATGACCCTCACGGCGGCCGGAGCGGTTGCTGCCCTGATGCTGACCTCAGCCGCAATGGGCCGTGCCGCAGCCGCGGAACCCGTCAGCCAGATGGCCAAGCTGCACCGCATGGCGCAGGAGGCCAACACTTCGGCCGACCATGCCAAGGTGGCGAAACTGTTCCGTATCCAGGGCGAGGCGATGGAAACCAAGGCCATCGCACACGAGAAGAAGGCCAAGGAGTTCGAAGCCCGGCCGAAGTCGCCGTTGGCTCACAAGTGGCCCGCCATGGCCCCGCAGCAGGGGCGCGAGGAGCGCGCGCTGGCGGTGCAGTCCCGGCGCGCCGCACAGGAGTCCTTCGAACTGGCGGCCAAGCACATCCAGCTTGCTGTTGAGTTGAGGGAAACCATCGCCGACGCGGGCAACTAAACGGTTCACCGGCTTACATAGACCCGGCCGGTGCCACAGCCGGCGGACCCACGCACCAGCGAGCCCCCTTTATTGCGGCTTGCTTAGTGGATGGGGCCGCCGGCTTCTGGTTTGATGGGCTCCAGTTGGATGACGCCGAAGGCGGCCTCATACTGTTGGAGATTCTGGTTGAGCAGGTTGGCTAGCGCCTTGGCTTGTTGCGGACTCAGGTAGATGCCCTGGAAATTGGTGATGTTCACCTCGTCGGGCACGCTTTGCTGAATGGTGCCGAACATGAGAAAGAAGTCCCAGAGGTTCACGCGCACCTGGACGGAGTTGGCGTAGCTTTCCTTGTAATCGGCCGTGTGGGCCACGTTCACCTTGGTGGGTTGGGGGTTCATGGTTCTATCTCGTCAGTGGGTCTTCGATCCAGGGCGGGGTCGCATCGATCAGCCGTCCCAGTTCCGGTTCCAGGGCCGACATGCGCTCCCGCATGCGCCAGGCGATGTTGCGGTAGGAGAAGTGGCCTTTCACACCCGAGCGCAGGCGCGAGATGTACTCCGCCTCGGCAAAGTCCATCTTGAAGAGGAAGCGTGCGCGCGCACCGAAGGGCATGAGGTAGTGGGAACCGGGCTCGGGAAGTTGTCCAATGGCGGCAAAGGCTGAGCGCATGGCGTCGTGGTAGGTGTCGGCGGCGCCGGCTTCGCCAATGGCTGCGGGAGTCTCATAGCCCAGTTTGCCGGAGTAGGCCTGGCGGTACTGCTGGCAGCGGCGGTGACGGTGGAGGTCGCGGTAGGCGCCGATGTCCATCACAATGTCGTAGACGTAGAGGCTTCCGCGGAATTCGCGCAGCAGATCGTCTTTCCGTGCGCGCGACTGCATGGCGACATCGATCACTTCGGCGCGCCTCGCGTCATTCCACTTGCAGGCCAGGTCGTAGAGCTCGCGAAACGGGCGGTCGGTCACCGGGTAGAGCAGGGTCGCGACGATATCGGCCGCTGTGTTGGCGGGTTTGAGCAGATCGACGTCGTCGATGCGCGCGCCCGCGGCGTGGGGCAGATTCTGTTTCGCCCACAGCTTTAGATCGGCGGTGGCCTGGATGCGGTGCGGATCGGCGTCACAGTACTTCGCCAACGTGGGCGCCAACGGCGCGTAGGCAACGCTGGGGTCCCACACGCAATCCGGTTTTTCCGCGCAGGCTTCGACCATCTCGTCGGCCAGCTGGCGCAGTTCGATGTACTCGCTGCCGCGTAGGCGGGCGATCTGCCGCTCCAGCGTGCGGATGCTGACTACCTGCCCAACGCCCGTCGGTACGCCGAAGAAGAGCAGGTAGCGCGCCACGTCGAAGGCACGCGCGGCGAGGTTGCGCTGGTAGGCGTCCTGCTTCATCTCGGGCGGTTTCGGGAGTTTCGCCGTGAGGTGGTCAAACACCTGGGCGTGCACTTTTTCGTAGGCAGCCAGCAGGTCGAGGCCGGCGTGCTGGTAGATCTCCACCTGCCGCTCGTTCAACTCAGCGGGAGTGAGGAAGCCGGAGCGGGAGAAGTCCTGGTAGCGCGACGACCGCGCCTGCCCGTCCCAGAGCTGCTCATCCTCCACTTCGGTGGCGGCCAGCTCAGAGATCCCCTCAAAGCAGAAGACGAGGTGTCCGAGGTCGGCAATGGAGGCGTGGCCGTATTGAAAATAGAAGCTGTCGAGAAATTTAGAGGAGTCGTGGGTGCGCACCCAATCTAGCGATGCCGCGATGGAGTCAGGCGATCGCGAATAGCGCGCCAGTGCGTAGGCGCATGCCTCCGGGGGAACACCGGCAACCGTCAGGACTCGTTTCTCAGCCAAACTGATAGTGTAGCCATTCGCCCACTGCCATGAAGATCCGCATCGAACGTATCCACCCCGAGGCCCAACTGCCTCATTACGCCCATGGTCCCTCCGAGGACGCCGGAATGGACCTGCGGGCCATAGAGGAGGTGCGGCTGGAGCCCGGCGTTCCGGGCCTCATCCCCACCGGATTGCGTGTGGAGATTCCTTCCGGTTGCGAGGGACAGATCCGCATGCGCAGCGGCCTGGCGCTGAAGCACGCGCTCATTCTGCCCAATTCACCTGGCACGATTGATCCCGGCTACCGGGGCGAGGTGAAGGTGATCGTGCTCAACCTGGGCCGGGAGGCCTACACCGTGCGGAAGGGTGAGCGCATCGCTCAACTTGTGGTCGCGCGCTATGAGCCGGTGGAATGGGAGGAGGCGGGCGTGAACGATTCCGCGCGCGGTGAGGGAGGCTTCGGCTCCACGGGGGCCCACTAAGGGAAGCCGGCGCATGGCGGCGGGCAAGGTTGTGTGCGGAGCGAAGCCTTTCAGCTTGCCGCCGCGGCCCTGCGCATGAGCGGGTTCGATCGCGCCTGCGCCATCCTGCGGTGCCCGCGGTGGGGATGAATCAGCTCTTGCAGACGCGAGCGCAGGCAATCCAGTTCCGCCTCGGACGCCCCGTAGGTGCACTCCAGGTCGTGGCGTGTCAGGCCGCGGGAGAAGTAGCCCACCAGGATGTCGCGTTCGCGCTTGGTGAACGACATGAGAGCCCGCTCGAATGTGCGTGCGGTTTCGCGCATCCGGATGCGGTCCATTGTGGTCATCACCGGAGTGGCCCAAGGCGGCTGGCGGTGGGTCGCCGCAACCTGCTGGCGTTCGATTACGGTGCGCAGGAACCGGATAAACTCGCGCGGGTCGCGGATCCGTCCCTTCCGGATTTCCTCCATTGCGCCGGCGAGCGTCTCCTCGACGAAGGCTTCGAGCCCGACCGAGCCAAGCGACCGCTTCAACATCACACGCACACCGGTGTAGTAGTTGTTCCTGAACTCGTTGGCGGCCTGGGTATCACCCGCCTCGACGCGCCTGGCCAGTGCCACCCACTTGTCGCGCTCGGCTGCCATCAAAGTTGACTCATCCCTGGCGGTGGCGTCACTTTGAGGCGATCCAAGGTCAGCACTCGCGTGCGATGCACTCAATCGATCCGTCATCTTTGACTCTCCTCCACTCAACTTCGCAGCCGGGATTCTCTTGCCGCGCGCAAGTCCCACAGCTCCGGCGGTTCGAATGCCGGTGTTTTTTCCCTCTCACCGACCTTTGGCCGATACGGCTCGCTACGAACTACCGCAAGAAGAGTGGGGTAGACAACAGAAATATATCAAGGGAGTGGTAGAGAAAACGCCTTGGGAGGTAGTACTACACATCAGGAAGGAGAACTTCTGGCGAAAACGCTGGCAACCGTGGGGATGAATGCTTGAGGATCTGTGGATATCCTGTGAAAATCAAGCGGAAAGTGTGTCGGTTTGGGTGCCAGCCAATCACCGGGTCTTGTGCCGCGCTTCTTCCAGGATCCGTTTTGCGCGCTGCGGGTTGAAGACGCCGCAGGAGCAGAAGCGTGTCATGTAGCTGGCGGCTTCCTCGGGCGTGCGGCGGCCTTCCTTGACCCAGTCGATCATCTTCTTGGCCAGCGAACCGGCCACCATGCCGTGCCCGCACATGGTCATCAGCTCAAGCACCTGAGTGTTGGGCAGCTTCTCCGTTTTGCCTTCGAAGCCAAGGGAATAGCCGACGCTGTGGCGCTTGATGCCGGCGGCCTGGCAGCAGCCAATGGCGTTCTCCATGGAACTGGAGACGTTGATCGACATGCCCAGATCGGCCTCACGGACAGCCTTCACGAAGGCCTTGGCCTTTTCCATACTGTCGAAGACGGCCGCCACGGTGGTGGGAGCGTCCAGGCCAGCCACCACCTCATCGAGATTGGGCGTGCGGTCGCGGTTCCAGTGAGCGGTGGGGTTCATCTTCTGGCAGGGCCGCAGCGCCCCCCCGTGGCGCGCGTCGCCAAGGTTCACGGGGCCGAACGGAACGGCCATTTCGAGGAACTTGCGCAGCTTCGGCAGCGCCTCCTGGTCGTTCTTGCCGCGCGCGCACATAGCAAAGACGATGATGTCGTCCTGGAAGCTCTCCGCATTGCCCTGGCGGTGGAGTGTGTTCGTCATGTCTTGTTGTCCTCTCTTAGCGCGCGCCCACGGTTTCCTGGGGCTTCTCGATGGCGTCCGGGTTGGTGATGCGTCCCAGACCAATGTTTGTCTTGGCGCGCTGGGGATCGTAGCCGAGCTTCTTCAACACGGGCAGGACGATGGGATCTTCCCCGTTCTCATCGCAGCGCACGCCAACGCCCAGCACAACGACCGTGTCCACTTCCTTTTCCACCTTCCACACCAGGCGGACGACCTCTTCACAGCGCTCGATGGGGACCTTGATTTCGACGATCGCCGACATGATCTTCTCGTTGAGAATGTCGTCGCGGATTTCGCCGGTAGCCTTGTCCTTGAGCAGCGTCGTGATCGGGTTCTTCTTCTCGAACTCCACGCCCGATGCCGCGAGCGCAACGGTCATCTTGTTGATATCGCGGAAGCGGACGCCAACGCCTGGACGCCCGAACTCGATCGTGAAGCCTACCTCGCCCACCTTGACGCGCCCACTGACGTCGTTGGTCTTCACTTCCTCGGTCCCGCGCCCCTCGACACCTGTCGATTCGTGCGGCACACGCGGATCGGAGAAGGCGCGGCGAACGACGCGCGGCCAGGTCAGATCCTCAGGCTGAAATGCGGCCGTGGGACACACATCGGGTTCGGGATCGAAGCGGATGCGGAACAGCTTGAGGAATCCACGAAGCGTGCGGACCAGGGTCGGATTGAGGTGCTCCTGGCTCAGGCCGTTGTAACAGGAGAAGCACTCGACACACTCATCGCGATCAATGGTTGACCGGTTGGTCAGCGGGTCCACATAGATCGCCCCCATGGGGCAGACGTAGGTGCAGTTGCCGCAGGCCACGCATTTATTGGAATCGATGCGCATACTTCACTCCTAGGTAAACAATCGACGAGATGCATCTATTCTTGCAAAGAGGAAAGCGGCTGTCACGCACAGCGCCGCCGCCACCAGGAACGGAACGTTCCATCCGTAGCCTTGGACGAGGTAGCCAACCACGGCGGAAGAGATGGCCCCGCCGATGTTGCCCATGGTGTTCATGACGGCCGAAACGGAGCCGGCAAAGTCGCCGCCGACATCGAGCGGGATAGCCCAACTGACACCGACGGTCAACTCCAGACCGAAGAAGGCAAGGCAGGTGAAGACTACGCTCAGATGGGGGTCAGGGGTGAGGGTGGCGGGCAGAATGCCGGCCGCCGCCAGGGCGAAGCCAAAGCTGCCCACGCCGCGGCGCGCCAGCCGCAGGTTGCCCGAGGAGTGGGCCCAACGGTCAGACAGCCAGCCGCCGAGAAAGTCGCCGAACACTCCGGCGAGCAGGGGCAGGCTGGCATAGAAGCCCATCTGTTTCAGATCAAAGCCGCGGTGGGCGTTGAGGTACTTGGGGAACCAGTCGAGGTAGACGGCAAGGCAGTAGCCGTAGCAGAAGTACATCGACGAGAGCACCCAAATTTGACGCGTACCCAGAATGATGCCCCAGGGCACGTCGGTGGCGGCGCGCTTGTTGGGAGCGCCCAGTTTTTCGCGAATCAGCTGGCGCTCGGCGTCATTCAATGAGCCATGCTCATCGGGGGTATCGCGGTAATACCAGAACCAGAGCGCGGCCCAGAAGAGTCCCAGGACGCCAAATACATAGAAGGGGGTTCGCCAGCCATACTCGGCGATCAGCCAAACCACAATGGGCGGTGTAAACGCAGCGCCGAGCCGGGAGCCGGCGTGCGTGATGCCCTGCGCGTAGCCCCGTTCGGTAGGCAGCATCCAGCGCGACAGACTACGCGTGGCAATGGGAAACGCCCCGGCCTCGCCGACGCCGAACAGGAAGCGCACGGCGGCCATGGAGTTGACGCTGAAGCTGGCCGCGGTGAGGGCGGTGAAGCCGCTCCACCAGGTGACGATCAGCGTCAGAGCGCGGCGAGGACCGATACGGTCGCCCAGCCAGCCGCCGGGGATCTGGAACAGCGCATAGCCCCATCGGAACGAGCTGAGAATCCAACCCATCGCCACGATGGAGATGCCCAGTTCTTTTTGAATCGAGGGCACGGCCGCGCTGATGACGACACGATCCATGTAGGTGATCATGTAGGCTGCAACGGTGAGCCAAAGGACAATGTGGCGGACGCGCGTAGGACGCTGCACGGTTGGTGCATCGTATCATAGGCTCTGAACCATGCCCCCGGACGCACCCGCACCTGCCCCCCTTGTTGCCGTGATCATGGGCAGCCGCTCGGATTGGGCGACCATGCAGCATTGCGATGAGACGCTGGCCCTGTTGGGCGTGCCTCGTGAATGCCGCATTGTGAGCGCCCACAGAACGCCTGACCTGATGGCGGAGTTCGCCAAAGCGGCGCGCGCCCGTGGGATTGAGGTGATCATCGCCGCCGCCGGCGGAGCCGCCCATCTACCTGGTATGACCGCGGCGCACACGACGCTGCCCGTGCTCGGCGTGCCGATCGAAAGCGCCGTGCTGCGAGGCGTGGATTCGTTGTTGAGCATCGTGCAGATGCCCGGCGGGATTCCCGTCGCCACGCTGGCCATTGGCAAAGCGGGCGCCATCAACGCGGCCCTGCTGGCGGTCTCGATTCTGGCGAACAAGCATTCCGGATATGCGGAGCGCCTGGAGGAGTTCCGCCGCGCGCAAACGCAGCGCGTGCTGGAGGACTCACTTTCGTGAGCCGTTCTTGGCGCGCGCCGATTCTGCCTGGGGCCACGGTCGGCGTTCTGGGCAGCGGTCAACTCGGCCGCATGTTCGCCATCGCCGCTCGTCGCATGGGCTACCGCGTGCACACCTTCTCACCGGACGACGACACGCCCACCGGCCAGGTTGCCGACCTGGAAATCAAGGCGAGCTATGACGACCTGGATGCCGTGCGGCGCTTTGCCCAATCGGTGAGCGTGGTCACGTTCGAGTTCGAAAACGTCTCCTCGGCGGCCACCGCGGCGGCAGCCGAGTTCGCCCCGGCGCGGCCTTCCGGCGAGGTGCTCCACATCACGCAACACCGCCGAAGGGAGAAGACCTTCCTGCGAGACCAGGGATTCCCGGTGACGCAGTTCGAGGTGGTCAACTCACTCGACCAATTGCCGCACGCCATTGCCGAACTGGGGCTGCCCGCCGTGCTCAAATCCGCCGGCTTCGGCTACGACGGCAAAGGCCAGGCCAGGATTCACAGCGATACCGATCTTGCCGCGGCATACCAGCAGGCGGGCGGCGGGGAGTGTGTGCTGGAGGCGTTTGTCGATTTCGAGTGCGAATTCTCCGTAGTGGCGGCCCGCGCTTTGGATGGCGGCTTTGCTCACTATGGCGCGGTGGAAAACGAGCACAGCAACCACATTCTGGATGTCACCACGGCGCCGGCCTCGATCCCCGCGGAGGCCGCGCGAACCGCCATCCAGATCACGCGAGGTGTGCTGGAGGCGCTCGACGTGGTCGGCGTGCTCTGCGTCGAGTTCTTCCTGGAACGTTCCGGCCGTGTGTTGATCAATGAACTGGCGCCCAGACCACACAACTCCGGCCACTTCACCTTCGATGCCTGCGTCACCTCGCAGTTTGAGCAGCAGTTGCGTGCGATTTGCGGCCTCTCGCTGGGCTCCACGGAACTGCTGCGTCCGGCGGCGATGGCCAACCTGCTGGGTGACCTTTGGGCAAACGGCGAACCCAACTGGCAGGCCGTCACGGCGCTGCCCGATGTGAAACTCCATCTGTACGGGAAGGCCTCGCCGCGCCCCGGCCGCAAGATGGGACACCTCACGGCGATGGCGCCGGACGCCGAGGAAGCCGCCGAACGCGTCCGCATGGCGCGAGATCTGCTCACTTCCCGCTGATCCGGTGCGTCAGTTGGGCAGCCGGGCGACGCGTATTTCCTGCGAGTTCCGGTTCCAGGGAGCCGCCGTACCCTGATTAAGGCCGTTTACTTCTTCACGCTCAGCAGAGCCTGGGCTTGTGTGAGCGCGCCGAGATACCCGGCGCGGATCATCAGGTCGCCGTCCGCCGCATTGGCGGGAACGGTGATGTTGAGCTGAAATAGCCCAGGCGAGATGAGCCCGGCGAACTGCACCGTTGCGAGGAGTCCGCCGACTGAGACAGTGGGCAGCAATGGCAACGTGCCCGACTGCGAGGCGCTGCCGCTCACAACCGGTGGGATGGTGACGCCGAAGCCGTTTCCGTAGAGGATCACCTGCTCACCGGGCCTGGCCGGCGTGGTCGCTCCAGGAAAGAGGGTGGCCGGGCCAAGCAGGCTGCCGTCGGCGTGGGTGGCGGCGAGGTAATTACCCCCGTTAAAGGTGAAGAACGCGGGTGAGAGCTCCTGTGCTTGCACTGTGAAGGGCGAACTCGACCCACCGGCTGCGGTCACCACGACTGGAACGGCCCCCTGCATGGCATCCGGTGGCGTGAGCACGTTGATCTGCGTCGGACTGACGTAATAGACGAACGCATTCCTGCCATTTACCGTCACACTAACGCCGTCCACCCGAATCGGCATCTGGCCTCCCGAAAAATCGGCGCCTGCCCACACACGTGTTGTGGAGCTCAGGTTTGTTCCCTTGATTTCGACCCACGTGTTGGGCGCAATCGTGGTGCTATTGCCAGCCGCATTGCCCACGCGCGTGATGACGGGCAAGCCGGTGCCACCTCCCCCGCCCGCTCCACCTCCCCCACCACCGCCGACGCCTCCGCCTCCCGTGCCGCCGCCTCCACCCGACCCCACGGCCGATACCTTCCGAATCCGGTTATTCCCGGCATCCGCGATATAGAGGTTTCCCTGCGCATCCACCTTCACATCTCGCGGGCTGGATAACCGCGCGCTTGTGGCCGGACCACCGTCGCCCCAAAAACCAGGCTGTGCAGTTCCCGCCACGGTGGTGATGATGCCGTTCGTGTCGACTTTCCGGATGCGGTCGTTGTTGGTATCGGCGAAGTAGAGGTTGCCGGCCCCGTCAACAGCCATCCCCTTCGGGCTGAGGATCTGAGCCGCGGTTGCCGCCCCACCATCGCCACCGAATCCAGGGGTGCCGTTTCCGACAACGGTGGTCACGACACCAGCGAGATCCACCTTGCGGATGCGGTGGCTGCTGAGGTCGGCGAAATACAGGTTGCCCGCCGTGTCGGTCGCTACGGAGACGGGAAATGCAATGCCGGCGTTGGTGGCCGGGCCGCCATCGCCGGAATAGGCCGGTAGACCGGTGCCGGCCACAGTGCTGATCACGCCCGCCGGGGTTACTTTGCGGATGCGGCTGTTGTTCTGGTCCGTGAGGAACAGGTTCCCGGCGCCGTCCAGCGCCACGCTGCCGGGTAGGGAGAGGCCGGCCATCGTCGCCGGACCACCGTCGCCGCCAAAGAGAGCCGGGCCCATGCCGGCGTACGTGCTGATGGTGCCGGCCGGAGTGACTTTTCGAATGCGTGCGTTGTCGGGGTCGGCGATATAGAGGTTTCCTCCCGGATCGACGGCAAGCCCTTGATGCGTGGAGGTGATGACAAACAACTGGGCGTTCACCGCTGGCCCGCCATCACCTGAAAAGCCGATGGTGCCGTTTCCGGCGTAAGTGTCGATGACGCCGGCCGGTGTGATGCGGCGGATGCGCTTGTTGCCGAAGTCGGCGATGTATATGTTGCCCGCCGCGTCAACGGCAAGACCGGTGGGCGCCTGCAGCGCCGCGGCAGTTGCCTGTCCCCCGTCGCCGGTGAAGACACCGTCGCCGGTGCCGGCAATCGTGGTGATGGTTCCCTGCGCGAGCGCAGTGGCGGAGAGTAGTAGCAGCGCGGCAACGCCGCGAACTACGGTAGATGTGTGCATGAAGGTCTCCCAGGTGACCAGTCTCATGCCGAAAGCAGCGAGTTTCCTAGTTATCTTCTGCTCGTCGGGTTAGCCAAGAATACACAATGGACGAGCCGTTGCATACTACCCCTATGCCTCGTATTGCCCTCGCGCTGCTTCCCCTGCTGCTCTCCGCGCAGGATTGGCCCCAATTGCTTGGGCCGAATCGGGATGGCCGCTACGACGGGCCATTCTCACCGAAACCCGCGTTCACCAAACTGTGGGAGCGGCCCGTGGGCGAAGCATTCGCCGCCCCTGTGGTGGCCGGCGGCCGGCTGCTGGTGTACCACCGCCTGGGCGATGAGGATCTTCTGGAATCGCTCGACGCGGCCACGGGCAAGGTGCAGTGGACATACAAGTACAAGACGGCCTACCGCGATGACTTCGGCTTCCTCGAAGGCCCTCGCGCCACCCCCGTGGTGGATGGCGACCGTGTGTATCTGTTCTCGGCCGAAAGCGTCTTGCGGTGCGTATCGCTCACCAGCGGCAAGTTGATCTGGCAGGTGGATGCACGTGAGCGATTTGGGGCGGCCAAAGAATACTTTGGCGCGGCGTCTGTTCCGGTGGTTGAGGGCAAACTGCTGCTGGCCAATGTGGGGGGACGGCGGGACGGCGGCATCGTCGCGCTCGACAAAATGAACGGTGCAACCGTGTGGAAAGCCGCGCCGGACGAGGCCGGGTACTCCTCGCCTAACGTCGTCACCATCGCGGGCACGCGCCATGCCCTGTTTTTCACCAGAAGCGGCCTGATCGACGCCGACCCGGCCACGGGAGCGATCCGGTTCCAACTCCGCTGGCGCGCGCGGATGGCAGCCAGCGTGAACGCGGCCGTCCCGCAAGCGGCCGGGAACCTGGTGTTCCTCTCGGCCAGCTATGGCACGGGAGCGACGGTGCTTGAAATATCGGGCAACTCCTACAAACAGCTCTGGCAGGGAGACGATGAGCTGTCCAACCACTACGCGACCTCGGTTCTGCTCGACGGCTATCTGTATGGCTGGCATGGACGGCAGGAGATGGGGCAGGAACTGCGGTGCGTCGAACTGCGGACGGGAAAGGTCCAGTGGTCGATCCCGAACCACCGCGCCGGTACGGTCACGCTCATGAAGGACCATCTGCTGGTGCTCTCTGAGTCAGGCGAAGCCCTCATCGCCCCCGCTTCCCCCAAGGCATTTCAGCCGGTCTCCCGAAAGAAGCTGTTGGAACCGACGGTGCGGGCCTATCCCGCTCTGTCCGCCGGACGCCTGTATCTGAGGAATGACCGGACGCTGGCCGCCTTTACAATGCAATGAAACACCACATGATACCCTGAGGTTCGTGCGGCAAATTATCGCGTTTGCGCTTGTTTTCCCGGCTCTCGCGGCCGCGGCGGAGCCTTCACCTCTGGTGAGCATTCTCGCCGAGGAGCTGAAAAGAAACTTCACAGTTCTCCAGGATAAAGGCGACCCTAAACCGTACTTCCTCTCCTACGCCGTCACGGAACAACAGAATTGGTCCATGAATGCCGTGCTGGGGGCCATCACTTCCAACAACAAGCGGCACAACCGGGTGCTGGATGTCTCAATGCGGCTCGGCTCGCCGAAGCTGGACAACTACCACCAGATTCCCGGCGATATGCCCGACTTTGCCGCCGCCGCCCCGGTGGCGCTCGACAACTCGCCCGCCGCCATCAGACGCCGCGTATGGGCCGAGACCGACCGCGTCTACCGCCTGGGCACGCAGCGGTTGACCAACATCAAGACGAATAAAGAGGTGAAGGTCGCCGATAAGGAGACCGCCGCCGACGATTTCTCGATCGAGCAGCCCGAAACGGCCGCCGTCGCCACGGCCGCGATCGCCTTCCACGAAGAAGAGTGGAGAACCCGCTTGCGCAAGCTCTCGGCGCGGTTTTCCAAGTACCCGAAGGTGCTGGCCTCGCAAGTCACGGTCACGGCGATCACGGAGACCAAATATTTCGTCACCAGCGAGGGCACGCGCCTGCAGCATGGCCGCCCCTTTGCCCGCCTCATGATTGTGGCGCAGGGCAAGGCGACGGACGGGATGGACCTGAGCACGGCGGAGAGCTTTTCCGCCGCCGATCCCCGCAAACTGCCGAAAGACGGCGAAATTGAAGCCGCGATCGACAAAGTGGCTACGGATCTCACTAACCTCCTGGAAGCGCCGCTGGTGGAGCCATTTGTCGGCCCGGCGATCCTCTCCGGGCGTGCCGCCGGGGTGTTCTTCCACGAGATTTTCGGCCATCGGATTGAAGGCCACCGCCAGAAGGATGAGACCGATGGCCAGACGTTCACCAAGCGGGTGGGCGAGAGCGTGCTGCCCGGCTTTCTATCCGTCGTGTTTGACCCTACGCTGCGGGAGCTCGCCGGTGAAGATCTGCATGGCTGGTATGACTTCGACGACGAGGGCGTCCGGGCACGTAAAGTGAACCTGGTGGAGAACGGCATCCTGAAGACCTTTCTCATGTCCCGCTCCCCCATCGCCGGGTTCGACCACTCCAACGGCCATGGCCGGAAACAGGCGGGGGCCGAAGTGGTTTCGCGACAGTCCAATCTCATCGTGCAGGCGGCGCAGACCGTGCCGGAGAAGAAGCTGAAGGAGCTGCTGCTGGCCGAAATCAAGCGGCAGAACAAGCCCTACGGCTACTACTTCCAAGACATCACGGGCGGCTTTACGACCACCGGCCGGCAGGGATTCCAGGCGTTTAAGGTCATCCCGCTGGTGGTGTACAAGGTTTACCCCGACGGCAGGGAGGAACTGGTGCGCGGAGCCGACCTGGTGGGGACACCGCTGGCCAGCTTTGCCAAAATTCTGGCTGCTTCCGACAAGCCGGGTGTCTTCAATGGCTACTGCGGGGCGGAGTCGGGTTCGGTGCCGGTCAGCGCCATTTCTCCGGCGCTGCTGATTGGAGAAATGGAGATTCAGAAGAAGGACCAGTCGCGCGACCAACCGCCGCTGTTGCCGGCGCCGTCGGAAGGAGGGGCGAACTGATGAACCTTTCCCGCCGCCAGTTTGCCGCACTGCTTGCCACCGCGCGGGCCGTCGCCGCCCAAGCGCCATCTGACGCAGAGAGCGATGAGATTCTGCAGGCATTGCAGCAGGAACTCGAGCGGTCAAAGGCCCTCAAGCTGGCCAACCTGCCCTCGCCCTACTTCGTTGAATTCGCGCTCGACGACACCTACTCCTTCTCGGTTTCTTGCGTTCTGGGTGCGTTGATCAACGCCGCCGGCGCCAGTTCCCGGCTGCCTCGCGTGCAACTGCGCGTGGGAACTCCGGAGTTCGACAACACCAACTACATGTTCAGCCAGTTCTTCGGCGGACGCATGGGAGGCGGCAGGATTCCGCTCGAGGCCGGGCCACTCATCCTGCGCCGTGAATTCTGGCTGGCAACCGACCGTGCGTACAAGGGAGCACTGCAGGCCGTGGCCCGCAAACGCGCCGCCTTGCAGAATGTGACGCAGCAGGAGAAGATCAACGACTTCGCCAAGGCCGAACCGGTGCGGTATGTGGAGCCGCGGCAGAAGATCAGCATCGACGAGGCCGCCTGGAAGGAGCGCACGCGCCGCGTCTCGGCCGTGTTCGACAAATTCCCGCAGGTGCTCAATTCCGGCGCCGAGTTCTCGGCTGGGTTTTCGACGGCCTACCTGGTGAACACAGACGGCGCGGCCGTCCGCATGAGCGACAACCTCTTCACGATGCGGTTGCGCGCCGATTCGCAGGCCGAAGATGGGATGCCCATTCACGATGCGCTCGTCTACTCGGGACGGAATCTCCCCGACCTGCCCGGCGAAGATGTGGTCCTAAAGGGCGCCGAGGAGATCGCCGGAAACGTTACGGCGTTGCTCAAGGCTCCCGTCGGCGAGGACTACTCCGGTCCCGTGCTCTTTGAGGGCGTTGCCTCGCCCCAGTTGTTCGCTCAGCTGCTGGGCGCCCAATTATCGCCCATGAGGAAGCCCGTGGCCGAGCCTGGACGCCCGGCGCCAGTGGCCGCGAGCGAATTGGAAGGCCGAATCGGCTCGCGCATTCTGCCCGACTGGATGGACGCCGTCGATGATCCGACGCAGTCGGTGTATAAGGGCCACCCGCTCTTCGGCCACTATCCGGTGGACGGCGAGGGCATTAAGCCTGTGCCTCTGAAGGTGGTGGATAGGGGAACGCTGAAGCACTTTCTGCTGTGCCGCACACCGATTCGGGGATTCGAAGGTTCAAACGGCCGGGCCCGCCTGCCGGGTCCGTTTGGCGGTGCGGTCGCCAGCTACAGCAATCTCTTCGTGAAGGCCCATGAGACCACGAGCAAGGATGACTTGAAGAAGAAGCTGCTCGAAATGGTGCAGCAACGGGGCAAACCGTTTGGCATCATCGTGCGGAAGTTGGACCTGCCGGTCTCAGCCTCGGCCCAGGAGTTGCGCACCCTCGCTCAGGCCGCCAGCCAGCGCGGCGGTGGAGTGGTGAGCCTTCCCACGCTGGTCTACCGAGTCTTTCCCGATGGCCGCGAAGAACTGGTGCGCGGCCTGCGGTTCCGCGGGGTCAATGCGCGTTCGCTGCGCGACATCTTCGCCGCCGGCGACGACGAGGCCGTGTTCGACTTTGTCGGCCAGGGCGGTTCGCTCGCCTCGATTTCACCGAGCGGCTATGTGACCACTCACACCATCTGCTCGCCGAGCATTCTGTTCGAAGATCTCGAACTCGAGAAGCGAACCGACGACTGGCCCAAGCTGCCGCTGGTGCCGCCGCCGCCCGTCAACGCCTGACCGCTCGACCCATGCGACTGCTGACACGCGCCGTATTTCGAGAGGTTGCCTCGGCCGCCGTGCTTGGCACCGTCCTGTTCGCCTTCGTCATCTTCCTGCAGAAACTCAACAGCGGGAAGTATTTTGAAGTCCTGCTGCGCGGCTCGGCTACGCCGAAGATGGCGGCCTACCTGTTTGCGTTGGTGCTGCCTCCCGTGCTCAGCTTCGCGTTACCGATCGGCAGCCTGGTGGGAGTGCTCATCGGGTTGGGCCGCATGTCCGCCGACGGCGAAATTACGGCGATGCGGGCGGCCGGAGTGCCCAGCCGGCGGGTGGCGCTGCCGATCCTGCTCTTTGCCGCGATCATGATGGTGTGCGCGGGGACCGCCTCGTTGTGGCTGACGCCTGTGTCGATCCGCGAGACCTATCGTGTGTTCAATACGCTCATCGCCCGCCAGCTCTCCGCTGAGATCACGCCGCGTGTCTTCGCCGAGCAGTTCACCAGCTCGAACACGATCTTGTATGTGGGCGATGTGATCGCCTTGCCCGGCACTGTGGCGAAGTGGCGGAACGTCTTCATTGCCGACCTGACTCCCCCCGGCGAGCGCTCCGGCGGGGGCAGCTATGCCGATTCGCCGGCCATCACCGTGGCCACCGAAGCCATCGCCGTTCCCGACCCGGTGCGCAACTCCATCCAGCTCTCGATGACCGGGACGAGTTCCCACCAGGCGGGCAGCGATCCGGGCGTCTACTACAACACCTATTCCCCTCGCGGCGACCAGTTGCTGCAAGCCAAGCCACGCGAAGAGCAAAGCGCCAAGGCCTGGATCGCCATGGACACACGCCCGCTGCTGGCCGCGATCCGCGCCGAGCCGGACCGCGCCGCCAGCCGCGATGCCCGCCTCGAATTGCATCAGCGCTTCTCCTTCCCAATCGCCTGCCTGCTGCTGGCCGTCATCGGCATCCCGATCGGCGTCTCCACTCGGAAAGGCGGCAAATCGGGCGCCATGGTGATCACGGTAGCGCTTGTTTTTCTCTATTGGATGATGCAGATCAGCCTCATCAAGATGGCGCAACAGGACAGGCTGCCCGTGGAGGTTGCGGTGTGGCTGCCCAACGTCATCTACGCGCTGGCGGGCATCCTGATGTTGCTCGGAATCGAACGGCCGGGCGACCGCGATCTGTTTGCGCTCGCCGGACGGCGGCTGGGCGATCTCTGGGCCGGGCTCCGCAATCGCCTCTCCCACGGTTCACGTCGCGCCACTTCGCTCGGCCGCCTGCGCATCCCGCTCCTGCCCGGAGTCGTCGACACCTACGTCCTCGGCGAGTTTCTCTTCTACTTCGCCATGCTGCTCACCAGCTTCGTGCTGATGGCCCATGTCTTCATCTTCTTTGAGTTGCTGGGCGACATCTTTTCACGCGGCATTCCCTGGCAAAGGGTGGCCACCTATCATTTTTTCCTCACCCCGAAGCTCATCTACGACTCTGCACCGATGAGCGTGCTGGTGGCCGTGCTGGTTACCTTCGGCATCCTCTCGAAGAACAACGAAGTGATCGCCATGAAAGCCTGCGGCGTCAGCCTTTACCGCATGTCGGCTCCGATCCTCATCGCGGCTACCGTGATGAGCGGCGCGCTGTTCGCCTTCGACCACTACTACATCCCCGACGCCAACCGCATTCAGGACGGGATTCTCAATGAGATCAAGGGCCGCCCGGTGCAGACCTATCTGCGGCCGGACCGCAAGTGGATCTACGGCGAAGGCTCACGGATTTTCTACTACAAGTACTTCGACTCAAACGCCATGGTCATGGCCGGGGTGAACGTGTATGAGATCGACCCGAACAACTTCCGTTTGCGCCGCCACATCTCCGCCGAATCGGCGTCGTGGGAACCGCGCGTGAAAGGTTGGATCTTCCAGCACGGTTGGACGCGCGACTTCGATGGGGTTCGCGTGAAGGATTACCGTACCTTTACGGCCACCCTGTTCGACGAAGTCACGGAAACGCCGTCGTGGTTCCTGAAAGAAGTAAAGCAGGAAAAGCAGCTCAACTTCATCGACCTGGACCGCTACATCCGTGAGCTGCAACAGGCAGGATTCGACACCATCCGCCTCAAGGTGCAATACCACAAAAAGTTTTCCGTGCCCCTGTTCGTGCTCATCATGGCGTTGATTTCGGTGCCCTTCGCGTTTCTTACGGGCAACCGCGGGGCCATGGCGGGCGTGGGCGTGAGCTTCACGATCGCCATCGCCTACTGGGCCAGTTCGCGCATGTTTGAAGAGATCGGGAACCTGGCCGAACTTCCGCCGAGCGTCGCCGCCTGGTCGCCTGATGCGCTCTTCTCCCTGGCCGGACTCTACCTGTTCACTAGAATGCGTTCGTGAGGCTTGGTGGGCCCTGTAGGATTCGAACCTACGACCAAGGGATTATGAGTCCCCTGCTCTAACCGCTGAGCTAAGGGCCCGCTCGCTCCAACGTAGCACGGACCGGGCGCGCATCCGCTGGATGCTGGCGGGAACCAGTTCGAGTCGAACGAACCAACGGCCGGTAAGACCGTTCAACGGTTTTGAAGACCGGGCCTGCCACCGGGCAAGATTGGCTCCCGTAACTATTTAGGATCGCCTGTGACCGGCCCGGCGCGCTACACAAGTTTGGCTTTGCGCAGCGGCAGTTCGCGGATTCGCTTGCCGGTGGCCGCGAAAATAGCGTTGCACAGCGCCGGGGCGATGGGCGGCACACCAGGCTCGCCAACGCCGGCCGGCGGCGCGCTGGAAGGCACAATGTGCACATCCACCACGCGCGGCGCTTCGTCGATACGAGCCACCGGGTAGGTGTCGAAGTTCTTCTGCTGGATGACACCGCCTTTAGCCGTCATCTCGCCCAGCATGGCGATGCTGGTTCCAAACACCGCCGCGCCCTCAAACTGCGACCTCACGCGGTCCGGATTGATGATGCGGCCGGGGTCGATCGCATAGGTCACACGCGGGATCTTCACCTTGCCAGCGGCATCCACCTCGACCTCGACCATAGCCGCGATATAGGAGAGGAAGCTGCGGTGAGCAACGATGCCATAGCCCTTGCCTCCGCCGGACTTCTTGTTCGCCCAGTTCGAGCGGCTGGCGCACACCTCAAGCACACGGCGCAAGCGCGCGGTGTCGATGGGGAACCGCTTATCCGGCTTGTGGAGCGCCCCCTGCTTGACGATCTCGGCATCGATGACACGGCCGGGACCGATCAGCTTCAGGTAGTAGTCGACGCGGTCCGCATTGGCTTGCGCCGCCAGTTCATCGACGAAGGAATGCGTCGCGAAAGCGTGGTAGATGTGCGATACCGAGCGCATCCAGCCGATACGGACATGGCATTCGGCGGGGCCGTTCTCGGCACGGAAATTGGCGATGGTGAACGGATTGTCGATCCATCCCATGCCCATTTCGAAGTCGGCGCCATACTTGGCGTCCTTGGCGAACATGTTGCCGATAGACGGAAACACGCTGCGTTGGAGCCACGCCGCTGGCTGCCCGTCGGCGCCTATAGCGGCTTTCATATACATGCCGGCGACCGAGTGGAAGTAGTCAAACCGCAAATCGTCTTCGCGGTTCCACACCACCTTCACCGGCTTGCCGACCGCCTTGGAGAGCTTCGCCGCTTCCACCACGTAATCCGGTTTCGACTTGCGCCCGAAGCCGCCGCCGAGCAGCGTAACGTGGCAAATGACGTCCTGCTTCTTGATGCCGAGGGCCGCCGAGACCGCCTCCTGCACGGCTTGCGGATTCTGCGTGGGGGCGTGCGTGATCACCTTGCCGTTCTCAAACGAAGCCACCGCGGCGGGCGGCTCCATCGCGGCGTGAGCGAGCAGCGGAACGTAATAAGACGCTTCGTGCGTCTTGCCGCCCTTGGCGAAGACGGCATCGACATCGCCCGCTTTCCGCACCACCTTTTGCGGCTTGGCCGCCGTTTCAAGGAGCTTGGCCTTATAAGCGTCGGAATCGTAGCCGGCGTTCGGCCCCTGATTCCAGGTGGCCTTCAACTTCTTGCGGCCCTCGAAAGCGGACCATGTGTTGTCGGCGATGACGGCCACACCGCCCAGCGCCTGGAAGAGGTAGGGCTGCGTCAGGCCGTCGAGCTTCACCGTCTGCTTCACGCCGCCGACCTTCTTCGCCTCGCTGTCGTCGACCGAGGTGAGCGTGGCTCCCATCACGGGCGGGCGTTCAATGGCCGCGTAGACCATGCCGGGCATTTCGGCGTCGTAGCCAAACGTGCCTTTCCCCATGACGAGGTTGTCGCGGTCAATCGTCGGCAGTTCCTTGCCAATGAAGCGATAGGCGGCAGGGTCCTTGCGTTTCACTTCCGCCGGCTTGGGAAGAGGCAGCTTGGCGGCAATCTCGACAAGTTCGCCATAGCCGGCCTTCTGGCCGGAAGGTCCGGTGACGACGTGGTTCGACGCCTTCACCTGGCCAACGGCTACGCCCCACTTCTGCGCTGCGGCGCGCTCCAGCACCATGCGGGCCGAGGCGCCGGCGGTGTGCATGGCTTCGGCGAAGTCGCGGATAGAGCACGAGCCGTCCGTATTCTGCGAACCGTACTTCTCATCGCCGATCGCCTGCTCGATCTTCACTTTGGCCCAGTCGGCTTCCAGTTCATCGGCGACGATGACGGGAAGAACACTGCGGATGCCGGTGCCCATTTCCGAACGGTGGGCAACGATGATCACGGTGCCGTCCTTCTGCAACCCAAGGTAGACGCTGGGATGCCACACGGCCTTGTCGGCTTCACCGCCGAGCAACGCCGCGGGCGTGGCGCCGATGATGAGCGCACCAGCAGAGAAGACGCCTTCGAGGAAGCCACGGCGGGAGACGGTTTGGATGCGGTCGTGCGTCGTCATGCCATCACCTTCGCGGCCAACTGAATGGCGGTCCGGATGCGTTGGTAGGTGCCGCAGCGGCAGAGGTTGCCGCGCATGGCGGAGTCGATCTGGGCGTCGGTCGGCTTGGGCGTCTTCTTAAGCAGTGAGGCAGCCTGCATGATCTGGCCCGGCTGGCAGTAGCCGCACTGGGGAACGTTGGCGTCCTTCCAGGCCTTCTGCACGGGGTGATCGCCGTTGGCCGAAAGGCCCTCGATGGTGGTGATCGACTTGCCCGCCGCCGCCTTCATCGGCGTGACGCAACTGCGCATAGCCGCCCCATTGATGTGCACGGTGCAGGAGCCGCACAGGCCCTGGCCGCAGGAGAATTTCGTACCGGTGAGCTTGAGTACATCGCGGAGATACCACAGCAGCGGCATGTCCGGCGAGCCGTCGAAGTTGCGGTCGACGCCGTTGACTTTCAGTGAGATCATGCGAGCCTCTCGGGGAACCTAGTAGCCCTTCTTCTTGTCGACGACATTGAGCAGCGGCTTACCATCGGCGAAGCGTTTGATATTCTCCTTCACCGTGCCGAGCATGCGCGCACGGTCCTGATCGCTGCGGCCGGCGATGTGCGGCGTGATGAGGGCATTGGGGAACTTCCAGAGGGCGTTGCCCTTGGGGAGTGGCTCCGGATCGGTCACGTCGACGCCCGCGCCGGCGAGCTTGCCTGAATCGAGCGCCTTCACCAGCGAGGGAAGGTCGTAAATGCCGCCGCGCGAAACGGCGATGAAGTAGGAGTCCTTCTTCATCAGGTCAAACTGCGTGGGCCCCATCATCTTGTGGCTCATCTCCGTGTGCGGGGCGGAGATAAAGACGACATCGGCGGTGGGCAACACGTCGTTCAACTGGTCGGGCTTGACCACCTTCTGCCAGAAGGGCGACATGGGGATGTCTTCCGGATCGACGCCGACGACATTCATGCCGAAGGCCCAGGAGCGGATCGCAATCTGCTGTCCGATACCGCCAAGGCCAATGACGACGGCGTTCTTGCCCTTGAGCTCAATGCCGTCGAAACGTTCTCGGCGCCAGTTCTCGGTGAGCCGGTCGGCCGAGGAGACGTTGAGCTTCCGTGTGAAATAGAGGAGCATCGCCAGGGCGTGGTCGGCGATCTCCGGACCTTGCACGATCTGGTTGTTCGTCACCACGATGCCCGAGTCGCGCAGCGCCGTGGAGCCGGACTTGTGCAGCACGTTTTCCACGCCGGCGCTGGTAATCTGAACCCACTTCAGGTTCTTACCCGCCTGCACCGCCGCCGGCGAGATAACGCCAACAAAGGCGTCCGCATCGGCAATTTCCGCGATCACCTTGTCCGGCGTCACGTTCACAACCTTCACTTTGTTGGAAACCGACTGCCAGTCCGCGATGACTTCAGGCGGCTGGCCGACGGTGACTATCTTCTTCGTTTGCGCGATGGCGGCCGAACCAAGGGCCAGACCAGCGGCAAGAACCACGAGTGCTGTGCGGAACATGCGGGCTCTCCTTTGCCGGATATAGGGGCTGAGAAGTGCGATTCTATCTCAGTGGTGGCGCGGGCGGTGAAGAAATTCCTGGCAAAGAAATTCCTGGCAGGGCTGGTGCACGCCGTGGTCACCGCCTATTTGCGCGTCCGCAAGAGCGGAGCCATGCGGGCAGCATCGCGCAAGCCTCGCGCCTTCGAAGGGCTGGATCCCGAGCATGTTTGGATTGAGAGCGAGGGGCGCAAACTGGCCTGTCTGTTCGCGCGCGGTGAGCGGGGACGCGGCGCGTGGGTGCTGGCTCACGGCCTGGGTGAGAACCGATGGCAAATGACCTCGCGCGCCGAGTGGTTCCGGCGGCGGGGAGCCTCTGTCATGCTGCTGGATTTCCGGTCCCACGGTGAAAGCGACTGGGGTCCGGTGGCCTTCGGACGCGCCGAGGCGGCCGACATCGACGCCGCGGTACGGTTTCTCGAAGACGAACTGCCCGACGAGAAGGTGTCGTTTTGCGGCGTATCACTAGGCGCGGCCGCGGGCGTGTTGAGCGCTTCGGCGCAGCGCTTTGAACGAGTGATCCTGGAGCTTTCCTATCGCACCCTGCGGGACGCTGTGCTGGTCAGGGCTCAGCGTTATTTGACGAGACTCAGTTTCCCCATCGCCCGCCAATACTGGCATTCGCTGGAGGACGCTGCCCCAGGTGAGGACCCCATCGTGGCCGTCGCACGACTTCGCGGGCGGGTGCTCCTGCTCGCCGGAGCGCGCGACCCTTACGTGCCGCTGAACCATGCGCGCGATCTGGCCCGTGCCGCGGGAGTCGATCTGGTGGCGTTCCCCGGCGTGGGACATCAGAATCTGCATCGCGTCGTCCGGGATGAGTGGGAGCGGGTGGTAGCGAATTGGCTGGACGCACAGTGATCGCAGGTCTATTCTGGAGTCGCACGAGGAAGGAGGTGGCTATGTCGGATGGTCTCATCGCCTTGTGCTACGGTTCATCGATTACCCTGGCGCTCTTTCTGCTGTGGCATTTGGGCGTACAGCATTGGTATTGGCATGCGGCCAGCATCGTGCTGGCACTCGGCATCGGCTTGGCCCCCGGCAACGAGTTCACCAACACAACAGCGATGACGCTGGTGATCGGTTGGGTGTTTTCGTTCCTGATGGTATGGGGCGTGGCCGCGCCGATTTTCGCCTTCGGCTGGGACCACCACCAGCATCACTGGAAACACCACTGACGCCGGTGATGGTTTCGTCCCGCACAGACGTCTGTTGACCGCGAGGATGAGGGTGTAGCTGCGGCTCAGCCGCGGGGCTGTGCGGAAGCCGCTTCTACCATCACTTCCTCAAGCGGCTTGCGGCTGCGTGCCTTGGCTTCCTTCGCGGCCACTTCGGGCGGCAGGTCGGTGGGATCTCCGCGGTGGCCGATGGCGAACGCGGCGACGGGTGAGTGGTGTTCGGGCAGGCCGAGCAGTTCAGTGGCTTTGGCGGCGTCAAATCCACCCATGAAATGGACGAACACCCCCCGCGCTGTCGCTTCCACGGCCAGAGACATGGAGGCCATCCCCACGTCATGAGCCGCCCACCGGTTGGGCTTCCCATTGTGCGAGAAGACCTCGTGGGCGACGCTGATGCCGAGGATGTAAGCATTGGCAGCCCACACCGAGTTGCCGGGCGCCAGCGTGGACAGAATGCGAGCGTGGGCCTCCGTGCCGTGGCGTCCGATCACGAATCGCCAGGGCTGGGCGTTAAAGCAGGAAGGCGCCCAGCGAGCGGCTTCAAACAACGAGGCCAGCGTGGTGTCGTCAATCGGCTCCGCTGAGAAAGCAACCGGGCTCCAACGCGTGCTCAGGAGTTCATGAATCGCAGGCTGTGGGTGCATATGTAGTCCAGGGAATCAATCAACTCATGGTCGGATTCGAGCTTGTGAAGCTCCGTGCCGGGGTGCTGGCGCGTGAACTCCTCGGCGAAGGCAACCGGAACGACTTCGTCTTCCGTTCCATGGAAAATGACGGCTGGCTGCGTGGCGTTCGGATAGTCCTCGTAGGTGAGCGCGTCTTCCATGAGGCGGTAGCTGAGGTTGGTTTCGCGCATCAACCCGAAGTGAAAGACCGAAAGCGTGTTCGTGGCACGCCACTCTGCGACGGCCTCCGCGCCCAGTTCCTGCTGCCAGCGATGGGCAAAGCCGAACGCGGGGGCCATCAGGATGAGCCGGTTGATGCGGTCGGGATTGCGTGCCGCATAGAGGGCCGCCAGGTAACCACCCATGGAGGAGCCCATCAACGTCAGCGGCAGCGCCGCCGGGCCGAGGTTCTGGATCGTCTCTTCGAGAATGGCCAGTTGGCCGGAAATCGTCAGGCTTTCGAAGTCGCCGCCATCCAGCGCGGGGATGCTGACCTCGATCGCGCTTGCGGCGAACTGGTCCTTGAAATACTGCGCCTTGCGCGAGTTGGGGCTCGAGGCGAATCCGTGGAGGTAGATGAGGCGGCTCACGATGAGGTTTGTGCTCCTGACTATTCCTGGATGCCGAGGGTATGCAACACAAAAGCGTAGGACTGCGCCACTTCCTTCAGCCTGTCGTAGCGTCCTGAGGCGCCGCCGTGTCCGGCGTCGACGTTCATGCGCAGGACGATTGTGGAATCGCTCTGATTGGCGGCGCGTAGTTTGGCGGTCCACTTCAGCGGTTCCCAGTACGGCACTTGGGAATCGTTCATGCTCGAGAAGATATAGAGGTTCGGATATTTCGCCGGCGCCGTGTTGTCGTAGGGCGAGTACGACTTCATGTACTCGTAGAACTCCTGCTTCTTCGGATTGCCGAACTCCTCACCGTCGGTGGTGGATAGCGGAATCGTGTCATCAAGCAGCGAGCTGACCACATCGACGAAGGGAACGGCCGCCACGACAGTGTGGAACAGATCGGGCCGCAGGTTCATCGACGCGCCCACCAGCAAACCGCCCGCGCTGCCGCCCTCGATGGAAAGTTTCTTGGGGTGAGAGTACTTGTTGGCGATCAGGTATTCGGCGCAGGCGACAAAGTCGCGGAAGGTGTTCTTCTTCTTCAGCAGCTTGCCGGCTTCGTACCACGAGTAACCAAGATCGGTGCCGCCGCGAATGTGGGCGATGGCGTAGGCAAAGCCGCGGTCGAGCAGACTGAGCCTGGACGCGCTGAAGGTGGGCTTGATGGGAATCGCATAGGCGCCGTAGCCATAGAGGTAAACGGGGCGGCTGGCGTCTTTCGGGAAGCCCTTCTTGTAGAAGATGGTCATCGGCACCAGCGTGCCGTCATGGCTCTTCACCTGGACACGTTCGACGGCATACTGCGATGCGTCGTAGTGCGGAACCTCCTGCAGTTTCACCAGCGTCCTGGCGCGGCTGTCCATGTTGTAGTCGTAGATGGACTGCGGCGTCACCACCGAAGTGTAGGAGAAGCGCAGCACGGGCGTGTCATAGACGCGGTTCACGCTGATCTGGGCGGCGTAGGCGGCTTCTTCAAACTGGATGTCGTGCGAGCCGCCGGTGCGCGTGTCGACGATCCGCAGCGCATCGAGGCCATTGAGCCGCAGCCCGTAGACCATGTAGTGGCGGAAAGCATGCATCGCTTCGATGTACAGGCCGGGACGGGCGGAGATCACCTCTGTCCAATTCGCTGGCACCGGCGTGGATATCGGCGCGGTAACGACACGAAAGTCGCGCGAGGTGTCATTGATCAGGATGTAGAAGCTCTCACCGTGGTCGGTCATCTCATAGGTGATGCCCTCACGGCGGGGAATCAGGATTTGGAACGGCTCGGTGGGCCGCTTCGCGTCGACAAAGCGAACCTCCGAGGTGCTCCCGCTTTCGATCGTGATGGTGAGAAATCGTCCCGACTCGGTCTTGCCGGGGTGGATGTCATACCGCTCGTCCTTCTCCTCATGGATCAACACATCCTGTGCCGCGGGCGTACCAAGGGTGTGACGCCACACCTGGTAGGAGCGCTTCGTTTGTGGATGCTGGCGGCCATAAATGACAGTCTTCCCATCCTCGGCCCACTCCACGCCGGAGACCCGTTCGATGACGTCGGGCAGATCCTTGCCCGCCGCCTGATCGCGAATGTGGAAGTTGTACTCTCGATACCCGGTGGTGTCCACCTCGTAGCCGATGAGGTTGTGGTTCGGAGCCGGGTCCGGCCCGCGGTGCGAGTAGAACTTGTGCCCCTTGGCCATCGCGTTCACATCGAACAGCACCTCTTCGGGAGCTTCCAGTGAGCCCTTCTTGCGGCAGTGGATGGGGTACTGCAGACTCTCAACCGTGCGCGAATAGTAGTAGAAGCCGCCGTCAGGATAAGGGGGAGAAAGATCGGTCTGCTTGATGTGGCTGAGGATCTCTTTGTAGACCTTGTCCACCATGGGCTCAATGGGCGCAAAGACGGAGTTGGTGTAGCTGTTTTCAGCCGCGACATACTCCATGACGGCGGGGTTCTTGCGATCCCGCATCCAGAAGTAGGGGTCGTTGCGTGTATCGCCAAAGAGCTTCATCTCGTGGGCGACTTTGTTGGCGACGGGGGGCTTGGGGGATTCGGCGTGCAGGCTCGGCATGATGGCAAAGGCAAAAGGCAGAGCAAACGCGCGGTAACACGGGCTCATGAGGTCAAGATAGCAGAGCGGGCTGAGCCACCGGTGATTTTGGAGCATGAATGTGGTATCCCCATCGCAGGTGCTCAGCATGCAACTCATCAATGGGAATCGGCGTCGACTTGGACGCCTGATGCCCCTCTGCCTCGGACTGCTCGCGTGCACGGCATGGCTGCCCGCACAGGAGTTGCGGACCCCTTCCGCACCCAGCCAGCCACGCATCCATGGCCCCGAGGTGTATGGCGTCCGCCCCGGCAAGCCGGTGATCTACCGTATTCCGGCGACAGGCGCGCGGCCCATGACCTACAGGGTGCAAGGGCTGCCCGCTTCCCTGCGGTTGGACGCATCCACGGGCATCATCACGGGAGATGCGCCCCCATCGCCAGGACGCTACGCAGTGACCCTGCGGGCAACCAACAGCAAGGGCAGTGCCCGCCGGGCGCTCACCTTCGTAGTGGGCGACAAGCTGGCGCTTACCCCTCCCATGGGGTGGAACAGTTGGTACACCCACTACAACCGCGTCACCGACCGCACCATGCGCGCCGCCGCCGACGCCATGATCGCCTCGGGTATGGCCGACTACGGCTACTCCTACGTGAATGTGGACGACTGTTGGATGCGCTTGGCCGGGGAAGGAGCAAGGGATGCCCAGGGACAGTTGCTCACCAACGAGCACTTCCCCGACATGCAGGCGCTGGCCGGCTATATCCACGCGAAAGGCCTCAAAGCGGGGCTTTACACATCGCCAGGGCCGGCAACCTGCGCCAAGTACGAAGGCGCCTATGGCCATGAGGAGCAGGATGCGCGGCTCTTTGCCGAGTGGGGCTTTGATTTTCTCAAGTACGACTGGTGCGGCTACTCCCGCATCGCCAAGGACCGCTCCCTGCCCGAGTTGAAGAAACCCTACGAGCGCATGAGTGCGATCCTGCAGACTCTCAACCGCGATATCGTCCATAACTTCTGCCAGTACGGCATGGGGGATGTGTGGAAGTGGGGCGAGGCCGCCGGCGGCGAGTGCTGGCGCACGACAGGTGACCTGGGGCTGGAGAAGGACACGCGTCTGCCGGGCTTTTATTCCATCGGATTCAAGAACGCCGCCGCGTGGGAGTACGCGCGCCCAGGCGCCTGGAACGATCCTGACTACATCCTGATCGGCTGGTATGGCGATGCCCGTGGCATGCGTGTGCCGCAAAAGGCCAGGCTCTCGGCCGGTGAACAATACAGCTACATGTCCATGTGGTCGCTTATGGCCGCTCCGTTGATCTTCTCCGGCGACATGGAGAAACTGGATCCCTTCACGCTGAACGTGCTCTGCAATGCCGAGGTACTCGCGGTCAACCAGGATGTGCTCGGCCGCCAGGCGCGCATCGTGAGGAAGACAGAAGAGGAGTTCATACTGGCCAAACCGCTTGCCGACGGATCGGTAGCGGTGGGGTTGTTCAACATCGGAGAAAACCAGCGCACGTTGGCGGTAACCGCCGGGGAGCTGGGGTTGAAGCGCGTGCGCGGAGTGCGCGATGTGTGGCGGCAGCGGGAGTTGGGCCGCTCGCTCGAAAGCCTGCGCGTGCAATTGCCGCCCCATGGCGTGGAGATGTTCCGAGTGCGCTGAAGCGTGTCAGGGCTTTGCTGGAGGCGCTTCTTCAATCGGTGTGAACTTGATCTCGGCCTCGGCGGAGAACATCTGCCAGTCGCTGTAGCGCGCCACATTGTCGATCAACAGCAGGGCATCGCCGGGCGTGGGCGGATCTTTCTTCTTCTTTGCCGGAATCAGCCGCTGCGAGATCTTGCGGTATTGCACCGTGGACGGGAGCGCCACGCCGTAGCGCGTTGGCACGTATTCGACACTGGCGGCGTGGGTGACCAGCGAGTCGTCTTCCGTGTTGCGCAGGCCAAGCATGATCTTGAGCGGAACGCCGTCTTGCCGCACGGTGAGTGTGCCCTCCATGCTCACGCGATCCAACTTGCGCCCGGCATACACACGCGCGGCATCGGCGGAATCGGGTTTCTGGCGCCATTGGATGATCAGCACCTCATCGGCGCCAGAGAATTCCTTCCGCAGCAACTGAAACTCATAGTCGGCGCGCTGGCGGGTGCGGAAGAGCAGGATGGTCTGGCCGAAGTCCGTGGCCGCGCCCACCTGGCCAAAGCGTTCAAATTCGCGCAGGAGGTTGACCCGGCGGCGGTCGTCTTCGTTCGTCATGCCTTCGGCCAGAACCTGCCTTGGATTTGACTTACCGGAGAGCACAGGGCGACCATCAATGGCCACCACCTGACGGAACTCACGAATCCACTCCGGTTTGTCCTGCAGCGCGGCGAAGCCGTACTCGGAGGCGATTTCGCGGCTAAAGTAGCGCACCTCGGGAGCCCCGGACGATTTGCCCCAACGGATGCGCGGCGGTCCCAGACGGCCCTTGTGGGTCAGCGTCTCGCGGCCAATGATGCGCGGAGCCTTCTGGAAGAATGCTTCCGCCTCCTCGGCGACACGGTCCAGAATGCGGCTGAGATCGGCTTGCGGCGGGGCGGCATCTTGTGCCAGAAGCGCAAGGGGAAGCAGCCAGGCCACGCCCAGGAGTCTCATGCCCTCAGTGTAGCGAAGCGAGCGGCGCTCTCCGCGCGAGGTGCGTCTCAGCGGCCCACCAGCGCGGCGGCGGTGGCATTCTCCTTCTGTGCCTCGATGGCGGTGGTCACTTCGCCGAGGCCGGGTCCTCCTCGCGGCGACGCCATCGGGCGGCTCGCTTGCTATGCTGAGAAATCTACCCCCATGATTCCCGAACAGATTGTCGAGGGACTCACGTTTGATGACGTCCTGCTGGTTCCCGCCCGAAGCAATGTACTGCCAACCGAGGCGGATACCAAGACGTGGTTTACGCGGAAGATCCCGCTGCACGTGCCGATTTCCAGCTCGGCCATGGACACCGTCACCGAGTCGCACATGGCCATTGCGCTGGCCCGCGAAGGCGGCATCGGCATCATCCACCGCAACATGCCCATTGAGAAGCAGGCCGAAGAGGTCGACCGGGTGAAGCGTTCCGAGTCGGGCATGATCGTCGACCCCGTCACCGTACAGCCGCACCAGAAGATTCACGAGGCGCTTGATGTCATGCGGCGCTTCCGCATCTCCGGCGTACCGGTGACCGACGGCCACGGCAAGCTGGTGGGTATTCTGACGAATCGCGACCTGCGGTTTGAAACGCGCACCGATCTGCCCGTGGAAGACGTGATGACGAAAAAGAACCTGATCACGGTTCCCGTCGGCACGACCCTCGAGCAGGCGGAAGAGATCCTCCACCAGCACCGCGTGGAGAAGCTGCTTGTGGTGGACGATCAGTACCTGCTCAAGGGGCTGATCACGGTGAAGGACATCCAGAAAAAGGTGAAGTACCCCAACGCGGCCAAGGACGAAAAGGGCCGGTTGCGCGTGGGTGCGGCGATCGGGGCGACGGGCAATTTCCTGGAGAGAGCCCAGGCGCTGGTGGACAAAAAGGTGGACGTGATCATCATCGATACCGCTCACGGCCACAGCGATCGCGTGCTGGAGGCCGTCGTCGCCGTGAAGCGGCTGCTGCCCGAGCTGCAACTGGTGGCCGGCAACGTGGGCACCTACGAAGGCGCGAAGGATTTGATTGAGCGCGGCGTGGACGGCGTGAAGATTGGCATTGGTCCAGGCTCCATCTGCACCACACGCGTGGTCTCAGGCGCGGGGATGCCGCAGATCACGGCCATCGCCGAGGCTTCCCGTGCTGCCCGCGCGGCTGGTGTTCCTCTGATTGCCGACGGCGGCATCAAGTACTCAGGCGACGTGACCAAAGCCCTGGCGGCCGGCGCCGATTGCGTCATGATCGGCTCGCTGTTTGCAGGCACCGACGAATCGCCCGGCGAGCAGATCCTCTATCAGGGGCGTACGTTTAAGACCTATCGCGGCATGGGCTCGTTGGGCGCCATGTCCACCGGCACCTCCACTGATCGCTACGCACAGGAAACCGCGGCCAAACTGGTGCCCGAGGGCATTGAGGGCCGCGTTCCCTACAAGGGGCCTGTGTCGGAGATGGTGTTCCAACTGGTCGGTGGCGTTCGCGCCGGCATGGGCTATTGCGGTTGCCGCACCATCGCCGAGTTGCAGCAGAAAGCCCAGTTCGTCCGGGTCTCCATCGCGGGCCTGCGGGAAAGCCACGTGCACGACGTGATCATCACCAAGGAAGCGCCGAACTACCGGGTGGAGAACTCGTAGCGACGTCTTTTCCTCTGCTCGCAACCATGCTAGTGTTGTGTCCCTGAGAGGGGACTGTATGAGACCTTACCTGCTGCCGCTATGTGCGGCTCTGACGTTTTCCGTGTGCTCGCTGGCGCAGGATCTGCCGCGGCCGATGACCCACGTCGCACTCTACAAGATCAAGCCAAACAAGGTGGCCGATTGGAGCGCCGTCATGAAAGGCGTCTATACGCCAGTGCTGGAGCAAATGCTCAAGGAGGGAACGGTCCTCGGCTACGGCGCCGACCTCGACATTCTGCATCAGCCTGGCAAGACGAATGCCAGCGCCTGGTTCACCGTCGCTGACTGGGCAGCCTATGCGAAGGTGAGCGCAGCCGTCGACGAGGCAGCCAAGAAGAGCCCCGGCCAGGCCGTTCGCCTTCTCGAAGCCACCGACCCCGAAGCGCATCAGGACCTGCTGGTGCGCTCCACCATGTTCGAGGCTGTGAAGCCTCCGGCAGGCGCGCTGCCGTTGAGTTCCTACTCGATGGTAAAGGTGAAGCCGGGCAAGAATCAGGCGTGGATGAAGCTGGTGAACGCCTACGAGAAGCCGATCCTCGATCAGTTGCTCAAAGACGGCGTGATTTGGGGTTATGGCATCGACGTCGAGGTGGAGCACACCATGCCCGTGGGCACGCGCGTGCAGTGGATGACGCTGCCCAACCTCGCCGCGCGCGACAAGGTGGCGGCGGCTTTTCGCGCCGCGCGTTCGAAACTGAGCGAAGACGGACGGCGCACTTTGCAGGCAAGCTACGAGGAAGTGCTGGAAACTGAGCACACCGACTGGATGTCGCAGACCATCGTATTCGGGTCGAGATAGAGAGACGCGCTAACCTGAGCGCATGGGCGCGACCTTTCTGACGGCCGAGTGGCGCTGGCTGGCGATGCTGAACTACAGCATCGACCCATCGGTCCTGCAACCGCTCGTGCCCGCGGGCACGGAGTTGGATTCCTGGCACGGCCAGACGATGGTCAGCGTGGTTGGGTTCCGGTTTCTCAACACCCGGCTGCTCGGTTTACCCATCCCGTTTCACCGCAACTTCGATGAGGTGAATCTGCGCTTCTACGTGCGCCGTGAGGTTGCGGGCAAGCTGCGGCGCGGAGTGGTGTTTGTGCGCGAAGTTGTTCCGCGGATCGCCATCGCCACCGTGGCCCGTTGGACCTACAACGAGCCCTATCTGGCCTGCCCGATGCGCAGCGAGCAGGGCCCCGGCGGCGCGCGCTATGAATGGCGGCAGAGAGGGCGATGGAATTCCCTCAAGGTCGATGTCGCCGGTGAGCCGCAACCGCTTGTGGCCAGCTCGGAAGCGGAGTTCATCACGGAGCATTACTGGGGCTACACACGGCAGCGCGATGGAGGCACGGTCGAGTACGAGGTCCGGCATCCACCGTGGCGGGTGTGGAGCGCGCAGTCGTCGCGGCTGCAGTGTGATGTGCGCGGTTTCTATGGGGAGGCGTTTGTGGAAGCGCTCACCGCTGAGCCGTGCTCGGCCTTCCTCGCCGAGGGCTCAGCGATCGAAGTCCTGTCGGCAAGACGAATCTAGCCAAAGAGGGCTGCCCCGCCCGTCGTGATGACCACATACAGGCCCCAAGGGATGAGGATTGCTACGAGCGCCGAGCCCCAGGGCTTGCGCGCGACCACCGACATCCCGGTGGCGACCAGCAGCAAGTTCCAAAGCGCAAATAGGTCAAGGCTCGACAACAGACTGCGCACCCAGGCCGGTGACCCGCTGCTCAGGTAATAGCCGATGTTGACGCCAACGGGGTTCTTGAGGTCAAAGTCCTGTGGCGATTGCAGGTAGACCATGAGAATCGCCGCCCCCACCTTGAGCAGACCTGGCAGCATCGACCAACTGACAACACCCAGCGCTTGCCCAAATCCGCACGGTGCATCGAGAAGGTACTTGAAGATCAGGATCAGAACCGCGGCAATGATACAGGCGTTGCCCACGATACCCACAGGCGCCCCCACGTAACCAGCGATCGAGGCGAACTTAGCTTGGGTACTGATAATTTGTGCCCGCTGTTCCGACGACAGGTTTTCCAAACGCGGATTGTTGTCCATTTCGCGGCGAATGAACGTGTCCCAGCCGACCTGTGTACTGAATGCGGCCAGGTAGGCCACTGTTGCGATCGAGAGGATCAGCAGCGGAATCCACCAGCGCGGAGCCCGCGCCACCTGCTCAAACACACGGCCCGGTTCGAACCAGATGTTGGCGAACATCCACAGCGCGCTCTTCTTGGGAACCTCGGAATCGGACGCGGGCGGGGCAGCCATCATCGACGGTGATCCTCCGCGAATGAGTATACGCTGAGTACGGAGGCGATTCCATGCCTGTGTGGAGTACTTCGAGAAGGACATTTCTGTCGGGTTTGGCCCTGTTGAGCGCGCCATGGGCGCGGGCCCAGAGCCCTCGCTGGCAGGCGCGCTGGATCAGTGTCGCCGGAGCCTCGGCATTCGAATATGGCGTCTATCACTTCCGCCGCACGTTCTCACTCTCCGCCCTGCCCACGCATTTTCCTGTGCGGGTGTCGGCCGACCAGCGCTACGAGTTGTATGTGAACGGCCGCCGGGTGGCGCGCGGCCCGGCTCGCGGCGATTTGAACCACTGGCGCTTTGAAACGGTGGACCTGGCGCCCTATCTGCAAGCAGGCCGCAACGTGGCCGCCGCCGTCGTGTGGAACTTCGGCCGGCACACGCCCGAGGCGCAACAGACCTATCAAACCGGCTTCGTGTTGGAGATCCCGGCCGATGCGCCGCAGGAGGCGCTGCCCCTGCGCACCGGACCAGGCTGGAAGGCTTGGACCAACCCCGCCTACTCGCCGCTGCCGGTGACGTTCCAGCAGGTTCGTGGCTACTTCGTGGTCGGCCCCGGCGATCGCGTGGAAGGCGTGCGCTACCCGTGGGGCTGGGAGCAGCCTGGCTTCGACGACACCGGATGGAGTGAGGCCGTCGCCGGCCCCAACGCCGGCATGCGCGACGCCACCGACAGCCCGAGCCGCTGGATGCTCGTGCCGCGCCCCATTCCAGCCATGGAAGAGGCTCAGGAACCGCCGCTGAAAATCCGCGTGAGCGAGGGCGCCACGGTAAGCGCGATGCCGTTCACCGTGCCCGCGGGCGGGCGAGTGCGGCTCATTCTCGACCAGGGACAGCTCACCACGGCATACCCGGAGTTGAGCGTAAGCGGCGGCAAGGGCACACTGGTCCGGTTGGGCTATGCGGAGTCGCTATTTGAAAAGGGCGCGCGCCGAGGCGACAAGGGCAATCGCGGCGAGGTGGAAGGCAAGGAGTTCATCGGCTACTACGATGAGTTCGTACTTGAGGGCGGCCAGCGGCGAACCTACCGTCCCTTGTGGTGGCGCACCTTTCGCTTCATCGAAATGACCGTTCAGGCGGCCTCGGAACCGGTCAGCCTGGAGGGAATGACGCAAACGTTCACCGCCTACCCGTTTGATCGAAAAGCGAAGTTCTCCAGCCCCGACCCCGAGTTGGACCGCATCCTCGACGTCGGCTGGCGCACGGCGCGGCTCTGCGCGCATGAGACCTACGAGGACTGCCCCTACTACGAGCAACTGCAGTATGTCGGCGATACGCGCGTGCAGGCGCTGATCTCCCTCTACATGTCCGGCGACGACCGCCTGATGCGCAACGCCATCGAACTGGTGAACGACTCGCGCACCGCCGAAGGCGCCACCATGAGCCGCGCGCCCACCAAACTGCAGCAATACATTCCCGCTTTTTCGATGTGGTGGATCGCCATGGTGCATGACCACTGGATGCACCGCGGCGACCGCGACTTCCTGGTGAGCCTGCTGCCCGGCGTGCGTTCCGTGATGGGGTTCTTCGCGCGCTACCGCAAGTCGAATGGCGGTTTGCACTTTCTCCCCTGGTGGCGCTATTTCGATTGGGTCAACCAGTGGCCGCGCGGCGAAGCGCCGGCGATGGCCGATGGCTCCTCGGCGCCGTTTGACCTGCTGTTGCTCATGACGCTCGACTGGTGCCGTGATCTGGAGCTGGCCGCCGGATCAGCGGCGCGGGCGGCGGAGTGCGACCAGTGGGCGGATCAGTTGCGCTCAGCGCTGCCCGCGCTTTACTGGGACGAAGGCCGCAATTTGTTCGCCGACACACCCGAGCGGAAGTCGTTCTCACAGCACACGCAGTCACTCGCCGTCCTCGCCGGTGCGGTCAGCGGCAACCAGGCGCGCGAGCTCATGGAGCGCACGGTCGCCGACCCCGGCTTGGCCAGGTGCTCCTTCTGGTTCCGCTTCTATCTGCACGCCGCCATGGAACGGGCCGGGTTGGGTGACCGCTACCTCGAGATGCTCGCCGATTGGCGAGGCATGCTGGCCAAGGGCATGACAACCTGGGCCGAGCGCGCCGATGGTTCGGCCAACGCATCGCGTTCCGATTGCCATGCCTGGTCGGCAAGCCCGAACATCGACCTCTTCCGCATCGTGCTGGGAATTGAGCCGATGGCGCCTGGCTTCGCGCACGTGCGTGTAAAGCCGCATCCCGGACCGCTCGCGCGCGCCTCGGGCTCCCTCCCCCATCCGAAAGGCGAGGTGGCCGTGCAGTGGGTGCGTGAAGGTGAGCGCCTGCGTGCCGATGTCCAGTTACCCGAGGGTGTCACGGGCGAGTTCGAATGGGCGGGCCGGGTCACGCCGCTTCGTTCCGGAAGGAACGTGCTGGCCTGAAGTGGGTTCTGCTGGCGGAATTCCGAAACTGTCCGAAGAGGACAGAGAAGGAGAGATGCGGCGGCCATGGTGTGGAAACGGCATTTGGTGAGCGACCCCGCGGTGGCGAATGGACAGTTGTGCGCGCAGGGCACAGCAGTGACCGTGGCCGAGATTCTTAGCGACTTGAGCGAAGGCGCCGGCGCCGAGCAGATCCTGGAGCGCCACCCTGGACTGAAATTGATCCACCTCGCCGCCGCGCTGGCCTACGCCGCTGATCTGGCCGCCAGCAAGCACTGCTACAAGTGCGTGGCCGATGATTTGGAGAAACCGAAGCGCGCCAGGAAGCCGAACCCGAAAAAGGCGGAGTGACGATCAGCGTCGCTGGCGCAGTTGCTCCGCCAGCCAGCGGTAGATGGTCGTCAGTTCGTTTTCGTCCATGAGAACGAGCTGCCCTGTAGGTACGCCGGGCTTCGTGGACCCCATGGCAATCAGCAACCGGCCGCCGGAGAGGCGTCGAAGGCGAACGCCGAACGAATCCTTGCCGGCGGCAGCCTTGCCGTCGCCAGGGTACTGATGGACCGTGGTTTCCGCCGGTGGAAAGAACTCGTCCACCGACTGCTCCTCCTCGTAAAGCCGGGTTACGCTGACCAGCTTCGACGTGGACTTGCGAAAGACCAGCACATGCGAGAAGTCGTGGTGGTCGGTTCCACCAAGCCGGAACTGCCACGACAGATGGTCACTGCCGGATGAGGCGGCTATGGCGGGTTTGCCCAGCACCGCTTCCACCTGGGCGGGAGTTTCCAAAAGCGAGAACCACTGCAGCTTACCCTTCTCGATCTTGGGGTCGGCTGCGGTGGTCTGATCCGCGCACACGAGGGGCGCTGATAGAATCAACGCCCCGAACAGCAGTCTTGCTTGCAACATCGACGTGGGCTCTCTCCCTTACTTGCCCGGCGTCTTCGGGAACTTCGCCGACTGTAGGAAGTCAACCATCTTGTCCATCTCCGCGGTGTCCGAGGAGATCGCGAAGGCCATCTTGAACATGATCTCGGTCTGGTCCATGTAGCCGGTGAAGAGCAGCGCGCCTGGGCCTTCGGCCGTGACGGGTACACTCGAGCCGGTGTGGTCACCGGTGCGGAACCCAACCGCCAGGCGGCGAATGCCGGGGCCGGAGTTCATCGGGTAGCCAGTGGCCGCATCGAGCCTATAGGCCGGGTTGCCGAAGTATGTGGAGTAGGTGCTGGAGGCCGGATCGGTGGCGGAGCCACGCGCGGCGTGGGTGCCGGGCATAGCGGTGCTGCCGCCATTGTTGGACGCGCCCGTCGAGCTGTTGATGAAGGGCAGGCCGGCGCGGGCGTTCGAATAGGAATCGCCCCAGACAGTGAAGTCCTGGTCGCCACGGCCGGTTTTGAACGAGATCTTCTCGCTCTTGTTGCGGTCGAAGTATTCGGTGTCGGCTGTGTTCGAAACGCCGATGATCGACATCGACTGGTCGTGGTCGGCGGTCACCACCACAAGCGTGTCCTTCGCGGGACGCTTGGCTGCCCAGGCGCGGGCGACACCAATGGCCTTGTCGAACTCAATCGTGTCCCAAATCGTTCCCGCGGCCTGGTTCGGGTGCGACTGCTTGTCAATCGAGGCGGCTTCCACCATGAGGATGAACGGCACCTGGGCGAAGGATGAGGACAACACGTCGATGGCCTTCTCGGTCATCAGGTCGAGCATCGGCTGGTCCGTAAAGGCGCCGAGGTTGGCCACGGGCTCGGATGCCGGACGCTGCATCTTGAGCTTGTCGTAAGCAACATCCATATTCGCGTCGGTCGCAGTGGCGATGCCGTTGCTCGCTGGGCGCGGCGTGCCGGACTTGAACAAGCCAATGGTGGGCTGCCCGAAGTTGACACCCTTGAGTTCCGACGCTGTCGTCACGTAGCGGTAGCCCATCGACTGTAATTCGCCCACGAGGTTGCGGCCGTCGGTGCGGCCCCCTGGCAGGAAGGGATCGGCGCCGCCGCCGAGGATGACATCGAAGGCTGGACGTCCACCCAGCATGGGGTTGCTGACAAACTGCTTGGCGACTTCCAGGCGCATCTGCCGGAAGCTGACATACGAGCCCTGGACCGCCGGCGTTGCGTCGGTCACCGCGGCCGTCGAGACGATCCCTGTGCGATACCCAAAACGGCGCTTTAGATACTGCCAGAGGTTTTCCACGCGAGGGTTGTCCATCATGAAGGGGAGGTTGGCCGCGTTCTGCTGGCCGTTGAAGCGCCATTTGCAATCGGTGCCGTCCGTAAAAACATTGATGGCGTTGAGAAATGTCTTATTGCCGGAGGCCCAAGAGGCACCCGTATTGGCCGAATCCGGCACGATTGAGTCCGTGCCATGGGTTATCGCCATACCGGCCACGGGCATCTTGTCCATCTCCAGCAGGTTGTCGAAGAAGCCGTCGCGGAAGCTGCTCTTGCCGCTATCGTCCACGATGGCGCGAGACACCAGACGCGCTGCGTCGCGGTAGGCCGTGCCCATGGCATCGCCAACGAAGAGGACAACGTTGCGGCGCCGCCCCGACGGAATGGAAAACTCATAGACCGTGATGTCGCGCGCGTCGGAAACCGTTCCCTGATCGGTGGTGAGCGAGACTTCCAGCTTCACTGTCCCGGGAGTGTTGAACGACTGCAGGTCGGCGCGAAGTACGTAATCAGAGGTCGCGTCACAGTCCAGTTCCGCCTTGGCGGGAGCCGAGAATTTCGAGGTGAGATCAACGCCGCCGGCGGTGACCCTAAGGCCTGAAACAGAAGCGGCGTTCCGGACTTCGAGTACCAGATCGACCATCTGACCCTGCAGCAGCCGGGTTCGCTCCGGCAGCAGGAGGCGTGCGCTGGGGCTGCTCTGTGCAAACGCGGCACTCGCCAAAGCCAATACAAGGACGATTGAAGACACACTTCGAGAGTGGGACAAACTAACCTCCGTGAACGGGTTCAATTCGGCCCTGAGCGGCAGCCAAGGGCCAATTGCAGATGGTAGGCCCGTGATGTGCTCATCTCGCGAACAAGAGATAAAAGTCTGATGACAAACAGGCGTGTTGTTTTACTCTTCGCCTCCAGCGGTGGGCGGGGGAGCAGGTGTCACGGCAGCTCTGTCGAACTGACCTTCACCTTCAGCGTCCCTTTGTGCAACCGGATGCTGAGGTTTGCCTTCGGCGCCGTCTCGCCGGCATCGCGCAGAACGGTTCCTTCGGCAGTCTGCACAATGCTATAGCCGCGTTCGAGCACGGCCAGCGGCGACAGCTCTCTCAGTGACGCCTGCAGCGCCCCGTGGCGCGCCTGTGCCGCGGCCAGGTGCCGCCTGAGGGCGGGAACCAGCGCCCGAGTCTGCGCATCGAGCCGTGATTCGCGCTGGAACAGGGTGCGCTGCGCGGCAGGGGTCAGCCGCGCGGCGGCGTCAGCCTGGCGCTGGAGGAACTGCGCTAGCCGCTGGCGGGGGTCAGCGCGGCGCAGGAAGGCGGTGTGCACCTCAATCAGCCGGCGCAGGCTATCCATCCGCATGCGGGCATGGTCGCGCAATCGGAACTGGACGTCGTCAAAGCGTTGGGCGAGGCGCAGCATGGCGAAACGCGCGGCCCGTTCCAGGCGCGCCGAATGGGAATCCAGGGCCGCAACCAGAGGCCGGGCGTCGGGAACGGCGATTTCGGCCGCCGCCGAGGGCGTGGGGGCGCGGTAGTCGGCCACGAAGTCGGCAATGGTGAAGTCAGTCTCATGGCCCACGGCCGAGATGACGGGGACAGGGCAGGCGGCGATGGCGCGGGCCACGGCTTCCTCATTGAAGCTCCACAGGTCTTCCAGTGAGCCGCCGCCGCGGCCAACGATCAGCAGGTCGGCCCACGGATTCTCGGAAAAGTAACGGATCCCCTCGACGATCGCCTCCACCGAGCCAGGCCCCTGGACCAGCGCCGGATACAGTCGCACATGCAGGCCGGGGAAGCGGCGCGTGAGCACGTGGATCATGTCTTGAATCACGGCCCCCGTGGGCGAAGTGACAATGCCGATCCGCCTCGGGAACCGCGGCAAGGGCCTCTTCCGCGCGGCGGCGAACAGCCCTTCCGCCTCCAGGCGGGCTTTCAGTTGCTCAAAGGCGAGTTGGAGCGCCCCCTGGCCCTGCGGCTCCAGCGTTTCGACGATCAGCTGATACTCGCCGCGCGGCTCGTAGACGTCGATCCGTCCCCGCGCCAGCACAGCCATCCCCTCCTGCGGCTTCACCCGCAGCAGGCGCACGCTCCCTTTCCAGATCACGCATCGGATCTGCGAGGCCGTGTCCTTCAGGTTGAAGTAGGCGTGGCCGGAGGCAGCCAGCTTCAGGCCGGAGATCTCGCCGGAAACCCAGATGCCATCGTAGGCCGTGGTCAGGATTTCCCTGATCTCGTGCGTCAGGGCAGACACCGAGTAGAGGCGGCGGGGCGGCTGTAAGTCCAATGAAGTCTGATTCATACGTGACCATACGAGGCGTGATGCGACCGATCAAAATTTTCGATCACCGCACCCTGTGCCCGTCTGCTATCCTTCTACTTTAATCCGCCCAGGCGGTTCCCCCCAATCCAATCTGGAGGTTCCATGACCCCGAAAGAAGTACTTGAGTTTGCAAAGAAAAACGGCGCACGTCAGCTCGATCTGCGTTTCACGGACCTGCCTGGCGTTCAGCAGCATGTCTCTTACCCGATCGGCCAGCTAACCGAAGACTCCTTTGAAGAGGGCTTCGGCTTTGACGGATCCTCGATCCGCGGCTGGGCGGCCATCAACGAAAGCGACATGTTGTTGATTCCGCAAGCGGAAACGGCCGTGATGGACCCGTTCTTCCAGGTCCCCACGCTGGTGTTGCTGTGCGAGGTGGTCGACCCCATCACGCGTCAGCACTATGAGCGCGACCCGCGCTGGATCGCCAAGAAGGCGGAGATGTACCTGGGCACCACGGGATTGGGCGATACGGCCTTCTTCGGCGCCGAGGCCGAGTTCTTCATCTTCGACAGCATCCGCTTCGATTCCAACCAGTACGAGGGCTACTACCACATCGACGCCGACGAGGGCCGCTGGAACACCGGCCGTGAGGGCGTCAACCTCGGTTACCGTCCGCGCTACAAGGAAGGCTACTTCCCCGTGCCGCCGATGGACCACATGCAGGACATCCGCGCCGAAATGGTCGAGGAGATGATCAAGGTGGGCCTCGACATCGAGTGCCATCACCACGAAGTGGCCACCGCCGGCCAGTGCGAAATCGACCAGCGCTTTGACACGCTCGTGAAGTCGGCCGACAACATGATGCTCTACAAGTACGTGGTCAAGAACGTCGCCAAGAAGCACGGCAAGAGCGTCACCTTCATGCCCAAGCCGCTCTTCGGCGATAACGGCAGCGGCATGCACGTCCACCAGTCCATCTGGACCGCCGGCAAGCCGACCTTCGCCGGCGACGGCTATGCGGGCCTCAGCCAGACCGCCCTCTGGTACATCGGCGGCCTTCTGAAGCACGCCCGTGCGCTCTCGGCCATCATCGCCCCCACCACGAACAGCTACAAGCGCCTCGTGCCGGGCTACGAAGCGCCGGTCAACCTCGCTTACTCCCGCCGCAACCGTTCGGCCGCCTGCCGCATTCCGATGTACTCGGCCAGCCCGAAGGCCAAGCGCGTCGAGTTCCGTCCGCCGGACCCGAGCTCGAACCCCTACCTCGCCTTCGCCGCCATGCTCATGGCCGGCCTCGACGGCATCATGAACAAGATCGATCCCGGCGAACCGCTCGACAAGGACATCTACGATCTGTCGCCGGAAGAGATGAAGGCTGTGCCCTCCATGCCCGCGTCCCTCGATGAGGCCCTCGGCTGCCTGGAAGAAGATCACGCCTTCCTGCTCAAGGGCGACGTTTTCACCGAAGAGCTCATCGAGACCTTCATCAACTACAAGAAGAAGAACGAAGCGGACGCGGTACGCCTGCGCCCTCACCCCTACGAATTTAGCCTCTACTACGACATTTAAGAGGCTCACCAAGCACAGGAAACCCACGCCATGGGTGATTCCGGCCGGCTCCCCTCAGGGGGAGCCGGTTTTGCTTTATGGGGGCTCGTTTTATCTGAGCCCGGTTCGCGGCGCCTGGCCGATCTTACTTCTTGGGCAGCGAAACCGTGATGTTGCGGTAGCGGATCACGCCGTGGTGGTCGCCCTGCAGGAAAAAAGGCCCCGGCTCGGCTTCGTTGCTATCGAGCGCGCCGCCGGTCGGCCCCGGGATCTCGACGTTGTCGTGGTACATCTTGCCGTCGCGAAGCACCGTCACGCGGCGTCCCACGAAAGTGATGTCAAACGAGGTCCATTTGCCCAGCCCCAGTTCCGCTCCCGCCGGCGGCGGATAGTGGCTGTAGACGGCCCCCATCTCATGATCGGGAAGCGCCCCGCCCTCGGTGCCGACCTGAATCTCATAGCGGCCGCGCAGATAGATGCCGCTGTTGCCGTGCTCCGGGCAGTTGACCTCAATGTGGAGCTTGAAATCCTGGAATTTCTCGGTCGTCTTCAGGTTCGCCGCCCCGGGTCCGCGCCGGCCCTCCACCGGAGGGTTGTCGTTGACAAGTTCGCCGTCGCGGGCGATCCACTTGCTGTTGTCCACATTGCCGGTTGGTTCCCAGCCCGTGAGATCCTTGCCATTGAAAATCGGGCGAGGTGCAGTCCAGGCTTTCGGCATGGGGCGGTCGAGCTTGGGGGCGCGCACACCTGCCAGGGCCGGACCATGGGCGCCGCCACGTTTCTCGATACCGGTCAGCTTGTCCCCTCCGGCGGCGGTGAGTTCCCAGTCCACGGCTGGTCCGCGCCCAGCGGCCGAGACGTTCACAATCAGCTTGCCGGCCTCAACCTTCGCGCCGAGAATCGGCCGCCAACCACCGCCTCGGGGCTGAACGCGGCCGGCCAGTGTGCCGTCCTTTTCGACGAGCTCCATCCATTGCGGATAAGGCTTGCCTTCAGCCGGAGTGACAGTAAAATCCCAGCGGCCCAGGAACGCTTGGGCATCCTGCGCGGCCAACGGGGTGACGGATGTGAGGAAGAGAGAGGCTGCCAGTAGGGCAGGGATAAAGGTAGGTGACATCCCCTTCACTGTAGCGCGCGGCCGGCTTGGCGGCGCTCGGCCGGCTTTAGCCGCGCTCGGCCGGCTTTAGCCGCGCCCCGGCCGGCTTTAGCGGCGCTCGGCCCGGCTTGAGTGGCGCGCGGCCCGGCTGGCGGCGCCCCGGCCCCGCGAGCAGCCTAGTGAAAGAAACTGCGGATGGCGTCGAACTCGGCGTGGAACCGCTCCAGGATTTTTGGCGCTTTGGCCTCCAGGCGGAGTTCTTCGAAGATTTCCATCGGCAGTCCCTCCGGCTGCCTCATCCACGGCTGCAGCGGCACGGCAAGCCGGTCACTCAGCCGCGACGACGCCAGGACGAGCTTCGACAACGGCGCCGGTGTGGCGTTGGCGGGGATGGGCAGGTCCGTTCGCACAGCCGCCTGAATGGGCTTAGGCAGATTCCATTCCCGCAGGATTCCCCCGGTCAGCTCGGTATGGGAAAACCCCCAGTACATCCACTCGCATTCCTCCAGCGACCGCGTGCCATCGGAGTAACCAACGCGAACCTGCTCAAACTCGGCCTGAATCGCGATCGCCGCCAACAGCAGGCCAAGATGATGCAGCAATCCCGCCGCAAATCCCCCTTCTGGATAATCCACCTCCAACTGCTGCGCCAGTTGGTCCGCCATAAGCGCTTCGGAGATGGAGCGCATGTTAAATTGCCGGTGCGACCACTGCGGGTGCGTGTTCAGCTTCAGGTACAACTGGCCCAGCGAAATCGACATCGCTGTGTTGCGGATGCGCGAAAGCCCCAGCAACGAAACGGCGTGGCGCACGGAGTTCACCGTGCCGCGCAGCCCGTAGAGCGCCGAGTTCACCAGACGCAGCATGTTGCCCGCCAGCACCGTGTCCTTTTCAATGCAGCCGGCAATCTCGCTGAAGCTCACGTCCTCGTCGGCAAGTGAGGCCATCAGCTTCGTCAAAACAGGTGAGAAGGGAGGCAGTTTGCCTAGCTGCCCAAGGGCCTTCTCCTGCACGCCATGGGTCATTCTGCCACCTGGTTCGATTCGTTCCTGCACGGAAAGGCTCATTGTGCGTTCCACCGTATTCACTCATCGGCCGGCGCTGGGTGGATGAGAGGGAATCTACAGCCCGTGGAATACGGCGGATCACCTTCCGGCGGCCTCCGCAAAAGCCGCCGCCGCGCCTGGCCGCCGCCCAGCCCGCCGGAACCGTTCTCGCGGGTTGCCATAATGGGAGCAGTGGACAACGCGCTGCCGGCCATCCAAATACGCGAATTGCGCAAGGTGTACGGCAACAAGGCCGCCGTCGACGGCCTGAATCTTGAGGTTCCCCGCGGCTGCTTCTTCGGCTTCCTCGGACCAAACGGCGCCGGCAAAACCACCACCATCAAGATGTTGATGGGTCTCACCCCCCCCACCTCGGGCGAAATTTCCATGCTCGGCACTCCGCTCTCGGAAGCCGCTCCCGAACAGATGAACATCATTCGCGCCAGTACAGGCCTGGTGCCCGATGAGTCTCTCCTGTTTGACCACCTCACCGGGTTTGAGTTCATTGAGTTCGTCGGCCGCATGTACAAGCTCCCCCGCGAGCTCGCCCGCGAACGGGCCCGCGAACTGCTGGCCCTGTTTGAACTGGACGGGCAACCAAGAAAACTCATCGCCGAATACTCCAAGGGCATGCGCAAGCGCTGCGCCATGGCCGCCGCCCTCATTCACCGCCCCCAGCTGTTCCTCATGGACGAACCCTTCGAGGGCGTCGACGCCGTCGGTGCACGGCTCATGAAGGACATCCTGCTCGACCAGGTGCGCCAGGGCGCCACCATCTTCCTCACCTCCCACGTGCTCGAGGTCGTCGAACGCCTCTGCGAGCGCATCGCCATCATCGCCGAAGGAAAAGTGGTGATGGAAACCAACATGGACGACTTGCGCGGTTCCTCGCAGTCCCTGGAGGACGCCTTCGTGCGCGTCGTCGGAGCCGACCGGCAAACCGAAACGCTGGACTGGTTGAGCTGATCACCATGCTGGGGCAAACGCGGGCAATCCTCTGGGCTCAGGTCCGCACTCTGCTCAACTTCTATTCGCGCGGCAACCAGGCCGGCTTCTGGGTGGCTTTGATCGCCTCCCTGGCCTGGTACGGCCTGGTCGCCCTGGGAGCGATTTCGCTTTCCGTTCTCTTTGCCGATGAGTCCAAACTCCCCCTGATCCGGCGCATTCTCGCGCCGGGGCTTCTGGCCGCCTTCCTCTATTGGCAGCTGGTCCCGCTCATGCTCGCCTCGGCCGGAGCTGCGCTTGACCTGAAGCGGCTTGCCGTGTACCCCATCAGCCGCTCCCAATTGTTCGGCCTGGAAGTGCTGCTCCGCTTCACCACAGGAATCGAAATGGTGCTCCTCTTGCTCGGGGCCTCCCTCGGCCTGCTGCGCAATCCAGCGATCCCCTTCTGGAGCGTCCTCGCCTTCCTCCCCTTCACCGCCCTCAACCTCTGCCTGTCGGCCGGCCTGCGCGACCTTCTCACGCGCCTCATGTCCAAACGGCGTACCCGCGAAATCGGCGTCCTGCTGGTGGTCCTGCTGGCCGGCCTGCCCCAACTGCTCATGCTCCGCGATGCCCCCGCCCGGCTCACACGCCTGTTCGAGTACACCTCGTTATTGGCGTGGCCCTGGTCAGCCACCGCAAGGCTGGCGGGCGGCGAGTGGAGTTGGCCCGCCGCGGGGATTCTGCTGGTTTGGGTCGGCGCGGCCTACTGGTTCGGACGATCGCAGTTTGAACGCGGCTTTCGCGTCGACGCCGCCGCTGAACGAGCTACCCGCTCACCGGCTAAGCCCGAGGGCCAACCCTGGTATGACCGCCTGTTCCAACTTCCCGGCGCCATCCTCCCCGATCCTCTCGGCGCCCTGGTGGAAAAGGAGCTCCGTTTCCTCAGCCGCTCTCCTCGCTTCCGGCTGGTCTTTCTCATGGGCTTCACCTTCGGGCTCCTCGTATGGCTCCCCATGGCCCTGCGCAGCGGCAACAGCAACTCCGTCTTCGCTTCTAATTATCTGACCTTTGTCACCGTCTATGCCCTCATGCTGCTCGGCGAGGTCAGCTTCTGGAACACCTTCGGCTTCGACCGCGCCGCCGCCCAGCTCTACTACGTCACCCCCGTGCCCATCGGGCTGGTTCTGGTAGGCAAGAATATCGCCTCGGCGATCTTCGTCTTCCTGGAGATCACGGCTGTCACCCTGGTCTGCGCCCTGTTCAGGATGCCGATTACCGCCGGCAAACTGGCCGAGTCCTACATCGTCGCCTTCATCCTGGCGGTGTATCTCATCGCGCTGGGCAACCTAGCCTCGGTCTACTATCCGCGTCCCGTCGATCCGGCGCAGTCCTGGCGCCGCTCCTCCGCCGGCAAAATGCAGGCCATGCTCATGTTTGCCTATCCGGTGTTGAGCATTCCGATCGCGCTCGCCTACCTTGCCCGCTTTGCCTTCGAAAGCGAAGCGGCGTTCTACGGAATGCTCGCTTTCAACGCTTCCCTGGCAGCCACCGTTTATTGGGTCGCGCTGGACTCCACGGTCCACGCCGCCGAGTCCCGCAAGGATGCACTGGTCACTGCCCTCAGCCAGGGCGATGGCCCTGTCAGCGGTTGACACGGAGCACATGCAGTTCGCCTGAATCGAACGTGGTGTAGTCGGCCAGCAGGGTCCTGGCGCTCATTCCTTCCGAGAACAGCTCGGAGTGATTGTGGTTCACCCGGTGGGCCACCCAGTGAAACACCTCGTGCGCGATCACACGCCCCAGGGCGCGCCCGTATAGCTCATCGCCGCGCTTCCGGTCGTCGCCTGCCATATGCGGGGCGATGGTTTCCGCCACAGCGTCACAGTCGACTGTCAGTAAGGGTTGGAGTTTTCCATCCACCGTGGCCAGGCGCGCCAGCACACGCTGGGATGTCCTCGGAGCAATCTGCGCGGAAAACCCGCAGTGTCCCCTAAACGCGACATACAGGACATGTCGAGTCGAACCCAGGTAGACAATTGGCGCATCCTGGTGAACCGAGATCTCCGTGCCGGCCAAAGCGAACAACGCGCTGAGCTCTCGCCCCATCGCCTCCATCGTCGCACTCCCCGATGGGTGATCAAACGCAGCCAGTAGCGCGATCTGAGCCTGTGAGGCGGGCGTAGAGAGACAGACCCCGGCCAGTAGTAGCGCCATCCGCATAGTGAGTCACCTTCCAGACTCAGCTTGCGGCGGCCACGTAATTGTGTGGTGTGCCGCAGGTAAAGGAATGGAAAAGGCCGGTGTTACAATCCGCCGGCAACGGCGCTGTCGGTGGCGAACCGGCGCAAACGGGCAATCTCGCCATGTTCCAGGGTGACGCCTTCCGCGATCAGGTCGTGCGCCTGCACGTGCGGGCAGAACAGCCGCGACTTGGTGTGGTTGCGCTCATTCAACATCCAGTGCAGCAGCTCATGCGACACCACGCGCGCCAGCGCGCGGCCATACAGCATGTCCAGGCGTCCCAGGTCAGACGTTGTGATCGCCGTGGAAATGTACTCGGACACATTGCGGCAATTCACTTCCACGAGGTCAAGCACCCGGTTGCCCGCCTGATGGACATGGGCAAGAGCCCTCAGCTCGGCCCCATGCCTCCGAATCACGATGGGCGGCGCACAACCCTTCGAGAAATGAACCACCGCGGCCCGTTCGTGCTTGCGGCGCAGAGGCCGCTTGTCGATGTGACGGAGATCTAGCCGGATGCCCGCACCCTCGAACAGCGACTCCAACTCCTCGTGGAGCGAGTTGACTACCGGAAGGGATGGTTTCTCATCGAACTGGAGCAGGACGACAACAGGATCCTGCGCGGGGAGCACACCGGCAACCGCTAACCAGGCCACGCAAACAACATACAACCGCACGGCACAGCACCTCTATGCACTTGTTCGACCAATAGAGGCGTTCCCTTAGCGGAGAGATTCGACAATTCAGTTGGGTGCTACCGCACACAAACTGGGTGTGGAGTTGCCTACAGATTCAACGGCCAATCCCGCGTGCCAGGCTGCCCGCGGCGGATCCGCCCCGGAGGGAGGAAATCGAGTGTCTCCTCCATCCACCCGCTCAGGCGCGAGGTGAGATCCGACAGTACCTCGGAGTGCGCGGTCGATGTGCCGAGATTGTGGAACTCGTGGGGATCGGCAGTGAGGTCGTACAGCTCGAGCAAAGGCCGCGTCGGGTGCAGCATCTGCTTGTGTTCCGGCTTGAGTCGTCCACGGCGGCCCTCTTCGAGGATGCTCGCCCAGCTGAGGCTGTTTTCCAGGTCCAGCGCGGGGCGATACGGGAAGTGCGGGGCGGCGTTGAAGATCAACTTATGCGTCGCGGTCCGCACCGACCGGATCGGGTCGAAATTGTCGTGCCAGTTGCGCTCGCTGAACACAGTGTCCCGCTCGGCGTAGGTGCCCGAGTTGGTGAGGAGATTGAGGAAACTCCGGCCCTGCATCTTGCCGGGAACCGGCAATCCCGCGGCGGTGAGCCAGGTGGGAGCCAAGTCCACGTGCGAGATCAGTTGCTGCCGCACAATGCCCGCGGGGACGCGTCCGGGCCAGCGGGCCAACAAGGGGACGTTGATCCCGGGATCGTAGCAGGCGCCCTTGGCGCGAGGAAACGGCATGCCGTTGTCGCCTGTGAAGATCACCAGCGTGTTGTCTTCCAGCCCGTGCTGGCGGAGCAGCGCAAACACCTGCCCGCACTCCGAGTCCATGCGCGAGATCTCGTCGTGATAGAAAGCGAGGTCCTTGCGGACATCCGGTGTATCGGGCAGAAACGCCGGCACTCGCATGTGAGCCGGGTCATGCGGCGGAGTGACGGCGCCGGGCGCATACGGCCGGTGCGGGTCGGTGAATCCGACGTGAAGGAAAAAGGGGCGGTCCTTCGGGCGCTTGTCGAAAAAGGCGGAGAACGGCGTGCGGGCGTCACCATAGAAATCCCACCGCTTGTCGAATGCGGCCCCCTGGTGGACCTTACGAAACGCCCCGGCGAAATAGCCGCGCTGCTTCAGCGGTTCGAGCACGCTCGGCTCCCAATCCGGCATCGGCGTGTGCAGCCGCGAGGTCGACGTCGTGTGCGGCGCGCATCCGGTGAGAATCGCCGAGCGGTTCGGGCTGCACTGTGGCGACGCCACAAAGCATCGCGTGAAGCGCATCCCGCCGGCCGCCATTCGGTCCAGGTGGGGCGTACGGATCGCGCTGTTGCCCATGCAGCCCAGGTCAGGCGCCGAATGATCGTCCGAGATCAGGAAGACAATGTTCGGCGGTGAGGCCGTCTGACCCTGCATGGCGGCGGCAAGCGGGCTGGCAAGCAGTTCGCGGCGGCGCATCACCGTTTGATCCAAATCGGGCTCGACCAGGCCATCTGGTCGTCATGCTGCTGGACGCGCACGTAGTAGTAGCTTTCTCCCGTCAGCGGCTGGCCATCCTGGAAGGTGAGCTCGGCCTCCAGCTTGTTGGGATGCGTCGTCATCAGGAACGTGTTGCTGCGGATGATGTCGATCTGGCGGATCGGCTTCGTCCCGGTCACCTTCACCTTCAGCCGGAACGGACCCTTTTCTTCGAGGATCGAGCCTTGCAGGTGCTCCGCCGTGTTCGTGGCTATCCGGTAATCGAGTATGAGGTTGTCGGTGGCCCCGTAGCTCTGGCGCCGCTTCATGGCGTTGAGCAAGCCGTCGCGGGTGAACTCCTCGGCCAGCGTGCAGGCATAGGAGATGTGCGTTGACAGATGGTCGGAGCTGGCCTGCACCCCGAGTTTGTAACCCTTGGCCCAGGCGTTCCACACATAGCCGGCCGGGCGGAAGCCGCCGGGGGCTGAGTTGGGGTTCTCCGCGTTGGCTGCCTTCGGAGCTCCCAGATACTCGTTCGACACGCGGTCGCCCTGGTAGATCTCCACCAGCGGCTCGACCTCGGGATCGTTGTCGCGCCAATCGGTCCCCATGTTCGACGCCGACGTGTGGCTGATCGCAATGCCGTTGTACTTCTTCAGATACTCATACAGCGGCTTGGCGCCGGTTTCGCCTTTCTGCTCGCTCCTCGGAATCGGCAGCGTGGGCATTCCACGCTTGGCGAAGATCACGTTGCGGTGTCCGTTCGGGTAGCTGAGGCTGCGTTCATAGCCGTACAGAGGCACAAACGTGCCCGCCACATGAAAGACATCGGCCATCTGTTGGAGCAGGAAGTTGATGTAGGGCTCGTCTGGTCCCGCTGCGCCGTTGTGTTCGCTCACCATGAGGAAGTCGAGCTCCGCAGCGTCGATTGCGTAGCGGTAGGTGTCCAGTAGCGAGCCGTCGTTGTTGCCATCCATGGAGAACTCGGTGTGGCGGTGCGTGTCGCCCCGGTAGATCTTCAGTTGACGGCTGCCGATGGTCATCACATGGCCGTGAATCCGGTCCAGGTCGGCGCGTTCGTTGGGGTGGACCGGCCACCACTTGATCTCGGCCTTCGGCAGCGGCTTCAACACCGGCGGCACCCCAGCGGTCGCCGTCGGAATGCGGGCCACGTTCACTTCGCCGCGCTGGTAGAGGTACTCTTCGTAGTCGCGCCGGTCGTAAGGATAGGCGATGTACAGCCCGTCCCGTTTGGCGGCGATCCCCATGCGCATGTCCTGCCGCCCGAAGGAATCCGGCATCTGCACTGGCCTGGCCCAGCCGGAGCCCTCAGGCCGCGTCACGTAGATCTCCCAGTTAGCCCGGTGCAGGGGCGTATCGGAGGGCATGTCGGGCTGACGGATCACACGGTGCCGGAAGCTCATCCAGATGCGCCCATCCGCGTCGGCAACAAGCGAAGGCAGGTCATTGAAGCCCTGCAACTCCTTAGGCATCGATTCCTCAAATCGTGCCGCCGGCTCCTGCAGGCCTGCGTTAGTCAGCACCGCCGTCTTCACAATGCGCCAGGAATAGAGCGCCGTGCCTTCCAGCTTCGGCAGAAAGCCCGTGTCCTTGCCCCATTCGAATCCTGATTCGTTCCAGGCGACCCACAGCCGGTTCTGGCCGTCACAGGCAATCGTCGGATAGGCTTCGTATTTGCCCGTATCGGCAATCGCGACCGGCGCGGCCCAGCTTCCTTTTTCCCAGCGCCGCACCATAATGTCGTAGTTGCCCTTGTCATAGGTGTCCCAAGCCGCATACACACGGCCCGCCTTGTCGGCGGCCAGTGCCGGTTGCCAGTCGTTGGCCGCGCTGGTGGAGACGGTCTCCGCCGCCTGCCAGGAGCCGTTCCAGCGCCTCACGATGATGTCGGACTTCCCGTTGCGAAAGCCTTGCCATGCCGCCCACACCGAGCCCTCGGCGTCCGTCGTTGTCGTCACGTAAACGTCGGGCTGCGGAGCTTCACTGAGCCGCTCAATCGAACCCCAGGAGCGCCCATCGTGGCGGCGGGCGTAGACATCAAAATTGCCGTTCACCTGCGCCGACCACACAAACACCACGCCGCCCTTACCATCGCGCGCGGCTTTCACAAGGAACACATCCGCGTGGTCCCCCGACACCTTCTCCACCGCGCTCCAACTGCCGCCTGACTGACGGCGCGCCATCACGGCGTTCTTGTCATTCGCGTATTCCACCCATGCCGTCCACAAGTCGCCGTTGGCGGCGGCCGCGATTGTGGCGAAATCGGAATTCAGCTCGGTGTTGGAGACGCTTTCCATCGAGGCGATCCGCTCCACGCTCACCTGACCCGCCAGTTCCCGCTTTGTCGCGCCAAACTCCAGCGCAAACGGCTTCACCGCGAACGAGCCCTCGGTTGTCTCCATGGTGACGGCCGTGGCCACCGAACCGCGCACCTGAATGATGACGCCAGGCTGGCGGATGTAAGTGAGCTGCGGTTCGTTGAACGGCTTCTCCCATGGCCGCTTCACGAAGTTGGGAGCCTTCCACGTGGCCAGCGTCCAGGCCGTATTGGATACGGATTCGCCCGGCCGCGGACGCCAGTTGCGCACCGCCAGAATCTCACCGCCCGACACGCTCAGCTTGCCGTTCCAGGAACGCGCCGCCCGATCGAGCAAACCAAGCTCGACGCGCACCTGCGCCACATCCTCGGCTAGGTGAGAGGGCTTGGCGGCGGCCCCCTGGGAAAGCACGACGTCTGGCTTCAGAACCAGCCACAACGCCGCGCCCGCGCCCACAGCGGCGAGGCCCGCGATCCACGAGGGGAGTTTCATTGGGGTGTCTCCTTCGATTCCATCACCGCACCGTAAGCGCGTAGCTTCTTGGTGAGTTCGGCCGTGTCAATATCCTGTACCGCGGCGTTCTTGTCAATCGCCATCCGCGCGGCCAGCCCCGCCGCCTGACCCATGATCATATACACAGGCTCCATGCGCAGCGTCGAGTAGGTGACATGCGAGGAGGAAACGCACACAGGCACCAGCAGGTTCGCCGCTTCCTTCTTCTTCGGCAACAACACGCGATAGGGAACCTGGTAGGGGCTCACGCGGACCTCCATGTTCCCTTCGTTCTGCACCATGCCATCCGGCTGCGCATACCGCTGAACGTTGTGCGAGTCCGAATTGTAGCTCCCCATGCCGATTACATCCGCCTTCGTCAGCTCCGTCTGAATGTCTTTCTGCGTCATCACCCAATCGCCCACCAGGCGGCGCGCCTCGCGCACATACAGCTGGTGCGGCCAGTGATGCGTGTCGACGAACTCATCCGCGCACAGCCCCCACCGCTTCAGCTCTTTCTGGATCTCCCCCGCCACGCGGGCGTCGGTTTGCAGGAAGTGGAACAGGCCCGCCGTATAGTCGATATGCGCCTGCCAGATCTGCGCCCGGCGTTCGTAGGTGGCTTCCGGATAGTCCCAGCTCGCCCCGATGTAGTCGGTCGAAAACGGCCCCCGATTGTTGATATCGGTCTTCGATTCCTTCTCCAGCCGCGACACGATCAGCATCTCGTTGATGCGCGGCAGCCGGTTGTTCGCCTTCCGGAACTCCTCCACCCAGCGCAGCCATAGCTCATAGCGCGCCGGCGTGTAGTTGGCGGGCCGCGGAATGGGCGCCTGGTTCGCCGCGTCGTCGGAGAGGCACATGCGGAAGTTATAGGCCTGCACCTTCTTGTCGGCCGCCCCGACTTCCCCGCGCGGTGCCGTCTGAATCTCCGGCAGCAGTTGCTTGTTCGCATCATAGGCGCTCACCGCAAAATCGAACTGGTGGTTGCGGTCCTTCGGCCGTACGCCGGCGAGCGATTCCCCATACTGCGCCGTGCCTTCGCGGCCCACCGTGTAACTCACCTTGGCCTGCTTCAGCAGATCGCCCTCATAGGTGGCGTCCAGGAAGATGCGCGCCGCGAATCCGACACCATTCTCGGTATACAACTCACGAAGCTGATTCCCTCGCTTCTTCACGCCGTTGTCCTGGCGCAGGCGGTGGCCGAAGTACACTCGCACGCCGGCTTCTTCCACCCACTGCTTCAACACCTTCTCGGCCACGTGCGGTTCGAAATACCAGACGACATCCTTGCCGTACTCGCGCCCCACCCGCTGGTAGAACTCAAGCGACATCCCCCCAATCGTCTCCTTCCGGCCATGATCGGTCTTGCCCAGTCCGCCCGTGGTCATACCGCCCAGGTGGCGGCCCGGCTCGACCAGCGCGACCTTCAGGTTTTGCTTGGCGGCGGCGATCGCCGCAACCACACCACCGGCGGTGGCGCCATAAACAACAACGTCGTACGTTTCAGCGGCGTGCGCCGTTACGGCGAGCAGGAGGAGTGCGATTCGATTCACTTGCGCGTGTCTTCTTTCCAGGCGTGAATGGCCGATTGGAGTTCGTCGGCAATCTCAGGATGGGCGTGGCGCAGGTTGCGCCGCTCGCTGGGGTCGGCTTCCAGATCAGAGAGCCAGACGGCGTCGTCACCCTTCATCTCGCCGCGAGTTTCCGCCGTGCGGCCGTACTCGTTCCCCTTCAGCACCAGCTTCCAGCGGCCCTTGCGCGCCGCGGCCTGTTCACCGTTCTCCCAGAAGATCGTACCGTGCGGTGACTTCGCGCCCTGTGCCGCCACCGGCAGTATGTCGCGGCCGTCCACTACATAACCAGCTTCGGGAGGTACACCGGCCGCCTGCCAGATGGTGGGCGCAATGTCCATCGTCATCGCCAGTTCCGGCGAAACCTGTCCGGGCTTGATGCGCGCCGGCCAGCTCATCATGCCCGGCACATGCATGCCGCCATCGAACAGGCTGAACTTGAAGCCGCGGTAGACGCCGTTGTCGCCTGCCGTGGCCGGTTGCTGGTTCAAACCCGCGCGAGGCTCCGTCGTCGCCCCGTTATCGGCGACAAAGAAGATCAGCGTGTTCTCCAGCAGCCCATGCCGCTCCAGTGCCTTCCGGATCGCCCCAACACCATCGTCCATCGCCGCCAGCATTGCGGCATAGGTCTGCCGTTCCGGCGGCAGGTTCGGGAACCGCTTCTTGTACTTCTCCGGAGCGTGCATCGGATAGTGCACCGCGTTAAACGTCACGCAGAGCAGGAAAGGCTCCGCCTTGTGCTTCTCAATGAAACCAACACTCTCTTCCGTGATGCGCTCGGTCAGATATTGCCCGTCCTCCCAAATCTCCTCACGATTGCGAAACAGCGAGTGGAAGTTGACGGTGCGGTTCTGCGGGTTGGACTCGCCCCAGTAATAGATGTGCGAGTAGAAGTCGACACAGCCGGGCAGGAAGCCATGGAAATAGTCATAGCCTCGCGCGTTCGGCACGGTGTCCGGCGTGTCGCCAAGGTGCCACTTGCCGATCAATCCCGTGCTGTAGCCGGCCGTCTTCAAGCGGCTGGCCAGCGTGTGCTGCTGCAATCCCAGCGGCCGCCCGTTGGTGCCGACACCAGCGCGCACAGGGTAGCGTCCCGTCTGCAGTGCGGCTCGCGCCGGCGCACACACGGGCGCGCAGGAATACCAGTTCGTGAACCGCACACCGGAGTCTGCCAGTTGGTCAATGTGCGGCGTCTTCACGTCCTGGGCCCCGTAGCAGCCCAAGTCGTGCGAGCCCTGATCGTCGGACATGATCACGACGAAATTCGGCTTACGCGTCTGCCCTTCAGCGGGCAAGGCTGCGCCCAAGGCTCCCGCCGCGGCGAGCCACTCTCTCCGGTCCATCATGTGGGCCACTCTATCACGTGGATTGCGTTCCCCTCACGATCGCGAAAGAATGTTCCCGTCATGGTTACTCGCCGTCATTTTCTTGCTTCCTCCCTCGCAGCGGCCCATGCGCCGCTACTCGCCCAAAGCGCCTCCCGGCCCAACGTCATCATCGTGCTCACCGACGACCAGGGCTATGGCGACATCTCCGCCCACGGCAACCCCGTGATCAAGACACCAAACATGGACAAACTGCACGCCGAGAGCGTGCGGTTCACCGATTTCCATAGCGCCCCCATGTGCACCCCCACACGTGGGCAGTTGATGAGCGGCGTCGATGCCCTTCGCAACAAAGCTTGCTCGGTCACCGCGGGCCGCGCGGTGCTGCGCCGCGACCTGCCCACCATGGCAAACGTGTTTCGCGACAGCGGCTACGGCACCGGGCTCTTCGGCAAATGGCACCTCGGCGACAGTTACCCCTACCGCCCCATGGACCGCGGCTTTGCAACCGCCAAATACCATCTCGGCTTCGGCATGTCCTCGGCGCCTGAGTTTGACAACGATTATCAGAACGGCCGCTACCATGACAACGGCGTCGAAAAGCGCTTCGACGGCTATTGCACCGACTTCTGGTTCCGTGAGGCCATGCAATGGATGGGCCGGCAGCAGGCGAGCGGCACGCCGTTTTTCTGCTACCTTCCCACCAACGTTCCTCACGGTCCCGCTTGGGTGGCGGCGACGTACTCCGACCCCTATCAGCGCGACAAGTTGCCCGCGGGTTTTTTTGGCATGGTCGCCAATCTCGATGAGAACCTCGGTAAGCTCGACCAGTTCCTTTTGAAGTCCGGCCTGCGCGACAACACCATCGTCATCTTCATGACGGATAACGGCGCCACCGCCGGCGCATCTGTTTTCAATGCAGGCATGCGGGGACGTAAGACGATGCTCTACGAGGGAGGCCACCGCGTCCCCTGCTTTGTCCGCTGGCCGAAGGGCAACCTGCGCCCGCCGGGCGCGGTCGAGTACCCAGGCCATATGCAGGACTGGCTGCCTACACTCATCGACCTCTGTTCGCTCAAGGCCCCCGCCGGCGCGAAGTTCGATGGCGCCTCGCTGGCGCCGCTGCTCCGCGGCAAAGCCGACATGCCGGACCGCATGCTCGTCGTGCAGTACGGCCAGGTTCCCAAGAAGTGGGAATCCAACGTTATCTGGAACCAGTGGCGGCTTGTGAATGGCAAGGAGTTGTATGACTTCCGCGCCAACGTGGCCGAGGACCGCGACCTGGCCTCGGCCAAGCCCGACGTTGTCGCCCGAATGCGCGCCCACTATGAGAAGTGGTGGGCCTCGGTCGAACCCGGCGTGCAGGAGCCTGAACCAGTCGCCGTCATCGGCTCGCCGCACGAATCCCCCACCAAGCTCTGCTCCGCTGACTGGTGGGAGATCTACGCCGACAATCCCGGTCACGTCTCCAACGCCGTGGGTGGCACGAAAGGCGCGCCCTGGTATGTCGCCGTGGCCGAAAGCGGCACATACGAGGTGGAACTCGCGCGCTGGCCGTTCAATCTCATGCTGCCACTTAGCGCGGCCCGCGAACCGTTGCAGTTGACCTATGGCAGCCTGCCCGCCGGCAAGGCTATGCCCATTGCGGGCGCGAAGCTCAAGGCCGGCACAGCCGCTGAGATTTCAGCCCAGGCCGCGCCCGGCGCCAAGAGCATCACCCTGCGCGTCAAGCTCGAAAAAACGGCGCGCACACCCCTCCACGCCTGGTTCACCGGAGCCAGCGGCGAGGATGTCTGCGGCGTCTTCTACGCACGAATCCGCAAGGTGTGATCGGATTCACTGCCGTTTCGGAAAATCCTCGTCAAAGCGGGGGTTCATCGTGCGCGCCACCGCCAGTCCTGCGTGTCCCTCCGGCAAATCAACGAGCCGGAATGCCGTGCCCTTGGCCTGGTCTTTCACTAGCCCCTCGGCCATCCCTTTCAGGTACGTCATAAACTCCGCGTCGTCACTGCCTGGCGCGGCCTTGAAGATCAGGATGTAGGCGTTCTCGCGGAACGGCACCATGTAGCCCGTCGGGATGTTGTCTCCGAACCAGTACAGGCTCCCTGGCTTCATCGTGTGCCATCGGCCCGCGCTCTTCAGCGCCCAGCTCCCGCGAACCGTGTAGATGATCGAGCCTTTCGCATGGGGATGCTCTTCCAGATATAATCCCGCCGGCATATCGATGTAGTGCGCACGCATCTCCGGCACCCGCAGGAGCGGGCCGATTCTCCCCTCGAGCGTGTCCACACCTGGGATTCTCGCGAATTCCGTGATGTTGTCAATCACGCTCACGCCAGGGGCGAAGTTCACCCTCTCCGGCGAGATCTCGCTGGCACGCTGGGTTCCTGGCTGCGGCGCAGCAACGGTGGGAGCGCCGGAACGCGGTGGAGCCACCTCGTTGAGCCAGGCCAGAATCGCTTCGTCCAGCCCAGGATGATACGGCCGGCGGAATGAGGCCAACGTAAAGCGTTCCCGGAAGGCGGCGTCCGGGTCATCGGGCGCCATCTGAAAGCTGTGGTCCGCGCCGGCGATCAGGGCGCTGCGTGCGGCCCGATTCCCTGCCTGGCGCATCACAGCCACTGCGCAAGCGGCGTGCTGCGGCGCAACATTCAAGTCGCGGTCGCCCGCCAACGCCAGCGCCGGCCTCTGGATGTAGGCAAACATCCGGTCCGGCGGGTTGTCGAGCTCTTCGCGCCGCCGCCCGAGAGGCACCTCTTCCCTGACCGCGCCTTCCACCAACAGAAACGTCTCCTTCCCCTCGCGCGCGGCGGCAAACATCTCCCGCCAGTGCTTGCCGAACGCAACGATGCGGTCGAGCTTGTTTGCCTTCGCCCACTCCCGGTTGGCTTCGTTTTGTAAAAAATAGTCCGCGAGGCGGCCGTGGTTGTAGGCGAAGATCTCCTCCGCCTTCCCGCAGAATCCGCCCAGAAACAGATAGGCGTCGGCCTGCGCCCCGGCACGTGCCGCCAGGCTGGCGACGTATGCCCCGGCGCTTTCACCCGCCACCATCACGCGCGAACACTCCGAGCGCCCGCGCAGGTACGTCATCAACTCGCCCGCCACCCGCGCATCGTCGGAGTACAACCCCTTCCAGCCGCTCTTCGCCCTGCTCAAACCGAAGCCGACCGTGTCATACCGGAAACTCGCATAACCGCCGCCCGCCAGCCCTTCGGCCAGCCGCTTCAAGGCGGTGCGCTCGGGGGCGCCGGGTGTAGTCAGCCCGCCATCGCGCGTCTGCGATAGCGTGCCGCCGATGATGAGCACACAGGGGAACGGTGGATCATCCTCGTGCGGAAGCGTCAGCGTCCCCCCCACATGCGCACTCGGAAGCTCCAACTGCAACCGCTCTTCCAGCACGTGTCCGTGGACGAGCGTGGTGAGAATGAAGAGGCCAACCAGGTAGCGCATACGATTGTGATAATCGTAGCACCGATATTGAAAGGAGCGCTTACCGGCCCGCCCCCACCAGCGCGTTCAGTTTGCCCACCACCTCCAGCACCGACTGCGCCTGCGCCGAGAGTTCCTCGGAGGCCGCCGCGCCCTCTTCCGAACTGGCCGCGGTGGATTGCGTGATGTGTTGCATCTCCAGAACAGCGGTTGCGATCTGCTGCACCCCGTGCGCCTGTTCCTTGCTGGATGAGTTCATCTCATTCACCAGACTGAGAACGCGCGCCGAATCCTCGGTGATGGCCCGGATCGCCTGTGCCACCTCTTCCACCTTCCCCTTCCCATCGGTCGAGTTGTGGATCGACTCTTCGATCAGCGCGGCAGTGTCTCCGGCGGCCTGCGCGCATCGCTGGGCAAGGTTGCGCACCTCGTCGGCGACAACGGCGAACCCCATGCCGGCCTCACCCGCCCGCGCCGCCTCAACCGCGGCGTTGAGAGCAAGAATGTTGGTCTGAAACGAGATTTCGTCAATCACCTTGATGATGCGCGCGATGTTGGAGCTCGAAGTTTCAATGCGCTGCATCGCCCCCAGCATGCCCTCCAGCGAGCCGCTCGCCGCCGCCACACGCCGCGCGGTGGAATCCGCCACTCCGGCTACACTTTCGGCCTGCTCCCGGCTCCTCCGCGACATGGCGTTCATCTCCTCGGTGGAAGCCGAGGTCTGTTCCAGCGTGGCCGCTTGCTCGGTCGCACCCTGAGCAAGACTCTGGCTCGAAGCCGCCACCTGGTCGGCGGCGGATTTCACCTGCACGGCCATTTGCGTCAATTCGCCAACCACGCCCATCAGAGAACGGCGAAGCTGCTTCGCAATCGCAAACGACGCGCCCAAACCGATCAGTAGCGACGTTACTCCCAGCACAAGCAGAATCTGCTTGCTCCGCTGTGCCGACGCGGTCAGATTTCGCGCGGCTTCTCCCCCGATCTCCTCGCGCAGTGCAGCCTGGCGGGCTCGCAGCGCGCCAATCATCTCCATCGTCGACCGCAGCGCCGGCTGCGTCTCCTCCTTGAACAGGCGCAACCGCTCCTCCGGCGTCGCCTCTCCCACAATGTGCACCGCCGAGAGGTGCAGCTTTTCATGCGGCGTCTGCGCCTCCGAAGCCAGCCTCTGCACGGCGGCGTCGGACGAACCCGTGTTCCTCAGCCACTGCCCGAACTTGCACTCCTCGGCCTTCAGATTGCCCGTGAATGCGCTGCCCGTGAGCAGATGCTGGTTCAATCCGTGAACCCATGACAAATGGTCCACGTGCCGCTCCACAAGAAAAAGATCTGCCTCCGTGGCGGTCTGCGCGATGTGCGCCGACGACTCCAGCACCCCCAGACTTCTGACTGAAACCGCAAGAATCAGGACGGCCGTTACGATGAGGACGGCAAAGCCGGCATTGACTTTGCGAACAATATTCCAATTGGACATGACGATGCTCCGAACTCGGTTCGAAGGTGCACACCTCCCTGGCGCCTTCGCTTCATACTCCGTATCGGTCCGATTCGGGAGCGCTTACTATTTCTTTTGCGTCTGCCGGTAGGCTTCCCGCGCCTCTTTCATGATGGGCCCGTAGACCAGCTTGTCAAACGGCGGGCAGCCCGACGGAAACTGCCCTAGCGGGTGGTTCTTCTGCCGCATGAGGAACGTGCAATAGGTGAGTGTCTTGCACACTCGAAGCTCGTCGAGCTCTCCCTTTTCCGCCACATCTCGCGCGAAATCGGGGTAGGACAACACATTGCGCCCCATGCCGAAGAAGCGAATGTTGCCATCCGCCACATTGGCCGCCCCGGCATTGATCGCGTACTTCTGCAGCCAGCTATACCCGGTCCCCACCATCGGCAGGTCGGGGAACGTGTTCTGCAAATCGGCGGCGATGCGGAAATGGCGCTCCACACCCAACAGCGGATGCTCGGGCGGCTCGTAGCTGCCCTCGTCGGGCTTTTCAAACGGCCGCCCGATGTGAGGGTTGTAGTAGGGGCAGCCGAGTGAGACGTTGAGCAGTTGCAGCCCCCATCCCTTCATCAGCGCAATCACCTGCTTCGGCTCCGTCATGTCGTCTTCGAGCGGGTTGTCCGGGTTCACGCCGTAGCCGTGCGGGTAGGGAGTCTCAAACGGCAGCGGCACCCCGAGCTTCGTCACGGGATCGATAACGTACGGCACGCCGTCAAAGACGCTCATGCGCGAGCAGTACACAACCCGGTCGCCGAACTCCGCCTTCCAGCGGTCGAAGATCTCCTTAATGACGCGCGTGCGGTTCTCCAGTGAGCCGCCATAGCGCCCAGGGCGCGTCCTGGCTCCCAGCAGTTCGCTCAACAAGTAGCCATGCGTCACCTTTAAATCGAACGCGCGGAACCCGGCGCCATACGCCAGCTTTGCGGCTTCGAGAAAAGCGTCCGGCAGCCGGTCCAACTCATCGTCGCTGATCACCGGGTAGTCATCCGGCATGTTGAACTTCCGCGCGATGAGCGGATTGTTGTAGGCAATGATCCGCTTGGGCACCGCATAGCGCCCGGAGTGCGTCAACTGGATCGGCACCAGCACATCGTCGTCGCGGCCGGACTCCTCGCGGTGCGACCGCAGCGTGAGGTCGAGGATCTTCGCGAAATCACCGGCGTTCTCTTTATGGATCCACAGCTGGCGCGTGTTGGCGCGGCCCTCTTCCACCACCGCCGTGGCCTCAAACCAGATCAGCTTGCAACCGCCGCGCCCAAAGCGCTCATAGCGCCGGTAGGTGAGCTCATCCGGATTGCCGGACAACGTGCCGTCGCAGCCCTCCATGGGATGAACCGCCATGGAGTTGCCCACACGCACCGGGCCTACCTGCACGGCGCGGCCCAGAGTCTCCTGAATTGTAGGGACGTCTTCTTCCAGGCGCACATGGCGTGCGCCAAGCGTTTCAGCTGCCTGCCGGAGCTCGGTCAGGTTTCTGTACGTGAAGTGCTTCATTTTTCTTTCCGTGCTTCGGCAGGAGCGCAATCGCGATGGCTCCAATAAACGCCGTGGCAAACACGGCCATGATGGCCTGAGGATAGGCTCCCACGGCTTCCTTGAGCCGCGCAATCACGTTCGGGAACCAGAACTGCGAGATGGTGTCGGTGGGCAGAATGGCCGACATGGCGCGCGGCAGGCTGGCAAGGCCAAACTGGTCGGCGGCCATGAGCGGAATCAGCATGTAGTCGGCCCCCATCGCGAAGCCGAACACGAGGGCGAACAGATAGACGAAGTGAACCGAACCTGGCGTGACGAGGAACAGCGAGGGAATCGCCAGGGCCACGACAAGATAGGTGGCCAGCATCACCAACTTCTTCGAATAGCGGTCGGCTAGATACCCGGCCAGCAGTCGCCCGGCAATACTGGCCCACAACACCCAAAACGACGCCGTACTCCAGATCTCATTGCGGGCCGCCTGCGAGGTGAACCCCTGTTCCTCAAACACGAACTTCATGTGGAAATTCACGGCCGCGATCGATCCGATAGAGGCGGCGCTGCCCACCAGCAGAAACCAAAACGCCGGCTTTTGGAGCAACTCGCCGAAGGTCTGCGACTTTACCGGATTCACCGCTCCCGCCTCAACCACCGGCGGATGGTCCTTCCCATCCGGGAACTGGCCGATGTCTTCGGGCTTGTCTTTAATCATGAAGAGCGCAATCGGCCACGCAATCAGCAGCACAAAGCCCATGTATTGCAGCGCTTCGGTGTACGGCATCTTCGAAGCCAGGTAGGGGCCGACCTTGTTGCCGATGGAGCCGACAATGGCCACGCCGACATACGTGATACCCATCGCCCGGCCGCGTTTCTCCTTAAACCAGTTGCTGATGATGATCTGGTGAGGAATCGGCCCGGCCAGGAAGTAGCCGACCATATACAAACACCAGGCGGCATAGTATTCCCACGTATTGCCGCTCAGCCGCGCGAACCATTGAAATGCCAGGAACGTCATGCCTGTGCCGACAATAATGAGCAGTCGTGGACTCACTCGGGGAACAATGATCGGTCCGGCCCAGATCGTGAGCAGAACGGCAATGGGCGCCCCCAGCGTCACAATCTGAATGGGCCACTGGTGATCGTCGCGGAAGTAGTCAAAGAAGAAGGCAATGTTGTAGTACGGGAATCCTGTCGACACACCAAATGTCATGAAACAGGCCGCGACTATCCACCAGCCGTAAAAGCTTTTTTTCATCGAGGGGGCACTCCCGAAGTGAGATGAGAACTTTACGTTATATCATGCGGGGCTCGGATCGGTCTTCTGTAGAAGCCGAAATCACGCGTCTGGACATGCCGTTGCTCACTCGCCGCGAATCTCCAAACCCAGCAGATGAGCCCACGCCAAGGCCTGCGCCGGGGTTACCAGGGACCCCCGCACATCCTCGGCGCGGATGCGTACACCCTCCAGGTCAGCGCCGCGCAGATCGGCACCCGTCAACCGGACGCCGGTCATTTCGGCCTGGCGCATCGTGACGCTGGTGAACACGGTGTGAGAGAGGTCGGCCGCTCCGAAATCGGCTTCGGCAAAAGAACCCTCCCGGATCTCACACTGCTTGAAAACCCCCGCGGTGAATTGCGCATACCGGGCCTCGCAGTCTTCCAGCAAGACGCTCTCCCAGCGGCACTCCACCGCTCGCAGCCCGGTGATCCGGCAGCGGATCAGCTCCACACGCGTCGCCTCGCATCCCATCAGGACGCTGTTGGAGAGATCACAGCCCACCAGCCGCACGTCACGCAGCTTCACGCTCTTCACCGTCGCGCCGCTCAGATTGCAGCGCTCGAGCAGGCAAGCCCGCATCCGAAGCGAGGCCACCGCGCGCGCCGAGAGGTCCACATCGCGGAAACACTGCTCCTCGATCGGCGTGCCAGAGACGAGCGCGGCGAGGTCGCCGGCGGCAAGATCCGCGGGAATATCGGGAGTGCGGCGGAGGAGCGGCTTCACGATTCCAGGACGTTGGCGACGGCCGCATGGCCGCGGAGAAGAGCGAAATCAAGCGGCGTCTGGTTGTTATCGGCGCGCGCCTCGCGGTCAGCTCCCTTGTCCAGCAGCAGGCGCGTCATCTCGACATCGCCGTTCTGCGCGGCGGCATGCAGCGGTGTGAATCCGCCTTGCTGCCTCGCATTGGGGTTGGCGCCGCCCTCAAGCAAGGCGCGTGCGATCTCCAGGTGCCGGCCCGAGGCGGCGGCATGCAGCGGCGCAACCTGCATCGGGTTGGTCGCCGCCAGGTCCAGATTGGCTCCCCGATTGATGAGCCACTTCGCCAGCTCCACGTGCCCAAAAAAGCAGGCCAGCGACAGCGGCGTGAAGCCATCCGGCGAGTGGGCGTCAATCATTCGCGGCACATCCTGGAGAATCGACTCCACGCGGTCCTGCACCCCGCTGGCGCAAGCTTCGTGGAGCGTCAGCTCCGGTTGGCGCGCCAGCAGAAACCGCACCGCCTCCGGTTTGCGGTGATATTGCGCCAGCAGCACCGCTCCCTGGCCCATCTGGTTGCGGTGGTGGAGCGTCTCCGGGTGAGCTGCGAGCACGGCCTCCAGCGCCGCCACGTCGCCCGCCCGTGCGGCTTCGAGAAGCTGTTCGCCCGGACCACTCTCAGCCATGGTGCTTCTGCACCGGAATACCGTACCGGTGGAGGTTGTGTTCCACCTGCGTCTCGGTAAGGCGCGAGGCATCGTACTCCACCTCAAGCCGGTCGGGCGATTGGCCCGGCTGCACGCGCGTCATGCCGTAGACACCGTGAATGCCGGCGATGCGCTGCAACAGCGCGTCGTCGAGTGGACGCAGCAGATCGTAGACAAGCTGGACTTTGGTCATTCCAAAGGCCAGAGTAACATGTGCGTTGCGGCAGTGCGGCTCAGAACTTCTGCCCCTCGTCCGGTCCCGGCGTGGCGTAGCGGGGGTCCTTGGCGCGGATGAACAGCTCGCCTGTTTCCAGCCGGACGTCCAGGGGAACGAGCGTCAGACCCTGCTGGTTGATCGTCTGCGCATCGCCGGAAAGGTCGCGCGTCTGGATGCCCTCCGGCGGCACGGGCGGCACGTTGGCATTGAAAAAGGCCGTGCACCACCATCGCCCCTGCTTGTCCTGAAACGGCGTCCCATGCCCCAGGAAGCGGCCCACGAATTTGCGCTCGCTGTAAGGGCCCGTGATCTTGTCCGCCACCGCGTAATAGAGGTTGTAGGAGCCCCGGCGCATCTGGCCCGTTGACCAGCCCGTGCCAAACAGCACGTACCGGCCATGGATCTTGCGGATGAGGCAGCCTTCGTGGCCCATCTTCGCCGTGGCGCCGCTCGGGCCGATCCGCACCGGCTCGGCGCGAAAGGACTTGAAGTCTTCCGCAAGAGGTGCGATCTCCGTCGCGCCCCACACCATCCACCACGTTCCGTCGTCGTCGCGAAACAACGACGGGTCGTGCCGCTTGCCGATGCTGTCGCCCAGAGGGTGGCTCCATGGGCCTTGGGGGGTCGCTCCCGCCGAGAGGGCAAAGTTCGCCCCCTGCACGGGTGCGGGCGAGGTGTGGACCAGCCCCCATCGTCCCTCCATCCAATGCAACTCCGGCGCCCACAACCGCCATTGGTCGCGCGGCGTGGCGGAAAACCTCTCCGGTTGTGTGCGGAACCAGATGCCGTCCTCCATCGAGAAGCGGACACCCAGCGGCTCCCATTCCACCAGATCGCGGCTCCGCCACAACGGCATCTGCCAGCCCACCAGGCTCTTGGGCCCCAGGCCCGTGTTGTAGCTCTCCTCGGGCTTGCCCTGCGGCTGCGTGGTGCCAGTGTAGTAGTAGTAGCCGTCCGGGGCGAGGATGATGTAAGGGTCGCGGACCCAGCCGTCCTTCACCCACACGGCCCTGTCATGGGCAGCCAGAGCCTGGCGAACGGCCGCCGGTGGCTCGGCCCCATCGGCGTGGTGAAGCGCAAGGCTCATCAGGAGGGCGGTGGCGGCAAGACGCATTGGTGTGATTCTACTGCCTGCCGTCAGCCGTCCGCCGCGCCGGCCCTTGGAGCCCCGCCAGCCCTTAGAACAACACGCGCATGCCGCCAATGGCCCACGCCTTCGGATTGCGGAATCCGTCCTCGTAATAGGTGCGGTTCAACATGTTGTCCACGCGCGTGTAGAACTGCAGCCTGCGCGTTTCCGCCAGCGGGACCGTGTAGGTGGCCGAAAGATCCGCTTTCACCGGACCGTCGAAGGTGAACGCCCGGCTGCCGCCCGCGAAAAACGGGTAGAGATAATCGGAGGCGGCAAACAGGTCGAAGGTCACATCCAAACGGCGGGTCAGGCTGTGTGTGGCCGTGAATGTCGTCATGTGATCCGACACGCGAATGGTGCGCAGGGAACCGCCCAACAGCGAGGAGTAGCGTTCGTCGGCATTGGTGTAGGTGTAGCTCGCCGAGAGCCGCGTGCCCCGTCGCGGGTTGGCCTCCACGGCAAACTCCAGGCCGCGCGCAAGCCCACCGCCCGTGTTGCGGTAGCCTCCGAACCGGCCATACGGGTCGGTTGCGGAATTGATGATGCCCGAGAAATCGAAACCGATCACCTGCTGCAGGCGCGTGTAAAAAAACGTGCCGGAAACACGGACCTTGGAGCCGGCCAGGTATTGGTCAAACCCCGCGTCCACGCTGATCGAGCGCTCCGGCGCCAGGCGCGGGTCGCCGTAGGGGCTGAAGCCGCCGCCAAAAAAGGAGGTGCCAAACCGTTCGTACAGCGACGGGGCACGGTAGGCATTGCCCATGTGGGATCGCAGTTTCGTTCCCGTGCCGGCCACGAAGTAGCTGAGCGCAACATCACCCGTGTAGGCGTTCGGAGGAGCCGCGAGCGCGATGCCGCCATAAGACGGAGCGCCCCCTTCAAACGCCGGCCGCCGCAGGTCGAACTTCTGGATCCGCCCTGAAAGCGAAAGCTGCAGCCGGTCAGTGAACAGGCGCGTCTGATGCTGGGCGAACGCCGCGTGGCTGGCCTGCGCCACCCGCGTCCGGGCGCGGATGCGGGCCACGGCTGTGGGGTTTTCATCCGTGGCAAGGTTGTCGAAAATCTCGCGCTCAAACTCGTAGCCGAGGGAAAGCAGGTTGCGGCCGCCCAAGGAGAAATCACCGCGCCCGCCCGCCGTGTCGATCCGGCTTTCAAACAGGTTGTTGTTGGCAAAGACGGGCTGGAAACTCGGTCCTACCGGCCCGTTGCGATTATCGCGATTCGTCGTGAAGCCATGGTAATGCCCGCGCAGCGTGGTGCCCGGCGTCAACTGATGCGTCAGCGTCAGCAGCCCGGCAAAAAAGTCGGACTGCCTGCTGGAATCAGGATCATTGAGCTGCGGCAGGAAACTGATGCCCGCTGAAGCCGCCACGATCCCCGTCGAGGGAACCGTGATCGCCGGAGCCGCCGCCGGATTCACATTCAGGCCCGCGTAGCTCCCCGTGGCAAACACGCGGCCCCCCAGCGTCGTGCGGGGCGCCAACCGGTACTGCGCCGAACCCTGCAACCCCGAGTTCCGCACCCGGTCGTCGCCGTCCAGACCACTCATGACATTCAGGTGCGTGATCGCTGCCGAGTAGAGGAACCGGTTCTCGCCTAGCCCCCCGGCCAACCGCGTGACGCCGCGGAAAAAGCCCAGCCCGCCGCCCTCCAGCGAAAGTTCGCCGTGCAGCGGACCGCCACCCTGGTCGGTCACCAGATTGGCCACACCGCCAATGGCGTTCGTGCCATACAGCGAGGAGCCGGAGCCCCGCAGCACCTCAATCCGATCCGAGTTCTGCACAAGCAGGTCGCCCAGGAACCCGGTCGCGTCGCCCTGCGGTGCGCTCACATCGCGAAAGCGGTAACCATCGATCAGAATCGAGGTGTCAAACGCGCGTCCGCCTCGCATGTGGACGCGGGTCAGCGACCCCGGGCCGCCCAATTGCTGTACGCGGACACCGGAGGTCTGCCGCAGCGCCTCCGTGATGGAAAATTCCGCGCGGTCCCGCATCTGGGCGCCGCTGATGCGGTCAGACGATTTCGATAGCTCGTCGATCGGCACAAGCGTGCCCGTCTCGGTTACCGTCAACCGTGTCTCCACCGCATTCAACGCCAGTTGCAGATCGCGCTGCAGAGGGTTGGCGCGCAACTCCACTTGCTCCGGCCGGGAATCGGCAAAACCGGCCAGCTTCGCGCTCAGCCAGTAGTTGCCCGCCGAAAGCCCCGTCAGCCGGTAGCTTCCAGAGCCGTCGGACTGGGTTGTGGCCGCAAGCGCCCCGCTGTTGTGTAACAGGAGCACCTGAACCCCGCCCAGCATGCCGCCGGAAGGGTCCGTAATGTGGCCAGAGATGGTTAGAGGCTCGATTGCCTGGACAGGCAACGTGAATAGAAAAATGGAAAGTGCGGCTTGGTATGTGCGCATGTCCCCCACCCAAGAAGGTTCATGAAATTGGCTGGCGTTCTACCAGCCAGCTTCAGGCAGGTCTTCGGACTTGCGGGCACATGACCTACTAGCCTCGGCTTCCCAAGCTCTCCGACAATCGGAGAATCTCAGTGCCTTGAATGAGGCGTTCGTTCCCGCTTACCGCTGCTGGGCAGTCCCGGCTTCACACCGGGTTCCCTTTTCAACGCGCCATAACGGTCGCGTACCGGAAGCACTTCCTACGCTACTCGCACGGATGGGGAGGCGTCAATGAATATTTTTGAGCCGGGAGGAAGAATAGAGGCGGAACGTTGAACTGCGCGAAAAAGCAAACGGGATACTGCCGGTCAGCAGTATCCCGTGCGGGAAAGCAAACTGTAAGATGCTGGCGCCGCGGTTAGCGGCGACGGCGCAGCAGGCCGACAAGCAGCAGACCGCCACCCACCAGCGCCACCGAACCAGGCTCCGGAACCGCAGCCGTGTTCTCCAGATTGAAGTTCAGGTTGTCGGCGATGTAGCCGTCACCACCCGCGTCGGTGATCTCGACGCGGCTGATCAGGCTCGCCGTGGTGAAGCTCACCGTGCCGGTGTCGCCACTCACCGGGGAGAAGCCAATCGTCTCGGCGATGTTGCCCATGTCGTCATAGGCAACCAGCGTGATCCGCGGGTCCGGTATCGTGTTCGTGTCCCACAGGTCGATGCTGATGGTGTTGCCCTGCGCAAACCAGGTGGAACCGTTCCTCTGGAAGTCAATGGTCACCACCGACGGCGATGCGGCGTTGTTGCCCACGGTGTGGACGAGCAGGTAGTTCGAGCCCCATGGAATCGGAGCCGGTTCGCCCGTGATCACCCGGAGGTTCAGCGTGTTGGCATCACCCGTGATATCCACACCCAGGGTCACCAGGGGGTTATCAAAGCCGGGGTCGGCCGAGCTGCCGTTGATGCTGCCATTGGCGTTCACCGTAAATGGCGGGGTTTCCCAATCGACCAGGACGGCCGAAAACGCCGGCACGGCGAGCAGTAGGGTGGCAAATACCACCAAGAGTCTATTCATGATGTTCAATCCTCCAAATGTCCCTAGTGGAATCTTCCTAGTCGGGCACTCCACGCCTCAGTACTAGTCAGTACCTCCACCAATATCGTCAAGTGTACGGCAGACCTTTAGACAACGCAATGGTAAAACATCGTCTTTCTTTCGTTTCCTTTTAAGGAAAAACCCCAAGTAGCGCTGGAGTAATTCCCTACAGGAGTGCCGCTTCACCCCTAAGGCTTAGGTCCGGCGTACGATAGTACCCTATTTCGCCTGATTTTCGTAGGAGGGTGCAATTACGTCCAATAGCTGCGGTCCAGGCTACGGTATTGCACTGACTCGGCTAGGTGTTTCGCCGTAATCTGCGCCGCTCCACCCAGATCCGCAATCGTCCGCGCCACCTTCAATATCCGGTCATGCGCCCGCGCGCTCAGGCTTAAGCGCCGCACCGCCATCTCCAGGGTCTGCTCACCTGGCGCGTCCAGTGCGCACAGCGAGCGGATCTCCGCCGCCGGAATCTGCGAATTGGGGAATCCCCGGGCCAGTTGCCGCTCCCGCGCGGCCAGAACTCGCGCCCTCATCTCCGCCGACGACAGCCCCCCGGGCTTCGACCGCAGCTCCTGATACGGCACCGCCGCCACCTCCACATGCAGGTCAATGCGGTCCAGCAGCGGACCGCTGATCTTCGACAGATACCGCTGGATGATGCTCCCCGTGCAGCGGCATTCCCGCGTCGGGTCACCGTGAAAGCCGCACGGACACGGGTTCATCGCCGCCACCAGCATGAATCGCGCCGGGAAGGCCAGCGTGGATTGCGCCCGCGATAGCACCACGGCCCCTTCTTCGAGCGGCTGCCGCAGTTGCTCCAATACGTTGCGCGCAAACTCCGGCAGTTCGTCCAGGAACAACACTCCGTTGTGCGCCAGGCTGGCCTCGCCCGGCCGCGGCGTCCCTGAGCCGCCTCCCAGTAAACCGGCGTCGGAAACGGTGTGGTGCGGGGCCCGGAACGGACGCTCTGTGAGGAACCCGACCCCTTTCGGCAGCAGCCCGGCAATCGAGTGGATCTGCGTCGCCTCCAGCGCCTCCTCAAACGTGAGCGGAGGCAGGATGCCCGCCATCCGCCGCGCCAGCATCGTCTTTCCAGAGCCCGGCGGCCCGATCATGAGGACGTTATGCCCGCCCGCCGCGGCCACCTCCAGCGCGCGCTTGGCTGATGCCTGCCCGCGTACATCCTGGAAATCGGGAATGCCCTCCGGCGGGTGCGAACAGTCCCGCCGCGCCGATCGCGCCGGTTCGGCCTGCCGCTGCCCGCTCAGCACGCCCACCACCTCGGCCAGGTGACTCATCCCAAACACCTGCACGCCCTCCACCACCGCCGCCTCAGCCGCATTGTCCGACGGCACAATCAGGCGCCGCAGCCCTTGACTGCGCGCACACACCGCCATCGAAAGCGCCCCGCGAACCGGCCGCAGCGAGCCGTCCAGCGACAGCTCCCCCGCAAACATAGTGTCGGCTGAGCTTTGCACAATACCCATCGCGCCCAGAATGCCCAGCGCCATCGGCAGGTCGAATCCGGCGCCCTCCTTGCGCACATTGGCCGGCGCCAGGTTGATCGTCACGCTCTTGTTCGGATAGCCATATCCGGAATTCAGCAGCGCGCTCTTAATGCGCTCGCGGCTTTCCCGCACCGCGGTGTCGGGCATCCCCACCGTGACAAAGTCCCGCCCCGAACCGGACGGATACATGTCGACCTCGACGTCCACAATGCGAGCCTGGATGCCCTGCAGCGCAGCGCTGGCCGTTCGGAAGAGTGCCACACAATGGGGGTGCGGCAGGCGAAGCGTTCTTCTCAGAAACCGTGTGCCGCCGTCTACTCCACCGTGAACGACGTCTTCGTCTCGTAGCTCTGATTCCCGCTGAGGTCCTTGACGCGGATGGCCACCGTGTAGGGCCCCTTGGCCAGATCCGGCGTCAGGTTGAGGCTGAACGCCCCCGGCAGCGCATGTTTGGGATAGAAGTTCGCCTCGGCCAGCCGCGCCGCCTCTTCCTCCTTGTAGAGCGACTGCCCGCTTGCCCGGAACACCTCGATCCCATAGCTGATCTCGAACCGGTTATGCTCACCCAGCCGGAATCCGGCAATATCAAACTGCCCCCACACCGTGTCGCCAGGGCGATAGGCCGCCGGCTCCATCGGTTCCTGTTGGCTGGAGGGCTCTGACCGGTAGTAGCGGATGTTGCGCACCGTCAGCTCGCGGCTCGGTTCCACGTCATAGCCCTTCACCGGAAGCGCCAGCGTCTTGGAAACCTCTTGCTTTGCATATTCATCGGCCAGCGTGATCACCACCTGGTAATCGCCCGAAGGAATCAGCGGCGGCAGCAGCGCCTCCCAGCGCTGCTTGGGTTTCCACTCCTTATCCTGCTCGGCTAACTCGGCGTCGATCTTCCCGTTCTTGGGCTGCACCACAAGTCGGCCGGCGGGATCTCGCAATTCTACCCGCCAGTTCAGTTTCAGGAAACTGCGCTCGTCCTTCTTCTCCTCGCGCCGGTACCCCTGGATGCGAAACGCCAGATACACCGTCTCGCCGGGGAAATGACGGTAAGTGGCTGGCACCGGCGTGCCATCCTCGTACTGGCTGAGGGTGGCTTCCACAATCGCCAGCGCCGCGGGTGCAGGCTTCTCCTGCGCCCACAGGCCCAGCGCCGTGAGCACGAGCCCAAACGCGAATCTACTCGCCGTCCTTCTTGGTGACACCGGGTTCAAACTTCTCGTACTCTTTCAGACGCAAGGGGATTGCCACAAGTGCCGTCGCTTCTTTCTCCAAATCGCCCCCGTCGGAGAGCAGCAGCTTATAGTTGCCCGGCCGCACGTCGAACACAAATCGCCCCGGCAGTGTGTCGGCGGGCTTGATGACGCGGTAGAGGCCGAACCACTCCTCAACCCCCTTGCCATCCTCGATCTCCAGAATCTGATTGTTCGCCTCATCCACCAGGCTCAGCAGCGGCATGTTCACTTCACGGCTTCCCGAATTGGTAACCGTTGCGCGGATCGTGAGAAACTTGTGTTGCGGCACCCGCGGAGAGGCTTCGCCAGGCAGTTCATTCAACCAGTCCGCTTCGAGAATCGTGTAGATGAGCGGCCCCACCTCAACGCGTTCTCCCATCTGGCGAATGGCGGCCTGGTTGCCCGAACCGCCCGCGCCGCAGGCAGGCAGAAGCAGTGCCGCGGCAAGGCATAGCGCGAAAAGACCGGCACGTCGGCGGCCCGTAGCGAATTGAGACATGAAACAATCCTCCAAGACGTCTACCTGTGATGCTATGACACGTATGGTGCTGGTGGCAAACGGTTTTACAAGGGCCGTTGCGGCTCTCACTCTGGCCACCGCCCTGTTCGCCCCTCTTGCCTGCGGCCAAGCCCGCCATCCTGTTTCCGGCCGTCGCATTGCCGGCGTGATGGGCGTGGCCGGGGCTGACTGGCTCGTCCGCCCGGAACGAACGCTCGAAGAGAACCCCGAAAAGGCCGTGCGCATGTTGGGCCTCAAGCCCGGCATGATCGTAGCCGACATCGGCGCCGGCGTCGGCTACTACAGCCTCAAGCTGGCCGCCGAGGTGGGGCCCACGGGAAAGGTCTACGCCACCGACATCCAGCCCGGCATGATCGAACGCCTGCGCGCCAACATCGCCAAGGCCGGCGTGAAGAATATCGAACCGGTCCAAAGCTCGGAGTCCTCCACCGGGCTCGCCGACAGCTCCATCGATCTCATGATCCTCGTCGACGTCTACCATGAGTTCTCCCAGCCGCGGGCAATGATCGAGGCCTTGAAACGGGCCCTCAAACCCAACGGGCAACTGGTCCTCCTGGAGTTTCGCAAGGAAGACCCCAAAGTCCCCATTCGTGAGGAGCATAAAATGAGCGTGGCCGAGGCAAAGGCGGAACTGGAGGCTGACGGCCTGGTGCTCGACAAAGTGCTCCACGACCTGCCCTGGCAACACATGCTGTTCTTCCGCAAAGCGGGGGCCGCGCGATGAGCAAAGGCGATCTTCTTCCCAGCGAGCATTCCGCCGCCCGCGATACCGCCACCGGCGCCGTGGTCCACCAGATGACCGCCGCGCCGTCCATCCAACACGCCACCTACTTCCTGCAAAGCTCCTTCTCCCCCGACGGCCAGGCGCTGCTCGTCGTCAGCTACCGCTCCGGCACGGCGCAGCTGTACGAGATCACCCCCTTCCCCGATGGCCCCATGCGCCAGTTGACCGAGGGCCCGGCCATCCATGCCTTCTCGGCGGCATACTCCGGCGACGGCTCGCGCATCCTCTTTGTGCGCGGCGGCGGCGTCTGGGAACTCGATCGCGCCACTCTCGCCGAGCGCTGCATCGTCGATCTGCCCGGCACTCAACTCGGCGAAATCTCCATCGGCGACCAGGGACGCTGGCTCGTCGCCGCCGCCAAACGCGGCTCCCAAAGCGGCATCGTCACCGGCAGGACCGACGGCTCCAACTGGCGCTTCATCGACTATCCGCGCACCGTCATCCACCCCCAGTTTCACCCCCTCGAACCAGAGTGGATTGAGTTTGCCGGCGACCCCGCCCCGCGCATCCATCGCATCCGCCGCGACGGCACCGGCCTGGAGTGCCTTTACGAACACGGCAACGACGAGTTCGTCGTCCACGAAACCTTCCTTGGCCACACCGGCGACCTCGTCTACACCGTCTGGCCCCACGCCCTCTGGCGCATGAACTGGCTGTCGCGCGAACGCACGAAGATCGCCGCCTTCAACGCCTGGCACATCACTCCCAACCGCGCCGGCACGAAGGTCCTCTGCGACACCAACCACCCCGACCGCGGCCTCCATCTCATCGACGTAGCCACCGGCGAGGCCCGCCTCCTCGCCCTCAGCGAGGCCTCCAGCGGCGGGTCACAATGGACGACCTCACGCTACGCACTGGCCGAGGATTTCGCCCGCGCCCGCAGCGAGGCCGAAAAAGGCGCCCTGAGTTGGATGGAGGTCCAGACCGACACCGTCTATGGCCCCCAGTGGACCCACCCCCACCCCTCGTTCTCCCATGACGAGCGCCGCATCGTCTTCACCAGCGACCGCAAGAGCGAGCGTAACCCCGGCGGCTTCCCGCAGGTGTATGTCGTCGAGCTGGACTGAGGTTTAGGCCGCCACGATGGGCTGGACGTCGCGTTCGATCTGGGGCATCGCGTCCCGTGCCACGTCGAGGTCGTAGGCGCTTTGCAGGTTCATCCAGAACTCGGCCGTCGTGCCAAAATAGCGGCCCAGCCGGAGCGCCGTATCGGAGCTGATCCCCCGCCTCTGGTTCACGATCTCGCTGATTCTCGTCGGGGGAACACGTAGATCCCGAGCCAACCGGTTGATGCTCACGCCGAACTCAGCCATGAACTGCTCGCGCAAAATCTCCCCCGGATGCAGGGGCATGCGCTGGCTCAGTTTCGCCTTCATCTCCACTCCCTTCAGTGGTAGTCTGTCACTTCCACTTCGTAGGTATCGCCGTCCCGCCATTCGAAGCAGATCCGGAATTGACCGTTGATGCGGATGCTGTTCTGGCCTTTGCGGTCACCCTCAATGCCTCCAACCGGTTCCCGGGAAGCACCCCCAGATCGCTCAATCGGCTCGACGCATCCAGCATGCGCAATTTCTGAAACGCCTGCCGCTCGCAGGCCTGAAACGCCCGGCTCTGGCCGGATCAAAACAACTGCTCTGTTTCGTGGTTTCGAAACGACCTGATCAAGTTTCAGTATAACGCGTCCCGTGATACCGGAAGCAGGCGGGCTAGCCCCCTGGTCACCCCCTTTCTTGCGTCCCGCGGCCCCTCTCCCGCTCCCGCTTCAACCACACCACCGCCTTTTTGATCAAATCCGCCTCATCCCGCTCCAGCGCCTTCAGGATGCGGCCCACCAGCGCGGCGTGCTTCCCCTTGCGGGCCTCCCTCACCAGTGAAGCCGCCGCTGACCGCCGCTTCCACAGGTTCGGCGAACGGGTCCAACCCTCCAACTGCGCCGCCAACTCCGGTTCATGCGCAATCGCCGTGCCCAGCAGGTGCATCGAGATCCCATCGCAGTGCGCCCAGTTGGTCACGTAGCGGTCCAACCAGCGCTCCCACAGCTTGAACTCGCACCCCCCGCAGCCGCGTGTGAACCGCCGCGCCAGGTAGATGACCAGCATCCCCTCCTCGTACTTGCCTGACTTCCAGAGCTCCTGGAAGAACCGGTTCCGTGCCGCCGGAGTCCGCTCGCGCAACAGCGGCAGGGCATGCCGCGTCAGCTCATGCACCAGCGCCGCCGGCACGCCATAGGGGTCCACCTGCTCGCGGAAAAAGCGGCGAATCGCCGCGCGGTCGCGCTCATTCGCAGCCTCGGCAAAGCGGGAGCGGATGTGCGCCAGCAGCGGATCGGTTTGGCCAGCCATCTCCCCTCAGCGTACAATCGCAGGCATGAGCGTGTCCGGCCAGCTTCCCATCCTGGGGCAGTCCACTTCTTCGGGCGAACGCGTGGAGTCGCCCTACGCCGTCGCACGCATCCAGTCACTGCTCATCAAGCCGGCCTCGGCGCTCTGCAACCTCGACTGCACCTACTGCTTCTACCTCGACCGCGACGCCGACCCCTACAAGGAAATCGACCACAAGCGCATGTCCACCGACACCCTGCGCCGCCTCGTCGATTCCTGGCTCTACTACAGCTACCCCAACTCCACCTTCGCCTTCCAGGGCGGCGAACCCACCCTCGCCGGCCTGCCGTTCTTCGAAAAGCTCGTTGAGTTCCAGAAGCTCTACGGCCGCAGCGGCCAGCAGGTGTCCAACGCCCTCCAAACCAACGGCGTCCTGCTCGACATCCACTGGGCGGAGTTCTTCCATCAGTACAACTGGCTCATCGGGCTCTCCATGGACGGCCCTGAGGACATCCATGACCGCTTCCGCATCAACAAAGGCGGCGCCGGCACCTGGCGCCAGGTGATGCGCGGCATGGAGGCACTGCAAAAGGGTAAGGCCGAGTTCAACATCCTCTGCGTCCTCAGCCAGTCCAACGTCGACAAGCCCCAGGAGATCTACCGCTTCTTCCGCTCCCTGGGCATCGACAACATCCAGTACATCCCGCTCTCGGAATTCGACTCGAGCGGCAACCCCCTTCCCGAAACCATCACCCCCGAGCAGTACGGCCGCTTCCTCGTCGAGACCTTCGACCTCTGGTGGCCCGAGCGCCGGCAGGTACGCGTCCGTTGTTTCGACAATCTGGCCGAAGGCATCGCCGGCATGAAACCGGGCGCCTGCACCATGCACGAAAGCTGCGACAGCTACGTTGTCGTGGAATACAACGGCGACATCTACCCCTGCGACTTCTTCGTCGAGGGCAACTGGAAGCTAGGCAACATCGTCGACGACTCCTGGCCCGAGGTGGCCCGCCGCATGCGCCGCACCGAGTTCGCCGCCAAGAAGTCGATCCCCCATCCTGCTTGTCAGGCTTGCCGTTGGAAGGAACTCTGCCATGGCGGCTGTCCTAAGTTCCGCCATGGCCGCCACGGTGAATTCGAAGAGCTCGACTACTTCTGCGGCGCCTACAAGCAGATGTTCGCCCACACCGTGGAACCGCTGCGCCGGGACGTCGAACAACTGCTCGGCCGGCCTGCCGGATTCCGCCGCTAGCCCCCGGCCCAATAAGAATTCTCAAAAAAATTTGTAAGAAGTGATCCCTCCCGCCTCCGGGTATCGCGTAAGCGTACAACAGGCATTCTGAGTGGGTCGCGCGACTCTGTCGCATCAGCCGGGTTCGTTTGGAGGAGTCCGGCTCCGCGGCCCATTCGGAACTCGGCCGGGGAGGTGTCGGAGACCTTCCTGTGCCGCGGGTACTTGACGGAGGAGCGAGTGCCCGCGACGGCGCAGCCGCCGTTCTCGGAGACGGTGGCTGCGCACCCAGTACTCACAGGTACCTCGAGGTGCTTGGCCCATTCGGGCAACATCAGGATAATCAAGAGTAATATGCGTATTTTGGGCGTTTTGGTTCTTGCCACGTCATCGGTGGCCTTCGGAGGCGGGCTCGGCCCCGACATCAATACACTGAGCTCGTGTGACAACGTGTCGGTGTTGAGCGATCTGACGAACAGCACCGGCTGCGCCGTTGCCCCGTTCAGCATTTTCAACGCGAGCTTCAGCGGTCCTTCCGGTTCGCCTGCTTCGACGGCCAGCGACATCTCGCTGGACATCACCTATAGCGGCGGCGGCCTCGGAGTCAGCTTCGGCGGCAGCTTCCTCTTTCCCGCCGGGGTTCCCAACCCTCCCGGTTATGCCGAGTACGTCATCCAGTACACCATCGACCCTCCTCCGCCCGTCATCCTCGGATTCGAGATGGACGCCGAATGGAGCGATGGCGGCTCGAATTTCCGCATCGCCGGACCGCAGTCGTTTCTTGCACCGGCCGCCTCACCCTTGTTTGAGGTCTACACCGACCTCTGCGTAGAGGGCGACTTCAGCATCAACAACCGCAACCTCTGCACCAACTTCTCCTACGGACCCCTGTTCCTGGATGAAAACCAGAGCTTTGACAGCGTCTTCTTCACCAACCCCACCAACTGGGTCAGCGTGCGCCACCGCATCCGTGTCTACGACGACGTCAACCTCTTCGTGAACAACAATGCGCCCCTGCGCGAGGGCGAAGTGCCCGAACCCGGCACCTGGGTCCTGATGGGCATGGGATTGGTTTTGCTCGCCGTCGGCAGGCTCCGCCGCTAACGTCCTACTTCTGGAACCGCTCCAGGTTCGCCTCCAGCTCAGCCCGCAGCGCGCTGTCGCCGGACTGGCTGCGCGGCGGCAGCAGGGCAATCGCCTTCCGTTCCGTCTCCACCGCCAGCTGCCGGTTGCCGGTGCCGAAATACGCCCGCGCCAGCGCATCCAGCACGGCCGGGTCAGAGGCATTCGTCATCCGGGCCGCAGCCTCCGCGTAGGGCACCGCTCGCGCCGGGTCGCGCAGCTCGGGGTAGGGCGTCGTCACCAGCAGCCAGACATACTGCTGGATGTCGTAGCCGGAGGGCGAAGGCAGGTCCACGAGCGGCTTTAACACCTGTAACGCCCGCGACGTCATCTGGCGCGCCTCCACGTGCCGCTTGGTTTGCGAGTAGGCGTCGGCCAGCCGCCCCAGCACAAGGTGCAGGTCACGCTGGTGCTGCTGGTTCTTGGGGTCGCCCGCCGCCAGACCTTCGGCCAGGTGCAGCGCTCGCCGGTAGGCCTCAATCGCCGTCGCCTCCTGCTTGGCGGCGAGCAGCGCATCGCCATACAGAATCGAGGTTGCCGCCAGGTCGCGGGTGTAACTGGTGACACCCGGTTGGGCTCGCATCAGGTCTTCATACACCAGCACGCCGCGACGCAGAGATACCAGCCCCTCGGCGGAGTTTCCAGAGCGGACCAGCAATTCACCCAACCGGCTTGTGGCCATGGCGGCTGTCCGTTGCGCCTGAGGGCTGGCGGCATCCAGGTGCTGCCATTCGGCCGAAAGGCCGAGTGCCCGCGTAAACAGTTGCCGCGCACCGTTCAGGTCGCCCAGTTGGCTCTGCACGAAGCCCTCTTTGGATACAACTTCCGCCAGGTGGCGCACGGTCTCAAGCGTCCGTTTGCGCTTGTCCATCTCCTCGCACACCGCGCGGGCTTCCTGGTACAACCGCAGCGCCTGCCTGCGGTCGCCGCCCAGCGCCAGCAGATCGGCCAGCCCCGTCTTGGCGCGCACCACCAGCAGGCGGTCGGCTACCTCCGGGTTGGGCCGTGCCGCCAGCAGGCTGGCCATTTCCAGCGCGCGTCGGTGGCTTTCCAGCGCCCCTTCCCGGTCGCCGACGTGCGAGGTGTAGAGGTTGCCCTGAATGTCGCCCAGTTTGAGATACGATTCGGCCACCTCGCGCTCCAGCGAAGCATCGCCCACGGCCTCTTTCGACAACCCGTTCAGGTACTCAAACGCCCGCCGTACGAGCATGATGCGAGCCGGGGTCTCGCCGGCGCGGATGGCGTCGTCAAACTCAAACATCACGAACCGCGCCAGTTGCCTCACGTCCTGGAACCGCCGCTCGGCCACCACCTGCTCCTGCCGCGCCGCCTTGGCGTAGTACAGGCTCACGCCCGTGGCCGCAATCAGTGCCATCACCGCCAGCACGCCAGCCGCAACGCCCGCCCTGTGGCGCGCGGCGAATTTCACCAGGCGGTAGGAAAGCGTATCTGGCCGAGCCGAAACCGGATGGCCCTCCAAGTACTTCCGCAGGTCGTCGGAGAAGCGCTCCACACTGGCATAGCGTCGCGACACCTCCTTGCGCAATGCCATCAGGACAATCGTGTCCAGGTCGCCCGCCAGCCGCCGGTGCAGCCGGTCCGGCGTGCCTTCCCTCACCAGCGCCGCAAGCGAGGCCTCCACCACCCGCTTCTCCCCATTGCCCAGCGCGCACTCCTCGTCGGCCAGCACACGCTCACTAGGCCGCTCCGGATTCTGCTCCGCAATCGCAATGAACAGCTTCGGCGCGGTCCACTGGTCCAGCCTGTAGGGCATCCGCCCGGTGAGCAACTGGTAGAGCAGCACCCCCAGCGCGTAAATGTCACTCGCCGTGGTCACGTTCTCGCCGTGCACCTGCTCCGGGCTGGCAAACTCCGGCGTCATCGGCGACCCATCGGTGGTATGCGCCACCGTCTCTTCGCCCACGGCCGGACCCAGCAGCTTGGCAATGCCGAAATCGAGCAGCTTCACCGTGCCCGCCGCCGTCACCAGGATGTTGGCCGGCTTCAGGTCGCGATGCACGATCAGGTTCTGGTGGGCATATTGGACCGCATCGCACACCGTGCGGAACAGGGCCAGCCGCTGCGCAATGTTCAGCCGCTTCTCGTCGCAGTAGCGGTCGATGGGCGTGCCATCGACATACTCCATGACGAAGTACGGCAGGCCGTCCGGCGTCGTGCCGCCATCCAGCAGCCGCGCGATGTTGGGGTGATTCAGCGCCGCCAACACCTGGCGCTCAGTAAGAAAGCGCTGCAGAATGCCCGTCGTGCCCATTCCCGGCTTGACGAACTTGATCGCCACCCGCTGCTGGAATTCCTGGTCGTCGCGCAGCGCTTCATACACGCTGCCCATACCGCCCGCGCCGATCTTGCGCACCAGCCGGAAGCTGCCCACGTGGTGTCCGGTGAAGGTGTAGTCGTTGGGCAGCGCCCGCAGCGGCAGCCCGCCCGCCGTGGGGGCTCCCAGCGCGCTCGCCGAAAAAGGCCCCGTACCCGCCGTTCGCGGAGCCGGGCTCGTTGAAAACAGGTCAGACAGCCCGGCCGCGGCCGGCTTCTCCATCAAATCGCCCGATTCATCGTAGCTGCGCAGCAGCTCCTCCACCTCGCGGCGCAGGTCGGGGTCGCCATCCGCGGCCACCAGCAAATAGCGATTGCGCTCGACCGGGTTCAGTTCGACGATCTCGTCGAAGATGTCACGAACCTGTCTCCAGCGTTCCGGATTCATGCCCTAGTCAATGTACGCGCAGTCTCAGGGAGCCGTGGCTCCTGGTTCGGATCCGTCGCGCCGCATCTCGCGGTGCAGAAATGCCCGCGCCGAGTTGGCGTACCGTTTGACCGTCGGCGTCGAGACCCCCATCACCTGGGCCGTCTCCTCCACGCTTAGCCCGCCAAAGAACCGCAGCTCCACCACGCGCGCCTGCTGCGCATCGAGCGCCGCCAGCTTGTCCAGCGCCTCATCAATGGCCAGCACCTCCAACACGCGGTTGTCCGTCCCGGCCAGATTGTCTTCCAGCAATACCCGCTGCTGGTTGGCCCCGCCTCGCCGCACGCGGTGGCGCGCCTTGGCATGGTCAATCAACACGCGCCGCATCATCGTCGCGGCCACGCTCATGAAATGAAGCCGGTTCTGCCAGTGCGGCGAACGCTGGTCCACCAGCCGCATATAGGCCTCGTGCACCAGCGCCGTCGGCTGCAGCGTGTGGTCAGGCCGCTCGCGGTTCAGGTGGCGCGCGGCAATCCGGCGCAACTCGTCGTACACCAGCGGCATCAGCGATTCGATGGCACCCTGGTTGCCGTTGTTCAACTCCACCAGCAGGCGCGTCACCTGCTCGGTGGATTCGGATTGCCGTCCTGCACCGGGCGTATCGGTCACTTCTTCTTTCCGCCGATCTGCCATTCGGTGAACGGCGACCGGGCTCCCCGCACATTCACGTTTAACAGGTATGGTTGGCGGGATGCAAATGCGCGCTTCAGGGCGGGCCCCACCTGCGAGAGCGTTTCAATGTTCTCGCCTCGTCCGCCGAAGCCTTGCATAATCAAATCGTAGCGCGTCGGCCGCAGTTCGCAAGCCACCGTCGAACCGCATAACTCGCCCTGCAGTTCGCGCTCCAGACCCCACCCGGCGTCGTTGCCCACGATGATCACCACCGGCAGCTTGTGCCGCACCAGCGTGTCCAACTCCGCCAGGTAAAACCCCAGCGAACCGTCGCCCGTGATCATCACCACCGGCTCATCGGGAAACTCCCGTTGCAGTGCAATCGAATTCGGCAGCGCCGAACCAATCGTACCCAGCGGACCCAGCCGCAGCCACGTTCCGGCGCGCTCGGCCGCGAGTGTCGCCCGGCCCCAGTGAATAAAATCGCCGCCATCCCAGGCGTAGAGGATGTTCTCCGGCAGCGCCTCGCGCAGTTCGGCAAAGAACGCCGCTGGATGGATCGGCGCTGAGCGGTCCGCGGCAATCGCCGCCAACTCTTTCGTCCAGGCAGTACGGTAGCTCCGCAGCGCGCGCAGCCAGGCGTTGTTGGCCGGCCACGGCTCCTTGCCGATGCTCTCGTTCATCATGCGCAGCGTGGACTTCAGATGAGCGCAGATGCCCTGCTCGATCGGCCGCGCGTTGCCCAGCTCAGGTCCATGCAGGTCCACCTGAATGAACTTCGCCTCCGGCGCAAACAGCCGCGGACCACCCATCGCCAGCCGGTAATCGATACGCTTGCCCAATACCAGCACGACATCGGCCTCGCGAAACGCCCTGTGAATGGCCTTGTTCAACGCCCCATCGGCATAGCCGAAACACAGCCTGTGGCTGTCCGGCACCACGCCGCGCGCCATAGTCACCGTATACAGCGGCAGCGACGTCTTGCGCAGAAACTCTTTCAGCTCCGCACCCGCGTCGGCCCACCATACGCCGCTGCCGGCGATCACAACCGGCTTCTTCGCGTCGCGTAGCGTAGCCAAAGCGCGCTCCACCTCGGCGCTCGACGGTGCGGCTTCAGGCCCCGCCACCGGCGCCTGCATCGGCAGCACCGCGCCCGCCGCCTCCGCCTCAAACAGGTTTACCGGAATCGTCAGATGCACCGGGCCCATCCGCCCCGTGGTCGCTTCCTGATACGCGCGGCCCAGGTAGTAAGGAATCTGTGCCGCCGAAGCCGGCGCCGCGGCCCACTTGCACACCGGCGCCGCCATGCCCACCTGGTCGATCACCTGAAACACCTGCCGCCCCGCCAGCGCCGTCGACGGTGCGCCGCTCACCGCAATCAGCGGACTGCACGCCTGGTAGGCCGTGGCCAGCCCCGTGAGCGAGTTCGTATGGCCCGGGCCACCCGTCACCAGCGAGACGATCGGCTTCCGCCGCAACCGGCCCACGGCGTCAGCGGCATGCGTCACGCCCGATTCATGCCGGAAATCGACAATGTCCAGCCCGCGCTTCCCGGCCGCCGACAACACTTCATTCAGGTGGTCGCCCACCAGCGTGTAGATCTCGCCGATGCCCAGCTTGGCCAGCGCGTCAACAAAGAGGTCCGCTCCGGTCATGGTTACTTGGCTGCCCTTCCCATCAGCGTGTCTTCAAACTCAAAGCCGTCCGTGCGCGGCTTGTGCGTGCGCAGATACCAGCGGTAGGTCTCGGCAAAGCCCTGTTCCAGTGTGGTGGGCGCAAATCCCAGTTTCCGCCGCGCCTTCGTGATGTCCTCCGTGATCGGAGCCATGTCGAAGTATTGCGCAAAGTAATAGGGTTCGGTGAACGGACTGGCCCCCGCCGCGGCGATGCGCTTGCGCGGCACACGCACGATCTCCGCCTTCACACCGGCCACGCGCGCCATCAGCCGGATGGCTTCGTTTTGCGAAATCGCCTCCTCGTGCGCCACGTTGAACGCCTGCCCCACGGCGGCGTCGTTGGTCAGGCACTCCATCGCCACCCGCACAAGATCCTTCACATACACAAAGTGCATCGGCGCGCGCCCATCACCGGGGACGATCACCGGACGCCCCAGCCGCAGACGATCCCAGAAATACTGCTCACGGTAGAAGTTGTTGCCGGGCCCATAGACAAACGGCGGCCGCAGCGCCACCGCCGGCAGCCCCGCCCGCTCATGCATCCGCAATAGCAGCCGTTCGCTCTCGGCCTTGTTGATGGCATACGGACTGCCCTCCGGAGCCTTCACCAGCGGCGCCGTCTCGCGGCAACCCAGCGCCCCATCGCCATACACCGCCACGCTCGACGTCAGCACATACCGTTTCAGTTTCGTGTGGTGGCACGCCTCGGCCAGGAAGCCAACCTGCGCCGCCGTCGTCCCCCGCTCCCAATCGTAGGCATTGTCGTAGACGGCGTCGAAGCGCCGGCCCTTCAGCACGGCGCGCACGGCCCGCTCATCGCCGCGGTCGGCCAGCAACTGGTCCACCTGGCCACGAAAAAGCCGCCGGCTCTTCCGGTGAAGCAATGTCACACTGTGTCCGGCGGCTAGAAGTGATTCCACCAGGTGGCGGCCAATGAACTGCGTGCCACCGATGACGAGGATCTGCATCCTCTAATCGTAGTATTCAAGACCCAGGTGCGTGATGAGGCCCTCGCCCTTCAGGTGGCGCAGCCGGTTCTTCAGCTTCATCAGTTGGATGAAGATGTCGTGCTCGGGGTAGAGGCCGGGCGCCGTCATCGGGGCCTTGAAGTAAAAGCTCAGCCACTCCTGAATGCCGCGCATGCCGGAGCGCTGCGCCAGGTCAAGGAACAACACCAGGTCGAGCGCCAGCGGCGCGGCCAGAATCGAGTCGCGGCACAGGAAGTCGATCTTGATCTGCATCGGATAGCCGAGCCAGCCGAAGATGTCGATGTTGTCCCAGCCTTCCTTGGAATCGCCGCGCGGCGGATAGTAGTTGATCCGCACCGCGTGGTAGATGTCCTTATAGAGAGCCGGGTAGAGGTTCGGCTGCAGGATCTCATCCAGCACGCTCAGCTTCGTCTCTTCCTTCGTCTTGAACGAGCCGGGGTCTTCCAACACCTCGCCGTCGCGGTTGCCAAGAATGTTCGTCGAAAACCAGCCGCTTACGCCTAGCATGCGCGACTTCAAACCGGGCGCCAACAGCGTCTTCATGAACGTCTGGCCGGTCTTGAAATCCTTCCCACAAACCGGAACGTTGTTGTCGCGGGCCAGGTCGAGCAATGCCGGAACGTCGTGCGTCAGGTTTGGCGCACCGTTGGCGAAGGGCGTTCCCGTTTTCAGCGCGGCGTAGGCGTACACCTGGCTCGGCGCGATGTCCGGGTCGTTGTTTTCCAGCCCCTTCTCAAACGCCTCCATCGACTGGTGCACCGCCGCCGGCCGGTGGAACACCTCCGTCGACCCGCACCAGATCATCACCAGCCGCGAACAGCCGTTGGTCTTGCGAAAGTTCTCGATATCGGCGATGAGCTGCTCGGCCAGGTCGCGCTTGTTCGGCCCCGTCTTCACATTGGGACCATTGATCCGCTTCACATACTCCTGGTCGAACACCGCCTTCATCGGCTTGACCGCCGACAGCGGCGCCTTCACCTGGTCAAGCATCGTCTGCTCGAGCACGCGCGCGTGCGTGGCCGCCTGGTACGCAGTGTCTTCGTAGATGTCCCAGCCGCCGAAGACTATGTCATCCAGCTTGGCCAGCGGGACGAAGTCCTTGATCTTGGGCGTCCGGTTCTCCGTCCGTTTGCCGAGCCGGATCGTGGCCATCTGCGTGAGCGAACCAACCGGCTCGCCCAGACCGCGCTTCACCAGCTCGACACCAGCCATAAAGGTGGTGGCAACGGCGCCAATGCCGGGGATCAGAATGCCGAGTTTGCCTTCGGCGGGCGCAATTTGGGTAGACGTTGAGGACATTTTGTAATACTCCTGAAACTATTCGCGGGCAGTTGAATTAGGGCCAAAAACCAAGTTGATATACTAGCATCGAATGCAGGCTCGCACGGTGGCGACGATCTCTACGTTGCTCGCGGATGACGAACCGCTGGCAACCGACGAGCTCTCCTACCTTCTCAAGGATTTTCCCGAGATCGATATCGTAGCCACGGCCTCCAATGGCCCCGAAGCCGTGGAGAAGATCCTCGACCTCGAGCCCGACCTCGTCTTCCTCGACGTCCAGATGCCCGGCCTCGACGGCATGGGCGTCATCCGCAAACTGAAGGACGAAGGGGCTCATATCCCCTACTTCGTGCTCGCCACCGCCTACGATCAATACGCCGTCGAGGCCTTCCAGTTCGAAGCCCTCGACTACATCCTGAAGCCGATCGACCGCGACCGCCTCAAGCAAACCATCGATCGCGCCCAGCGCATCATCGTCGAACGCCTGCGCGTCGAAGCCGCGGCCCCGGCTCCGGAGGCCCCCGTCAGCAGGCCGGCTCTGCAGCGAACCAAGGTCCTCATCAAGTCCGGCGGGCGCAACCTGATCGTCGACGCCCAGGACATCGTCTACGCCACCATCGACGATGGCCTCATCACCGTCGTCAGTTCGCAGTGTGAGGGAATTTCGAATTACCGGACAATCGAGGAGCTGCAGTCCAACCTCGACCCGGAGACCTTTTGGCGCGTCCACCGCAGCTACCTCGTGAACATCAACCGTATCCGCGAGGTCATCCCCTGGTTCAAGTCGAGCTTCCAGCTCCGCATGGACGACAAGAAGGCCACTGAGATCCCCGTCAGCCGCGTGCAAACCAAGCGCCTGCGCTCCCTGCTTAAGCTGTAGCCGCCCTCCCGGCCACGCTCACCTCAGGCCCACTTCAGCACAGTCTCCAGATCGTCGGCGATGTCCTTGGACTCCTTCAGCCCGAGGCGCGTCTTCTCACGGATCAACTTGATCGCCTCGATCTTCTGCCGCCGGCGCAATTGGCCCACCACCTCACGCATCGTCCGCTCGTCCAGCGTGGCGCTGAACTCATCCTTCACCCTCACGCACAGCATGGCGACCGCCGCCGAGGGCATCTCCGGCTCTGGTTTCGAGGAGAGTGGCCGCGGCTCCTCGCTGCGGTCCGAACTGAACCACTTCATCAGCTTGCTGAACATCGTGCCTCCTACTGCAGAAGCCACTTCTCGGCCCAGGCCAGATGCCGCTCCGCAATGTTTTGCGTGAACTTCGGCTCGTTCGGGCCATGCGGCATGCGCGGATACACCACCATCTCGACAGGAACCCCCTGCCGCTTCAGGGCGCGGTGAAATTCGTAGCCCTGCGTCACCGGAACGCGCGGGTCGGCCTCGCCATGCAGGATCAACGTCGGCGTCTTCACGCGGCTCACAAACTCCATCGGCGAGCTCTTGGCATACACCTTCGGCAGCTCCCACGGTGTGCCGCCGAAGTAGTCTTCGAACACCTTGGGGATGTCCTGCGTTCCATACATCGACACCGTGTTCGTAATGCCGGCCCCCACGGCGGCGGCTTTGAAGCGCGTCGTCTGCGTCACCAGCCACGCCGTCATGTAGCCGCCATAGCTCCAGCCCATCACGGCCAGCTTGTCCGGATTGGCCACGCCCATGCCGATCAGGTGATCCACGCCGGTCAACAGGTCCTGCGCATCGAGGCCGCCCCAATCCTGCACCACCATCTGCCTCACCGCCGCGCCATAGCCGGAGGAGCCGCGCGGATTCGGCCGCAATACGGCAATTCCCTTTTCAGCAAAGGCCGCGATGGGGTAGATGCCCGCCGCCCCGGTGAACGACTCCGTGAACACCCCCGACGGCCCGCCGTGAATGTTGAGCAGCAGCGGCACGCGCGTCCCCGCCGTGTAGCCCTTCGGATAGGTGAGCAGCCCTTCGATCTCGCGCCCATCCTTGCTCTTCCAGCGGATCACCTCCGTGCGGCCCAATTGCGGGCGGGCCACACCTGTGTTCGCCGCGCTCACACGCACCGGCGCCGGACGGCCCGTCAGCGGCATGACATACGCCTCCTGCGGCTCATCGGGGGTTTGCAGCGAAACCCCAATGTGAGTCCCCGTCGGCTTCCAGGCGTACAAAATACCCCGCTGCGGCACAAACACATCGCGCGGCGGCGCATCGAGCGGCAGCAGCTGCAGGCCGCCCTTTGTCCCGCGCGACTCGACATACAGCAGCCCCGCGCCGGTCCAGCCCAGCAGCTGCGGCGAGCCATCGAAGGTCTCGGCCAGTGGGCGCTGTTCTCCGCTGGCCCGCGTGAGCAGGATCACGCGATGGGCATCCACGCCCATGCGCTTACCCGAACCCCGCCGGAACGCCAGATAACGTCCATCCGGCGAATACTGCGGTTCGGTCTCGGGGAACTCGGTCCCCGCAATCACCCGCGCCTGCTTGGTCGCAATCTCCATTTCGGATACATCGGACCGGTACGCCTCATTCAGTCCCGCTTCCGGCGCCTGCACGAACGCAATCCGCGCCGAATCCGGCGACCACTGGAATTCCATCACGTGGAACTTCGCCTCGGTCAGCCGTTGCGGCTTGGCCGGCAGCTCCCCGCCCAGCGGCACCAGCCACAGGCTCTGGTTCTTGGGGTCCGCCTCCACCACCTTCCAATCCGTCTTTTGCTTCTTGCCCTTCTCCGCCTCCTTGTCTTCTTCGGCGGCAATCCAGGCCAGCCATTTCCCATCGGGCGAGGGTGCAAACGCCCCGCCATTCCCCTTCCAATCGGTGAGCTGCTCAGCCTCGCCGCCTTCAATCGCGATGCGGTACAGATTCGGCTTCCCCGAGCGGTCCGACGAAAAGTAAACCCAACGGCTGTCGCTCGACCACTGCGGTCCCTTCGCGCTCTTCTCGCCCCGCGTCAGTTGCACTCGCCCCGAGCCATCCACGCCCGCGGCGAAGATGTGCGTCCGCATCTCGCTCTTCTCTTCCTCGATCACAGCCCAGGTTTCCGACCACACCACATGCTTGCCGTCGGGCGAGGGAGTCACGTCGCTCACGCCGCGGAACTTCATCGAATGGGCCGGACTCCAGCCCGTTTGGCCGAAAGCGAGGGTGGTGAACAGAAGGGTAAGGGCAATTCTCATAGATCCGTTTCCTGACTCAAATGACAACGCCGACCGACCAGAGGATGTAGCCCGCGGCCTGGCGCGAATAAAGCTTCCACTTGCGCCAGTCCTCTTTGTCCGAGTCCGGGCGCGGCGAGCCGTAGACCTCCAGGCCCCGGCTCTCCAAAAGACGTTTCGCGCGGAAGATATGGTAGCCGTCGCTGACGACAATGCAGGAGTGCAACCCCATGCGCCGCAGCAGTTCGCCCACCGCCAGCGCCGATTGCGCGGTCGACTCCCCTTCCGGTTCCACAATCACGGCTTCCGGCGGCACGCCGTGCTGCGTGAGATAGGTCCGCCCCACCTCGCCCTCGGTGAACACCGGATCGCCCCCCGCCCCGCCCGTTGTGAGGATGCGCGGGGCCAGCTTGCGACGCCACAGTTCCAATGCGTGGTCCAGCCGGGCACGCAATACGGGCGAGGGCCGCCCGCTGTACTCGGCCGCTCCCATCACCACAATCACGTCCGCCTCGCGCGCCTCATCCACCGTCGACTGCCGCGCGATCGCCATCGTCGTGCGCGCAAATCCGGCAGCCAGCAGCGCCAGGGCAAGCGCCCCGGCCAGCGCGAGCACGGGATGGATCCGCGGGAATCGCAAGCGCATCAGCCTTCTGCGTTATGATTCAGCATACGACGCCCGGCACGCTCACTTCCCGAAAGATCACCAGCGCCAAGAACCCCCTGCTGCGCGAAGTGCGCCGTGCGCTCACCCGCGGCGAACTGACCGCCGACGGTTGCTGCATCGTCGAGACCTTCCACCTGCTCGAAGAAGCCATCCGCTCCAACCGCCCCATCCGCGCCGTGCTGGCCGCCGAAAGCGTCGGCACCGCTGTGGCCACGCACGTCAAAGGCCTGCGCCACACCCAGGTCCAGGTGGTCCCCGATGAGCTCTTCCAGGCCGTCGTCTCCACCGAGTCGGCGCAAGGCGTCATCGCCCTGGTTGAGCCGCCCTCCTGGACCGTCGACGAGCTCTTCCGCGGCACCTCGTTCGTCCTCATCCTCGACGGCGTGCAGGACCCCGGCAACGCCGGCACCATGGTCCGCACCGCCGAGGCCTTCGGCGCCACCGGAGCCATGTTTCTCAAGGGTTCGGTCAGTCCGTTCAACGCCAAGACGCTGCGCGCCTCGGCCGGATCGCTCTTCCGCCTGCCGTTCCTGCACACAGTGGACGCCGACGTCGCCCGCGCCGCGCTGCAACAGCGACGCGTCGATGTGTATGCCGCCGACCCGCACGGGGAGAAGTCTCTCCAGCAGGTGGATCTCACCCGCCGCTGCGCCCTTCTCGTCGGCAGCGAAGCCCACGGCGTGAGCGCCAAAATGCGCGGCTGCGCCCTCGACGTCCGCATCCCCACCGCCGGCGTGGAATCGCTCAACGCCGCCGTCGCCGCCAGTGTCATCCTCTATGAAGCGGCGCGCCAGCGCATGCTCGCCGCCGGGAAACACACCCGTGAGTCTGTTTGACACCACCCCGCCTCGCGACGAACCAGGCCCCGCACGCCCGCTCGCTGAGCGCATGCGCCCGGAAACGCTCGCCGACTACCTCGGCCAGGAGCACATCCTCGGCGAAGGCAAACCGCTGCGCCGCCAGCTCGAGCGCGGCGAGCTGACCTCGCTCATCCTCTGGGGCCCGCCCGGCGTCGGCAAAACCACCCTTGCCCGCATCCTCGCTCGCCAGTCCGACGCCGACTTTGTCCCCTTCTCCGCCGTCATGAGCGGCATCAAAGAGGTGCGCGCCGTCATGGAAGAGGCCGAACGCGCCCGCCGCCTCGGCCGCCGCACCCTCATCTTCGTCGACGAGATCCACCGCTTCAACAAAGCCCAGCAGGACGCTTTTCTTCCCTTCGTCGAACGTGGCGACGTCATCCTGATTGGAGCCACCACCGAGAACCCCAGCTTCGAGATCATCTCCGCGCTGCTTTCTCGCACGCGTGTCTATGCCCTTCGCGCCCTCAGCGTCGAACAAACCGTCCTTCTCCTCCGCCGCGCCCTCACTGACCGCGACCGCGGCCTCGGCGACCTCGAACTCACCATCCCCGACGACCTCCTCGAGCTCATCGCCGCCCATTCCAACGGCGACGCCCGCAGCTCGCTCAACCTGCTGGAAATCGTCGCCGCCGGCGCGCCCACCGGCACCGTTACGCGCCAAACCGTTGAAGATGCGCTGCAGCGCAAGGTCCTGCTCTACGACAAAGGGGGCGAAGAGCACTTCAACATCATCTCGGCGTTGCACAAATCCATCCGCAGCTCCGACCCCGACGCCGCCCTCTACTGGCTCTCGCGCATGCTCGAAGCCGGCGAGGACCGCCTCTACATCGCCCGCCGCCTCATCCGCATGGCCATCGAAGACATCGGCCTGGCCGACCCCCGCGCCCTCGAACAGGCCATGGCCGCCAAAGAGTGTTTCCACTTCCTCGGCGAACCCGAAGGCGACCTGGCGCTCGCCCAGTTGGCCATCTACCTCGCCGTGGCCCCCAAATCCGACGCCGCCTACCGCGCCCTCAGCGAAGCCCGCGAGGCCGTCCGCTCCACCGCGGCCGAGCCCGTCCCCATGCACCTGCGCAACGCATCCACCCGCGCCATGAAACAGTGGGGCTACGGCGAAGGCTACCAACACGCCCATCAGTTTGCCGATGCCCTCGTGAGCATGGAGTGCCTCCCCCCCTCACTGGAGGGGAGGCGCTTCTACAACCCGGTACAAAGAGGCCTCGAAATCAGGATCGCGGAGCGTTTGGAGCAGTTGCGCGCCAAACGCTCTAAGGTTGAGGAAGAATCCTCAGGCGAAGGCCCTATTTCCGCGCCGTGACCGAGATCTCAATCTTGGCCGTACCCACGAGTTTGGCCACACCCACCGTGGCGCGCGCCGGACGCGGCTCGGGGAAGAACTTCACGTACACCGAGTTCATACGCGGAAACAGTTCCATATCAGTGAGATAGACCTGCACCGTGACGGCGTGCTCAAAGCCCATTCCGGCCTCTTTCAGGATGATCCCAATGTTCTCCAGGCAGACCTTCACTTCGTCTTCGAAGGTGGCCGGATACTGGCCCGTCTTCAGGTCGCGCCCCACCTGACCGGCCACGTACAGCGTGCCGTCAGAGAGGATGCCCGGCGAGAACGGCCCGCCCTTGGCAAACTCTTTGGGTTGAATGGCTTTCTTCTCCGCAAGCAGCGGATTGGCCGAGCAGGCGGCCAGGAGCAGGGTGGCAAGGATAGCGTTGCGCATATCAGGTATCTTACCGTGGCGATGGTACTCGTAGCGGTACTTTCGTCCCGACAGAGGGGGAACTTGGTACCACCGCGAAATCCACTCTTCTTACCATTGTCCGTTCGATGCCGTGGCCGCAAAATGGCAATGTCAGGCGGAGATCGCACAACGCACCAAGCGATCCTGACCTGGTTTGCCTAGACGCCACTTTCTAGGAAGCATACGGGAGGCTCTCTTGCAGTTCACGACCACATCGAGCGACCGGCGGGTATCAAGCCGGTTTCCAATTGAGCGGGAGGTTCGCTACCGCGTCCTCAACAAGAAGGGGAACCAGGAGCAGGGCGGCGGACGTACGCTGAACATCTCCAGTTCCGGCATCCTTTTCACGACCGAGCACGTCCTGCTGCCCGGCCGCACCATCGAGCTGGCTGTCAGCTGGCCCGCGCAACTCAACGACGCCTGTCCGTTGAAGCTGGTGGCACGCGGGCGCATCGTACGCTTCGAATCCGGCCGCGCGGCCATTGAGATCAACCACTACGAGTTCCGTACGCAGGGACAGAAGCCTCTGTCCAACAGCCCCAACTGAGGGCTTTGGCCTCTCCAGAGGCCCATTCTCCAACCTGAGTGACTTGCTGCAACAAGGCCTCCCGGCAACGGGAGGCCTTGTCGCGTGTGGGCCGGTCCACTTCACGACGCCAACGCCGTGACGCTAACTCCATGACAAAATGAAAGGGGCGATATGGAACACCCGCTGGCTCCCGGCGAAAAGCTCGACCTGACCCTTGTCTTCAGCCTGGACGCGGAGGATGGGTTCGCAATCGCCGAGTGCCTGGAGTTACCAGGCTGCATGTCGCAGGGCCGCACCGAGGCCGAGGCAAAGGCCAACGTGATGGGCGCCATTGAGGCGTGCATCTCGGTGATGCTCGAGGATGCGATCAAGAGCGCCGGCGCGGGGCGCGAAGCCGGACTGGTGGAAGGTGCTCGACACAGGGTCTCCCTCGTCATCCCCCATCTCGTGGATAGCCGCGGGTAGCCCTTGCCATGGGCCAATCCGATCTTCCCATCGCCAGCGGCAAACGCCACGCCTCCGTCCTGAGCGCCCGCTTCGGGTAGTCCATCCGCCGGGAGGGCGAGCACATCGTGCTCATGAATCCCATCGTGCCGAACGTGAACCTCTCCATCCCTAATCACAAGCAGCTTTCGCGTGCGCTTCTGCAAAAGCAATTGAGGCGTGCGGGCATCGGCGATCGTGAGTATCGAAGAGCGTTCGACACCATGTAAAGGCCGCTGCTTCGTCTTTTCTCAACGCGGACGCGTCTCCCATGGGTGCTTGAGTATGTCCGTTGGATAGGCGGGTCCGCCCTTCTGTTGATCTTCGCCTTGTCGGTCCTTGGCAACCTCACCTGCGTCTTCCGCTGGTATGTCCATGACGAACGAGCCTCGCTTGTGCTCATTGCGGGCGGAGTCGCCGGCACATTGGGAGTTCTGCTGCTGCCAATGGATGGAATCCGCCCCTGGTGGTGGGGGCCCTTGGTGGCCGACTTCGCGGTGCCATACGGAATCGCGGCGGTAATCACCTTGCTCCGTGGTCTGATTCGCCGTCTCCGCCACCCCCTATAATCAAGTCACCGGGCCTTCGCCGCCATGAAGAAGCGCTTCCTTTACGGCACCGCCGTCTTCTTCCTCGCCATTCTGGTGACGCTCGTCGTGTGGCAGGGCTCCTTCGACTTCGGCGCCTACGGGCCGTCCACCACCGAGCAGACCTACCTCCTCTGGTCGGTTTCCACCCTCATCTTCATCCTCATGGTGACGCTCAGCTTCATGCTGGTGCGCACGGGCGTGAAGCTCTACGTCGAACGCCGCGCCGGGTACGAAGGCTCGCGCATCCGCTCCAAGCTTGTCGTCGGGGCGCTGGCGCTGAGCATCATGCCGGTCTTCTTCCTCGTCGTCTTTTCCATCTACGTGCTGAACCGCAACCTCGACAAGTGGTTCAGCCGCCCCACCACGACCATCCTCAGCAACCTCGTCGAGGTCTCCAACTCCTTCGACAGCGAAACGCAGCGCCGCGCCGACGCCCAGGCGCGCTGGCTGGCCGGTCTGCCGGAGATGCACGAATACCGCCGCATGGCGCGCAAACCGTCGCTGTTCAGCACCACCTTCTGCGAGATCAACGGCATCGAGGAGGCCTTCCTGCGCGTGGATGGCGAAACGCGGCTGCCCATCTGCATGGCCCCCGTCAAGCGGGCCCAGGGCGAGCGCCTCCACACGGCAACGGCCGGACTCAGCGGCGGCGGCCCGGCCGACGTCGTGGTCCGCGCCCGCACGCCCCTTGACCTGGCCTACACGCAGAGCGTCATCGAGCGCGAAAACCGTGAGTTCGACAAGCTGCTCACCGCGCGCAAGGAGATCCGCTGGAGCTACATCCTGCTGCTCGTCCTGATCAGCCTGTTCATCCTCTTCGTGGCCACCTGGATCGCGCTGTTCCTCTCCAAGCAGCTCATCGGCCCCATCCAAGCCCTGCTCACAGCCGCCGGCGAGCTGCGCAAAGGCAACCTCGGCTACCGCATCGCCGCCCAGGGCCAGGACGAACTGGGCACACTCATCCGCGGCTTCAACGAGATGGCGCAGGAGCTGGAAACCAACAAGGCCGAGATCGAGCGGCGGCGCCAGTTCACCGAAGCAATCCTCGAAAGCATCCCCACCGGCGTCATCTCACTCACCGCCGAACGCCGCATCCGCCGCATCAACTCCGCGCTTGGCGCCATCTTCGGCAGCGCCCGCGCCGCCGGCGCCAACGTGCTCGAAGACCTCTTCCCGCCCCAGGAAGCCCGCGAGGTCCACTACCTGCTCAACCGCGCCTGGCGCACCGGCCAGACCTCGGCCCAGATGGATCTCGAACAGCCCGGCAAACCGCCCCTCCACCTTGGCATCACCGTGGCCTCCATCGACTCCCGCCAGGCCCCCGGCTTCATCATCGTCGTCGAGGACAGCAGCGAACTGCTCCGCGCGCAGAAAGCCGCAGCCTGGCACGAGGTGGCCCGCCGCATCGCCCACGAGATCAAGAACCCGCTCACCCCCATCGCCCTCAGCGCCGAACGCATCGCCCGCCAACTCGACCGCGCCGGCTCCAACCCCGAGCGCCTCACACCGGAGTTCCTGCGTATCCTGCATGAGTGCTCGCTCACGATTTCCGGCGAGGTGCAGTCGGTGAAGACGCTGGTGGACGAGTTCAGCCAGTTCGCCCGCTTCCCCGCCGCGCAACCCGCGCCCTCCGATCTGAACGAAGTGGTGGAAGGCGCGCTGCAGGTCTTCTCCGGGCGGCTGGGAGGCGTCGAAATGGTGCGCGACCTGGCCGAGGGCCTGCCCAAGCTCATGATCGACCGCGAACAGTTCAAGCGCGTCATCGTGAACCTGATCGACAACGCCGCCGAAGCCATGCGAGAGGGCGAGCTCTGCCGCCTGACCGTCTGCACGCGCCTTGCCGGCTCCGACACCGTCGAGCTCGTGGTCGCCGACACCGGCCACGGCATCTCCGCCGACGATCGTGAACGCCTCTTCCTGCCCTACTTTTCCACCAAGAACCGCGGCACCGGCCTCGGCCTGGCCATCGTCCACCACATCCTCTCCGACCACGGCGCCCAGATCCGCGTCATCGAGAACCAGCCCACCGGGGCCCGCTTCATCGTCGAGATCCCCATCCCCACGCCGGCCGATGGCGAATCCGCGCCAGGGAAGCTGCTCCCGCATAGCGCCTGAGGCCGAATCGTGCGCAGAATCGGGCGCAAGAGTTGACCCGGGCAGAACCGGATTGCTACCATACTGTTGCGGGGTGGAGCAGCCTGGTAGCTCGTTGGGCTCATAACCCAAAGGTCGTAGGTTCAAATCCTACCCCCGCAACCAACCTCCTCCGCCCGTAAGCGCCTCTCCCTCAATCGTTTCCGCCACTTTCCGGCTTCCTGCTCCTGAAACGTTTTGCCCCGGTTTTGTTAGAACCTTCTACCAAACTTCTACCATTCGCTTTATCTTTGCCCTGGCGCATCGCGTCCTGCAGCTTGGCTGCGGCTTCCTTCCGTGACTGTGGGAACAGGTGTCCGTAGGTGTCGAAGGTGATCTGGATGGTGGCGTGGCCCAGTTGGTCGCAGACGTACTTCGGGCTCTCTCCCTGTGCGATCAGCATCGAAGCGAAGAAATGCCTCAGATCGTGGAAGCGGATGCCAGAGAGCTCCGCCCTCTTCACGACTGGCGCGAAGAGCCATTCATCAAAGTAGTCGGGATCGATCATGGACCCGTCGTTGCGGCGGAAGATGAGGCCCTCCTTGTCTTGAGCCTTCCGGCGAAGCCTTGCGAGCAAATCACTCACGTCCTCAGGCAAGGCCACCCTTCGAATCGACTTCGCGGACTTCGGAGGTCCGAGAACCCAGATCCACTTGCGGGCCGCGTCGTCCGAGACCCGTTTTGAGATCGCACGCTGCACGAGGAGTTCGTGGCTCCGCCAATCTATGTCACTGAAATGAAGTGCCAGAATCTCGTTCCGCCGAAGCCCGGTGTAGGCATCAAGAAACACCAGCGATCGTCGCAGTTCACCCAACTCTTCTGCGGCGTCAATCAGCTTCCAGACGGTCTCAACCGAAAGTGGCCGGATCTTCCGATGCAGCCGGGAAGGAAGCTCCACGCCTTTGGTGGGGTCACTGCGGAGGAATCCTCTCTTGATTGCGCTCGCCCCGCGCTTTCCCGTGAGGATGACTCGCAGCAGGATCAGCGTGTTATGAACCGTCTTCGGAGAAACCTCGGCACTGAGTTCCCCAACGAAACGTCGCACCTGCTCGAACGAGATCTCAGAAAGGTGCGTCTTCCCGAAGAAGGGGATGAGGCGCTGACGGAGGATGGAGGCGTAGGCCGAGAGGGTTGATCCGCGGATGCTGCTTCGACTTTCAAGCCACTCCTCGGCGAATTCACCAAAGGTCATGGTCTTCGGTTCGATGTAAACGCCCTGATTGATCTCCTGGAGGAGTTCGTTGAGACGGGCCTGCGCCTGTGCCTTCGTATCGAACCCACTCTCCCACTTCTGCTTGCCTTCCGGGGTCCGGTACTTGACGAAGTACCGCTGGTGCTTCCTGACGATCGCGCCTCGCTGTCTTGACATGGCGGAGCCTCAGTCTGCCGCGTCCGACTGCGGGGGCTGTGACGAGATGATTCGAGCAATGTCTTCTTCCGTGAACCGGAGGTATTTACCGAGTCGGTGACAGGGTATGGCGTTGCGCCTGGTTCGCTCGTAGAGCCAACTGGCGGGGATCTTCAAGACCTCGGCGGCTTCCTTGATTGTGAACAGCCGAATCGAGACCGTGGGGGAGGTTGGGGTCGTCATCCAAGCGTTCCTTGTCGAAGAGTCGACGAGATTGTTATCAGGGGAAACCGGGACGAAGTCAAAAGTCGATGAAGCAGCCGGGAGCAGGGGCCACGCAGCGCAAATCGCCGCCGAAACGATGCTCCTCAGGGGGGCGTGAAATTCTCAAAGGGGAATTTTGACCCCCTCATGCCCCAGAGGGGTCAAATGATGGGGCAACGAGAAGTCGCGACTTTTTGAATTGTCCCGAACCGCCCCTAGAATCGCCGCAGGTCACGAGCGACTATGCATGTCTCACCTGCGGAATCGAACTTCCCTCGAAACGGCGGCGGCTTGGCGTTCACTGTCACGCCGGCTAAAACCGTGCCTGGCGGCGAGCGACAGGCGCCGTCAGCCGACACTTCACCTTCACCCGCGAGGAACTGGACAACCTCGGACGCGAAGGTCGCCGTTCAATGGGCGAGAACTGAGGCTCCCACGCGACGTCCGTTGCGTGAGTTGGCGGCAGAACTCGACCGAACGGAAGAGGCCGTGAAGGAGTTCCTGCGCCGCACGCTACCTCGAGAGCAGTGGCCTTGGCGGCGCAAGCCTCGGTGGGCGAGTCGCGAGATGGAGCAGATCCAGAAGGGCCTCAACCTGAATGGGCGGAGCAGGGCTGCAGTGCGCAAGCACCGATGGCGCGAGCGAAACGCAGATCGAGACGTGGATCGTCAGCCGCTCACCGTGGCCCAGGTGGCGCAAGACATCGGAAGATCACGAACGACCGTGCAGCGGCTGCTGAAGGAAGGGATCCTACGCCGGTTCAAGGGCGGGATCGCCGAGTCGTCCTTCGAGGCCTTCCTCAGGGATCATCCAGACCGCATCCCCTATGAGAAGCTGCCGCCGGCGCAGCGAGAGTGGTTGGTGCTGAACGGGTTTCCAGATCACTGCCTCGCCGTCAAGGCGCCGAGCGTCCACGGGCTTCTGGAGTAGACGAACCCACGCGGGCGAACGTCATCATCGGCGGCGGCTGAAACGTCTGGCGCAGGCTTGCGATGCGATCCCCCAGCAGTTCCCACCGTCTGGGGTCCAGGTTACCAAGCGATGAAGCCTTCGCAAGATGCCGGATACAGTGGGGATCAACATCCATCAAGGAACAGCATGCTGAATCGGCAGCAACAGGATCGTCGGCAAAGACGAGGCACCCGAGATGGCGCGCTGGGCCGTGCAGCGGTCCGTTTCCCTCCATCGCTTCGATTCCATCCGCGATGACGTAGTGAACTGGGACCGTCGCGGCGAGTTCGACGATGGAGTTGTCGATCCCCTGCCAGTGAAGGATGTTCTTCGGCCAACCGTAGACGGAGCCCGGGACAACCCCAAAGAGATTCTTGAGGCTGAGCGTCACGCCGGCCCAATGATGAGTTTTGACCTTCGGCATCGAGACGACTACATCGGCCGCCAGTACCGATTGAGGAAGGCAGAGTTCTTTCAGGTTGGTCAGTGAAGTCTGAGTACGGACGGCGCGCACCCTGTCGAAGTTGAGATCAATGAACCGCAGCCGCCCGACAGAACGTAGTGCGTCGCGAAGCCCGCTCTCCTCCAAGACCAGTTCCGAGTCACGGACATGACCGGGACCGTCGCCGACCAAAACTTTCAAGGCACCGAGACTGTAGAAGGCGTCGGCCGTCGCCGCGATGACTATGGGATGGGTGTTGATGGAGGCCGAAGGGGAGTACTCAACCAGATTGGGCTTGAGGAGAACGTGCTTGCCGGCGACTTGCGGTTCGAGAAGCTGGATTCCATCCCATACAACTTGCGCGGCGCGCTTGTACGACTCACAACGGAGAATCGCGACTCTCGACATTGGACGCCTCCGGTCCGGGACTCGGTGCCGGGAGGTCTCATGGACCGCGAGAGCGCCGGTTGCTGCGAGCGAGGCACCGCCGAGGAGTGATCTTCGATTCATTGTGGAGTCTCCGTAAGGTCGAGTGGTGGATCTTCGAGAGCCAAGGCTGCCAAGGCGAGCGAGATAGTGGGCTTCGCGCCCGCATCGAGCTTGACGGACTTCAGCAACCGCGCGCGAAGCGTGCTGACCATTTTGGGGTTGTTACGAAGAGCCAGCAGAGCCCACGCCAGAGAGTAGGTGGCTTCGCTGGCTGCCAGCCGGCTTGAGAGATAGTCCTCCGCACTTCGGACTGCCGGGTGGGCGTGTACACCGCAGGAGCGGAGGGCGATGAGGCCCATGGCTGTGAAGTCGGGATGAGCTGTCAGGCTGACGCCGAATGCTTCGGAATTCCCCGCGTTCCACCCGCCAGAGGAGCATGCACGGTCGAGGAGCATCGACATCCCGCGTTCGACTCTTGGGGAAGGGCGCTTCCAGACTCGGTGTGCGATCACCGCGAGTGCCGTCGGGGCGACCCAGCTTACGGTTCCATCGATCCATGGCCAGCCGTACTTGGAGGTATCGAACTTCACTCGCCGATCGAACCAGCGGAACTTCCAGCGCCAGAGCCAGTGCCCTTCCCGTCCGGCGGTTTCATCGAGCCAGCCGAATGCGAGATTGACTGCGGCACGTGCATCACGACGGTCTCGCAAATGCGCCAGAGCAATCAGCGCCATTGAAGTTGAATAGGCGTTGGGCTCGCTGGTTCCAAGCGCATTGGGCCACCCGCCACACGGAAGCTGGCTTTCGAAGAGTTGGCTACAGTCCCGCCACTCTCCTCGCAGTGCAAGTGAGCGTAATGCGAGTTCCTCGATCGAGCCGACCGCTCGTGCGCGGAGTGCGTTCAGAATCTCTCGGCGATAGAGCATGGATTAAGGATTGGACTCAGAGTCCGCTGCACATGAGGAGGTCGTCGTTAGTCGAGGCCACCCGGGCTCACACCCCTCCTTGCGAGGCGTTTGACGACAGCCGCTGTTCGTCATTTCGCAGGGCCTTGGCAAACCGCAGCCAGCCTGAAACAGCATGATGATGGCCCAAGCGAGTGAGAGGGCGATTGTGATTCGGAGGATTGTCATCGCCTTCGAAAGTAGGCGAAGCCGCACAATCGGCCAAACGAGTGTGATGGCCATGGGTGGTGGAAGTCGCTTTGGCGATTTGGACGGTTCCCCTAAACTCCCACCATGTTTGCTACTCCCCGGGATGTTGCCGCTGGGTTGCGTGGCGCCGGCTATGCGACGGATCCCGTGCTGGTCCAGATCATCTGGTTGGCGACGCAGATGCAGAAACCGATTCTCATCGAGGGACCACCCGGAACCGGGAAGACATACCTGGCACAGGCCTTTGCCGCCGCGGCAAAGACGGAGTTGATACGCCTCCAATGCTTCGAGGGCATCACGGAGCGCCAGGCGATCGGCTCCTTCGACGAAGCCCTACAGCGGCTATTCCTGGAAACACAGGCGCAGGTAGTCGACCGCCAATGGGAAAGCCTCCGCGCCCGGCTCCATACCCTTGATTTCTTCACGCAAGGGCCGTTGCTGCAGGCGGTGCTCCAGCCGAAGCCGGTAGTGCTTCTGATCGACGAACTCGACAAGGTCGATCAGAAGTTCGAAGCGCTGTTGCTCGAAATCCTCTCTGACTGGCAGATCACCGTGCCGAAACTGGGGACCGTGAAGGCTCAATCCATTCCGTTCGTGGTCATGACTTCGAACCAGGAACGACGACTCGGGGACCCGCTGCGCCGACGAAGTCTCTACCAGCGGATCGAGCATCCCGATGTGAGGAAGGAAGCCGAGATCCTCGACATCCGAACGGTGGATGCCCCGCTTGAGTTGAAGGCGCAGGCTGTCGGGCTCGCGCAGGCACTACGAGGCTACAACCTGGTCAAGCCGCCTTCGATCGACGAAATCGTGCAGTTCGTCCGGGCATTGCAGCTTTTGGGGCGTTCCGAGATCCGCCCGGAGGACCGGGATGTGCTGCTTCCCTTCCTAGCCAAGACCGAGGAAGACGTGAAGCGCCTCTTGCTTCGCGACGGATTCAGCAGCCTTGTCGTGACGGCTCGTGAGTACCGCGATCAGGCCCTGCGGGCAATGTCGCAAAGGGAAGAGGAGGCGGTCGCGTGATCCTGCGATTCATCCTGATGGCGTTAGTCGCCAGCAACGTCTGCGCCCAGACGTCGACTCTCACAGCTCTCGCAGACCGCTGGGCCGAACATTTCGGCGTACCGAGAGAATTGGTGCGGGCGGTGATCGAAGCGGAGTCGAACTGGAATCCACGCGCAGTTTCGCCGGCCGGGGCTGTCGGCTTGATGCAGCTGATGCCGGATACCGCGGCAGCTTTCCGCGTCGGAAACCGGTTCGATGCGGCTGAGAACATCCGAGGCGGTGTGGCCTACCTCGCATTCCTGATGAAGGAGTGCGGCGGCGATCTGCGTCTCGTCGTTGCTGCCTATAACGCCGGCCTCGGTCGAGTGCTGAAGGCAGGGTTGCGATACAAACACCCGGAAACGGTGAACTACACCCATCGCGTCGCCTACCTGTTCCGGCGGAATCAGTGGGAGTCGATGTTGACCCAGCGAAAGGAGCCTGCTGAATGAGATCGATTCTTTTACTCGTCGCGATTCAGGCACTCTACGCCCAGATCGAGCCGGTGGTGAGCAAGCGGAACCTGACGGATCAAGTGCAGGTGGTGCGTGTGGCGCCGCGATTTGCGACGGCGATTCGCGTTCCCGAGCCAGTCAGCTCAATGGTCATCGGTGACCCCGAGCGGTTCCTTGCGGAGCATTCCGAGAAGGAGCCAACCCTTGTCCTTGTCAAACCCGTCACTGAGCAACCTGGCGAATCGAACCTCCTGGTTGTGACCACGAGTGGCAGACAACTGAGTTTCCTGTTGCGGATGGATCCCACCGGCCCGAAGAGGGTGGATTTCGTCCTCGTCTACAAGCCAGCCGGCAGTTTTCTCGTGGGCGAATCATTTCCAACGTCGGCTGAGGTCGCCAGAACCGACGTTCTCAGACCCGTCTCAAGTCTCGCGACTCCGAAGGCTGTTGATGCGGAGAAGGCCCTTGACCCACTTCAGGAAATCATGAACCGGCAGAAACTCGCCCCACTCCCCACCCTTTACGGAGGCAAGCCTCCAACAGTGTCTGGCGAAGGCGATCGGGTAAGAGCGGGAGTCTCCGAAGTCGTCGATCAGGGGCGCACGGTGATGGTCCTCTTTTCGGCCGTCAACCCACAGCCGAACGCGATCGAGATCATGCCACCGCAGGTGCAGTTGGCCGGGAAAACACGGAAAGGGGCCGTGATCCGCAAGGACCGTTGGACGACCAGCGAGCAACTCCCGGTGCAGGACTTCCGACTGTCGCGGCGGCGGCTCGGCCCTGGGGAGCGGGTGGATGGCGTGGTGGTGTTTTCGCGGCCGGGGTTCAAGCAATCGCACGAGAGCTTGTTTCTGCAAGTCGCCGAGAGCGGAGCGGTTGACCGGCCTGCCCTAGCCCCGATTGGTTTTGGTGTTTCAGCAACTCGTGAGGAGGCTTCTCATGGCCAATGAACAGATCCCACAGCGCGATCACGAAGAGGATGTCGCGACCGACCTATCCAAGACGACGGATAATCCGGAATCTCCCGGGTCGGAGCGTACAGAAGCCGAGCCATCGAATCAGGATGCGAAGCAGATTTCGCTGCTCGACAGAATTCGCGCCCGCTTTGGGCCTGTTCCGGAGAGCCGCGACCTGAAGTCGGCGGAGCGAACACGCGGGCTCGTCATCCTGGTCGGGGCGAGCGTGGCGTGCCTGTTTCTATTTGTCGGGCTGTTCACCACGGACGCCGACAGCACGAAGAAGCCGCGGGGAGGGGCTCCCAATCTGGGCAGACCATCAGCGTCGCCCACGAATCCGGAGACTGCCAATCGATCGGCGGTTCCTCAATTGAGCGTCAACCAGCAGCAAAATGAGGAGCCGAACGAATTGACCGAACAGGATCTACTTGGAACGATGCGGAATCGTGCGGCAGTGCTGACACCTGGACCGCCGTCGGCCAGTCCCACCAAACCACTGCCTTCACCCGCCGGGGATCTGGCATCGGCGAACTTCTCCGATCCCGCACTCATGGAGGCGTACCGCCGTCAGAACGTTGCGCTGCCTCGACAGACCAGCAATGTGACCAATTGGGAGGCGGCCATCTCGGAGGATCAAAGCCGCCAGCAGAGGCCAGCGAATGCTCAGCCTGCTGCTCCGCCCGTGAAGGAAGTCCCCCAACTCGACAAGTCCTCGCTCGTTTTTGTGCGCTCACAGACGGCCGTTACGGCTGGGGCACAACAGGTTCGACCAGTGATCCGGCGAGTGGAAGGGCGCTATCTGCCGCAGGCGACGGCGCTGATCGCTCGATTTCAGCACGGAGTCAGTTCCGCGGCCAAAGCTCCCGTGATCGCGGTCGTTGAGTACAACTACGAGGACAATGGTCAAATCCTGGTGCCGGCTGGCACGAAGGCTTACGGTGAACTCACGGGCGCGACGCCACAGGGGTGGGTCACGCTCAAGTTCCATTCGCTGGAGTTTCCGAACGGAGAAGTTGAAGAGATTGCGGGGACCGCTCTCGGGATGCAGCGACAGGCTCTGCGAGGAGACGTGTCGGGCCAGAACCACGGCAAGCGTTTCCTGACACGGGCGCTCACTGGCGTGGGCACGATTGCGGCCTTTGCGGTTGGCGGGAGGGGGCTCACCGGCGGTATCGACAACTCGATCCTCCTTCGCGAGCGGATTGCCTCTAACGTGGCGTTGGCGGGCGAGCAGGAGATGGCGCGCCTGGCGTACCAGCAGAACATCGTCGTGACAGTGCCGGCCAACACTAGGTTTTACTTAGTTTTGAATCAAACGGAAGCGAGGCGGTCGCGTGACGCTGATTCGAAGGCGACCTCGACCACGAGCAAGCCAGGGCTGTCCGATCAGGAGTTGCAGGAGATGATTCAGATTCGCAATGAAATCCGCGAGATGAACCGCTTGATGCATGTGAGCGGCGCAAACGCAGGCAGTCCTCCCCCCCAACATTGATCAGCACCGCTCCCGGGAAGTTAAGCGCAACACCGACAGCCGAGATCATGCGTTTGGACCTACATTTCACAGGAACGGAGCTATTCGTCAATCTGGTGCCAAGAGTGGGAGAGATACGGCGATCAGATTTCACGGCATGACATCATGGAAAGGCGAGCCGGGCTCTCACTGTCGCTGACAGTCTCCACACCCTGCGGGCTATCGCTGGCTTCACAAAGACGTAGCCTCATGGTGTTTCCTGCCTAGTTGCGCGGTACGAGTGTGACGAGACAACGAATTCTTAGATAATCGGTTTGATGCCAAGCACGTTGGGACCTGTTGCTTTCCTGAACGTTGATGCAGTCAGGTTTGAAGTAAGCAACTCGGCGAATTCGACCCACACGCACGCCCACATCGCGCTGAGGAGTCCTCATCCTGAATCGTCGCGGAATGTCGTCGGTGGCCGCACACTTCAGTTGGGCGTGCTCTCGCGGCCCCTTAGGACTCAACTACTTCCTGCGATTATGGACGAGTCGGAACCCGGCGAACATCGGTGTTGGAACCAACAGGAGCTCAGCGATAGCCAAGGAGACCGTTTTTGGCAGAACCTCTAAGGAAGAAGAAGCTTGAGGGCGGCAGCATCTATCAACGTCCTCCGAACGTGGAGGCCTCGCTAGACGCTCTTCTGTTGCTACCCATCGACCAATTCGTTCAGCGATGCGCGATTACGAGCCGTGGCGACCCGAAATATGTCCCCTCGGAGTGCCTGCTCCACGTACTGCGGCAAGTCGCGCGCCTCAATAATGGTGATCATTTCGAGGCGCTGTTCGGGTTTTTGAGGCAACGCATCCTGAAGGCGCTTCCTCCGGTCGAGCGTTTCGCACCGGGCGATAGGCGCGCCTCAGAATCGGCAGCGGCAGCAGATATCCGCGACGCCGTGCTGGCGCAGTTTGATCAGATGCTTTGCCGGGATCGCCTTGATTACGAAGAACATCTCGACTTCTTCGAAGTCAGGTTCGACATGGCCATCGCCAAGGCGCGATCGACCGCCCGACGGAAGGTGAAACGGGATGCGGACCGCGACGCACCACTCTACTTGAATGATGAGCCCAACGAGCACACGCGCGAAGTGGAAGCAGCATTCGTTCGACTGCAGAGCGATCCAGTTTACGAATTTGAAGAGTCGGATTACCGGAAGCGGCTTCTCGCAGCGATTGATCTTTTGCCGGATGATCAGCGAAGGGTGATCGAATTGCAACTACAGGACATTCCTATCGATTCATGCGACCCAGACACGGTCACAATGGTCAAGGTTCTCGGGTGTGCAGAAAAGACCGTCCGGAACCGACGAGACCGTGCGCACGCCACGCTCCGCAAGCTTCTCTCGCGTGAAGGGGAAAGCAGATGATCGACCGAAGACTCGCAGAAGACGTACTATATGCGTTTTCGGTCGAACCCAAACACGACCGGCAAACACTCGAGAACTACCTCCGGCGGTATCCCGAACTCGCAGAGGAGCTGATCGACCTCTCTCACGAACTTCGGCTGGTCGCTGAACTCGGGGAATCCGAGGTGCCGACTGACGCGCCCGTTACGGCCACTGCGGAAGCCGCTGAGCGCCGACCCGAAAACCTCTTCAACGACTTCAAGGGAGCTACCTTTGCAGCTCTTGCGAACAGCTTGAATATTCCACGTTCTATTCTGGTGGCGTTCAGAGACCGCTTGGTCGTGCCGGCATCGATCCCAGTACGATTCCTCAATCGTCTCTCAAACGCGATTGGGGCTTCCGTGGACGCCGTCCGGGCTTACTTGGAACAGCCGCCCACAGTGGCGGCGGCTCTCAGCTTCAAAGCCGACCAGAAGCCTTCGGTGCCGGATCAGGTCACCTTCAGCGAGTTGGTGCGGAACACACCTCTGACCGAATCGCAGGAAGCCGAATTGAGGCAGGATCTCTCAGGCGATGACCGGAATTGAAGTTGCTCGGCAGCGGGCGGCGGAACTCCACGAAGCGGCAACTACTCATGGGTACGATCCCGCGAGGCCGTACAGCTTCGCTCTGGCTGAGGCGACGAGACGAGACATCGAAGTTGAGAAGATTCCCAGGAGTGACGTCCGTCTCCGCGGAGGAAGAGCCGTTTACGATCCCGACGCACTCCTAATCCTGCACGAGGATGCAGGCGACGAGTTCACCAATGCCTTTCTTGTGGCGCACGAGATTGGGCATGTGGAACTCGGGGGCGACCGAGAGCAATCAATAGCCGTCGATCCCGATCCCGTGAGGGCAGCGGAATCCGCGCCCATCGGCCGAGAGCGGGTGGTCGATTACAGTCGGCGTGAGCGTCGAGAAGTTCAAGCCGACATCTTCGCCCGCGAGTTTCTCCTTCCGAGACCCCTGGTTCGGCGGCTTCATGTTGAAGAGGGAGCGACAGCGTCCGCCATCTCTGCGAGGTTCCTTGCACCGTTTCCGGTTGTCGTTCAGCAGCTTCTGGATGCCCTGCTTCTGCCGAGCGTCTCTCGAGAAGAAGCGGAGGCGAAGCCTCCCAAGCCGCTGAATGGCGACCAGGAAACCGCCGCGCACCACCTCGGAAAACCCTATCTCGTCGAAGCCGGGCCGGGCACCGGCAAGACTCAGACCCTCGTTGGCCGAGTTGAGTTTCTACTCAGTTCCGGCGTCGACGCAGGGCGCATACTCGTCCTTACCTTCTCGAACAAGGCCGCGTCAGAGTTGACGGACCGGATACTTTCGAAACGGCCGGACGCCGCAGCGATCTGGGTCGGAACTTTCCACGCTTTCGGTCTTGACCTTGTCCGGCGGTTTCACGATCGGCTTGGCCTCCCCTCTGAACCCCGACTGATGGACCGTGCCGAGGCGATTGAGTTGCTGGAAAACGAAATCCCGAAGCTGGGTCTCGTTCACTTCAACGACCTGTGGGACCCATCTCTGAAATTGCGGGAAGTCCTGGCCGCGATTTCCCGTGCAAACGACGAAGTCGTCGACGCAACAGAGTATCGGCGCCTGGCGGAGGCTATGCTGGCGTCAGCAAAGGGCGACGAGGAGCAGACCGACGGAGAGCGCAGTCGCGAAGTGGCCAACATCTTCGCTGCATACGAAGCGCTCAAAAAGAATCTGGGTTGCGTGGACTTCGGAGACCTCGTCTCGGTGCCCGTTCGACTGTGCGAGAACGACGCTGAGGTTCGCGCGCACTTGATGGGGCAGTACGAACATATCCTCGTCGACGAATTCCAGGACGTGAACCGGAGCAGCGTTCGCCTTCTGAAGGCCTTGGCCGGAGATGGGCGGAATCTGTGGGTCGTCGGCGACGCCAAGCAGTCCATCTACCGCTTCCGCGGCGCTTCAGCGTTCAACGTTCAGCGTTTCGGCGTTGACGATTTCCCTGGCGGAGCCCGCGGTCGGCTCACCATCAACTACCGATCATCCGAGGAGATCACGGACACTTTCGTTCAGTTCGCGAAAGCTGACATGAAAGTTGCCGCGGATACCGACGTCACCCTGGTATCCGACCGTGGGCTGAGCGGGTTCAAGCCCCAGTACATCGCGGTGGAAACCGCGGACGACGAAATCGCCGCTGTGGCTCAGAACATCCTCGAACTCCGCGATGCCGGCCATGGGTTTCGGGACCAGGCCCTGCTCTGCTCTGGAGTGGACCGCCTCGGAAAGTTCGCCGTAGGCTTAGAGGCCCTCGGCGTTCCCGTGCTCTATCTTGGCAGCCTGTTCGAACGCGAAGAGATCCGCGATCTCCTGTCTCTTCTGTCGCTCATCGTCGATGGGCGAGCGATGGGACTCGTCCGCCTCGCAGCTACAGTTCCGTTCTCAATGCCACTGGGAGACGTTTCCGCGGTCCTCGCCCACTTGCGCAATCAGCAAGTGAAGGCACTCGAATGGACAACGCAGATCGACAAGATCCCAGGGATATCCGCTGCCGGCAAAGCAGGGCTCGAGAAAGTGGCCGCGATCCTGGCCGGGATTGAGCCCGCAGTGTCACCGTGGACAGCCCTCGCAATGATCCTGCTCGACCGCAGCCGCGTGGCCGCCGAGATAGCCACTGCCGCCGACACCCGCATCCGCTCGCGGGGGATTGCCATCTGGCAGTTCATGAACTTTGTCCGGGGGCCGCGGCGGGGGGAAGCGGGCTATCCAATCAGCAGACTGCTGAACAACATCCGTCGACTCGTGCTGCTCTCCGACGAGCGCGAATTGCGTCAGCTCCCAGCCGCTGCCCAGGGTATCGACGCGGTTCGACTTCTGACGATGCACGGAAGCAAGGGTCTGGAGTTTCCGGTTGTTCACCTTCCCGGCATGAACTCCGACACCCTCCCGCGATCCAGCGGGCTCGGCGCCGGGATAGCACCGCCAGACGGCATGATCGAAGGAGCCGCAGGGCGCGGAAGAGTAGCGCAGCACGAGGCTCATGATGAAGAGCAGGAGTGCCTGTTTTTCGTTGCGCTTTCCCGGGCACGCGATCGGCTCTTCCTGTATTCCCCCACAAAGAAGGCAAACGGCCACGGCCGGCCCCGATCCCGGTTCCTGGACCGCCTTGGGCAAACGGTCCTCTCCAAGAGCGTCAAACCCACACTCAGACTACCGGCCGAACCAGAAGACCGGGCGGTGACGATTCGCTTCGACGGGGCCGTCGCTATCACGGATTACCAACTGGCGCTTTTCGAGCGCTGCCCGCGGAGGTTTCTGTACACGCACATTCTGCGGGTCGGCGGTCGGCGGACTGAAACCGCGTTCATGAAGATGCACGACGCGGTGCAGGAGGTTGTGAACTGGCTGTCGGCAGATGCAGCCGCTGCCCCTTCCGCCGCCGATGTTGATGCCCATTTCACGGAGACGTGGACGGCGATGGGACCGGCCGATCATGGATATAGCGATGAATTCCAGCGGATCGCCCGTCGACTGATTGGCTACTATCTTCAGGGACGCGCAAATCGCGGACGTCGCCCGGTTCCAGTTCTGCGCTTGACCACCGACTACGGCGACATTGTGGTGAAGCCGGACTTGGCGCTTTCTAGTCCGTCGGGCGCGATCACCTTGCGCCGCGTCAAGACTGGGCACGGGTCAAAGAAGGACCCAGACAGCTTGGCTGCGGCCGCCTTCCGGCTTGCAGCCGACGCCCAAGACTGCGGCTATGTGGTCGAACTGTCATTCCTGAGCGACGGAGAGACTACTCCCGTGGAGTTCACGTCGAGGACGTTGGCGAACCGGCGGGCAACGATTGGCGAGGTAATGGGTAAGATCCGCGCCGGGAGGTTTCCCGCTAAGCAGACTGCGACATGCGCGCGATGCCCGTCCTTCTTCATTTGCGGTGTTCTCCCCGACGGTCCTCTTTCCACCAAAGTTTTTTCAGAATGACTTACCGGTTCGGCCGGTGAGCAGCGATTACTCCATTAGGAAGGCAATGAGGCCTTCCGAGAAACGGAGTAACGCATGACAGACAAGACAACACCCCCGACTCATGATGTCGACGACCTCTCCGCCGCAGTGGGTGGAGGGCACCACGCCCACCCGACGCAGGCATACCGTATTGAGGTCGCCGACGAGACCCTTCAATTCCGACCCGTCGAGATCTCTGACCCGGTGCCTCTCGGCCGGCAGTTTCTGGAAGCCGCCGGTGCCCGGCCGGTGGAAGAGTTTAGCCTTGTGGCACTGATGCCGAACGGCGATTTCGAGGACTTGCGCCTCGACGAGACGTTCGATATCCGCGGCCTTGGCGCCGAGCGCTTCATCTTCTTCCGCACCGACCGCTCCTTCAAGTTCACCATCGACGGCCACCCGATGGAATGGGGAAAGGCTCCGATCAGCGGAGCTGTTCTGCGGCGCCTCGCCAACATCCAACCGAGCTACGCGCTCTACCTGGAAGTGCGCGGCGGCCAGGATCGGGAAATCAGCCCGACCGACATCATCGACCTTTCCAAACCCGGCATCGAGCGCTTCATCACGGTGCTGGAACAGACCACGGAAGGCGCAGACGGGCTGCCGATACGAGATCGGGAATACCTGGAGACCCACGGAATTCCCTACCAATTCGCCGTGGACGGCCAGACCTCCGGCGTCGTCCTGAACGGGATGGAGCTTCCGGCCGGGAAGTACAACCATGAAAAGGCAGACGTCCTAATCATATTGCCCGGCGGCTACCCGGATGCCTGCCCCGACATGTTCTTCCTCCACCCGTGGATTCAACTGCGGGAGTCCGGAAGGTATCCCACGGCGGCCGACGTCGCCCACACGTTCAATGGCCATCAATGGCAGCGGTGGTCGCGGCATTCCTCGGACTGGCGGCCGGGCGTCGACGGGCTGCACACGATGGTCGCCCGGTTCCGGCGTGCTGTGGAGACAGCACGATGAACGGGGAACTCGACATCACCATTCTGGACCCGCACTGGCAGCAACTGCGATCTCTCCTCGAGGTGGGGCAGGGGCACGAGGCGTCGGCGTACCTGAAGCTGGGCGTATCCGTGATCGCCGCAGATCCTTGGACCCGCTTGCCGCGGACACGCCTCGTTTCCCACTCCTTCCTCGAAGTCGCCGAGCCGGATCGCATCTCCTCATCGCCGCTTCACGTCACGTGGAGCACGCGCGGGTATATGCGGCTCCTTTCGGAGGCCATGAACGTGGACCTCATGCCCGCCATCGTCCACACCCATCCCGGCGGTTCGGCCTTTTTCTCCGAACAGGACGATGCAAATGAGGCCGAACTCGCTCGAACGGCACGCCTGAAGGGGACACGGGGACTCGCCAGCATCGTGCTCGGCGGTGATGGCTCAGTGGCAGCACGGATATGGTTGCCCAGTGGTGAGATTGCGGTAGCTCAGTCGATACGATCCGTCGGTGGGCGGGTGCAGTCCTGGAGCAGCGGCAAACCGGCCGATGACGCTCCACACCTCGATCGCCAGGCCAGACTTTTCGGCGATAGCTTCAATGCGCAGGTCCGCGCCCTGCGGGTTGCGGTTGTGGGCTGCGGCGGCACGGGAAGCGCTGCGGCGCTGCTCCTTGCGCGGTTAGGGATTGGCCATATCCTGCTGATCGACAAGGACACGCTTGAGGAAACGAATCTCAATCGGGTCCACGGATCACGGCGAAATGACGCGACCTCGCCCACGAATAAGGTGGACATCTCCGAGCGCGAGATCCTGGCTGCGGGCCTCGGCACTCGCGTTGCGAAGGTAGTCGGATGGGCCGGTGAGCCGGAACTGCGGGATGGTCTGAAATCGTGCGACTTCATCTTCGGTTGCACCGACGACCACTCCGGACGACTCCTCCTGAACCGCCTGGCCTATTTCTGTGGGATCCCCGTGATCGACGTCGGTCTGAGGATGCGGCCCGTGGCCGGAGGGCATGATATCTTCGGGCGCGTCACGACACTCGTTCCGGAGCATCCGTGTCTGCTGTGCGGAAAGGTCATCAACGCGCGCCGCGCAGGTGAGGAGTCGCTGGAACGCTCCGATCCTGACGAGTTCCACAAGCGCAAGCAGGAGGCCTACGTTATGGGCGCAGGCGACCCCGCTCCGGCGGTCGTCACATTCACCACCGAGATGGCGTGCGTCGCCGTCGACGAGTTGATCGCGGCCCTTACCGGGTTCCACGGTAAAGACGGCATGATCCCCAACCGTGCGCGCCGCTTCCACGCAAGAGACGACCGTTTCCTTGCCGTTGCCCAGCTCCCGGGATGCCCTCTATGCTCACAGGAGCACTACTGGGGCAGGGGCGACATCCAGCCGTTCCTTGATGTCATCGGGTGACCCATGCCAACAATTCCCAGCCGATTGCTGCGGAAGCTCCATCTCCTTCGTTTTGACTTTTTGGTGGTCACCTGCACGACATACCCGGAAGCGCGCCACGTACGGCCCGGCGAGATTGTGGTCGTTCAGGATGGATCGATCAGGAAGTGGGCGTGTCTGCTATGCCCTGGTGGCTGCGGCGCACTGCTGTCGTTGTCGCTGAACCCCGCCCGGCGCCCGTCCTGGTCTATCGAATGGGACTTCTGGCGGCGACCTTCGATCGAGCCGTCGATACACCAGACGACGCTCTGCCAGTGCCACTTCTGGATCAAAAAGGGGTGCGTGCGCTGGGCCTCGTCGAAGAGGTAGGCCGTGTATATGACTGCGCCTAAGGTGCCTTCAGCCCAAGGTCGACTCTAGTTCGTCGAGGGGGGACTCGTCGGTTGGCGTTAATAGAGCTTCACCTATCTCGGCTCCGAAATCCTTTTCTCTCATCAGTTGTCCGCTGCAGATTGCCGAACCCTAGATCCTCGGTTGCTCGTCGATATACTTCGTGCCGGCTCCAGGGGATCGCATGGCCAGCGTTTGGCCCCAGTCGCGGCATTCCTTTGCAGCGATTCTGCAGCTTTGATCCATGGTCCGAACGCAACCCGCTTGGAGGTGTAGCCGACTCGCGGAATTGCCTGCGACAGCAACTCCGCCGGTCTTCAATCCAGGGGTGGTCGCCAAGGGTCGATTCATTGGCAGGCTTTACAGCCTCTGAGTTCTCTCGGTCTGTTTCCGAGACGCGGGGAAGCGGTTATTCTGGGGGTGTCTGGAAGGAATACTCCGCATGCCGCGAGCGGTCGGCTCCGAAGCTGGGAATTGGGGGCTGGCGTACTGGGTGGGCCAGCGCTTGCGCCGGGGTGTGGATGGGCTCGCGGAGGAAGCTGCATTTCTGCAGGGGCGGGTCCGGGGAGCGACTAAAGCACAACGCCTTTCGTGGCTATGGCGGTGTGGGATCGCGATTACGCTGCTCGCTGCTGAAATCGCTGTTCTCACCATCTCCAACTCGAAAGCGGGCAACCCGCTCGCGCTCGTGACGAGTTGGCTCACGTTGGTGCTGATGCCAAGGCCGGTGCCGAGACTGATTCTCGTTACCGGCAGACTTCTCGTGGCGATCTTCACGGCCGCGAGCCTTGCCTCTCTGATCTCGTGGGCTGCTTCGGAGTATTCAGGGCTCCGCCCGTGGTCAAGCGTGCTGACGTTGGTCAACGTCGCTGTGTGGTTAGGAATGACGGTCTGGGCGCTGGCTGGTTTCAGGCGTCAGCATCCCCGTCTGACTATCTCGGCAACTTCGGGAACGGAAGTCGCAGCGAGTGTGCCGGTGGACGCAGAACGCAATGTCCCTCGGATTACCTTCTCATCCGTAGGGGGAGGCGACCTGGCTAAGCGGGAGATCAGGTTGACGGCGGCAAACCGATTTGCTGGTGGCAAGCCGCAGGTTGTCCGCAATGGCGTGCTTCTCTACGGACCTCAGGGAACCGGGAAGAATCTACTGGCTGCGGCCACAGCGGGCGAGTTCGGGGTCAACTTCTACCATATGCGGTGCCCCGAGTTGCTAAGCGTCGGAGTTGGTTCCACGGCCGGCGAGATCCGCCGCGTGTTCGAGTCGGCGGCTCTGCACCGGCCCGCCGTTCTGTTTCTCGACGAGATCGATGCGATTGGCAGCCGGAAACAGCCACAAGGCATCGGGACCGACGCCGGCGGGGGAGGGCGCGAGTACAACGCGGTCACTACCCAACTGATGCAGTCCATCGACCGCTATCGATCCTTGGATGGCCTGCTGATCATGGCGGCGACGAACAGCCTCGACGGACTCGAGCCGACGCTCATTCGCGACGGCCGCTTCGATTTGAAGTTGAGACTTGACCTCCCGAACCAGGCAGAACGCGAGGCCATCCTTACAAGCATGCTGAAGACCGGTGCTCATGCTGCGACAGCGATTGCGGAGATTTCGCGGCGGACGCCCGGGTGGAGTCCTGCCCGGTTGCGGGCACTGATTGACCGAACCATCCTGCAGGCCGGCGGGCGTCCAGTCACGGACGAGGACATTCTCGCAGCGCTCGAGGAATCCGGGGGCAACGACCGGCCTCAGGTCGAAGTTGTGAACTGGGATGACGTTGTCCTTCCGGGTCCGGTGGTTTCCGACATCAAGGCGATTCTCCGACTGCTCGTGCTTGGCACTGCGGAGCAACTCGGGGTCCCTGCGCCTACCGGCCTGGTGCTTGTCGGGCAACCTGGAACGGGCAAGACCATGGTGGCGCGGCTCATCGCCTCCCAAGCAAAGCGTAGCTTCTATGCCATCACGCCGAGCGATGTCCTGTCAGGCGCGGTGGGCGGTTCGGTCAGAAGACTCACGGACGTCTTCGCCCGGGCGCGGGAACATGCGCCGTCAATCCTCTTCTTCGACGAAATGGATGGGCTGTTCCCGGCGGTCACAGGGCATGGGAGCCAGCATGACATTCAACTTGTGGAGCAAGCCCTCATTGAGATCAGCGACCTTCGGCCTGAGCATCAGGTCTTTCTGGTCGGGACAACCAATGACCTTTCTCGAATCGACCCTAGAATTCTGCGAGGCGGGCGGTTCAGCGAGAAGATCGAGATCGGATTGCCGGACGAAGAGGGTTACCGTCGCCTCCTGGAGATGAACTTCGGACCCACTCAGTTGGCCTCCGAACTCACCACTCCGAAGCTTGTGGAAATGGTGCGGGGGCTCAGCCCGGCCGAGATCACCGCTGTTGTCACAGCCGCCAAGCGCTTCGCTCTCGCCAGGACTCCCGAACACGCAACTGCACTGCTGCCCATCGAAGAAAGGGACGTCGAGCAGGCCATCGCTCGGATCCGGTAGACGGATTCCACCAACTCGTTTCTGGAATCTGCAGCCCCGCCTTATTCTGCTTCCCAAGTTCATGCTGCCGCATGAGCCTATCTCAGATCTGGGAGGTACACCTCGATGAACAAACTTCTGGGGGACCGGCGTTCGGCTGCGCTGCTGCTGGCCGCCGTTCTCCTTCTCCTCACAAGCACACACGCTGTCTTGCTGGCTCAGAACCTCGGCGCGGCGCCCCAGACAAACGTCGCCGTTCAAGGTCAAACCGGTGCTCAGCCGGAAGGCGCGTTTCTGAACCTCGTTAATTGGATCGGCAACGTCATCGCGCCGGTTGGCGCCGGTCTCGCGATCGCCGGGGGACTCGTCTCGTACATCTCCGGCCGCGGCGTCATGCGGTACGTCGTGACGGCGCTCGGCTGCCTGGCCGTTTCTGGCGTCACGCGACTGCTCGAGTTCTGGATCAACCAGGGCGGCGGTGGCGTCTCCTGATCGCCTATGGACCTTGGCCGGGAGCGTGAGAGTGATCCCCGCTCCCGGCATCCGTAAAGGGACATCCCATGCCAACTCTTCTCTACGACGTGATGCGAGTGCTCCTGCTGCTGACGGGACCTGCTGCGTTCATCTGCCTGCTGAACGCCGGAATCGCATTGCGCAAGGAAGGAGGCACGGTGTTCTGGATCGGAGGCGGGTTCTCGAAATGGATGCTGTGGGCGGTGATCTTCCTTGGTCTGGAGCCCACGCTGACGTGGTTTCAGTTCCTCGGCATTCCGGTCTTCTTCCCTCCGGGCTTCGCCATTGGCACACCGTGGCTGGCCAACATCCAGCAGGGGATTTCGACTTTCGTGAATTCCTTCGTCGTAGCCAGAATCGCGCCGGTTGCCGCAGCGTACTTCGTCGTCAGGGCGGTCCTGGATACGGCATCGGGCGCCGGGCCGCTACCCTCGCTACTCAGCGCCATGTTCCTGCTCGCCATCTCCAGCACCCATGCGCTCATCGATGCCTGGACTCCGGTTGGCAACCGCTTCTCCATCGCCCTGGGCCTGGAGACGATGTGGACCTATCTCGCGAGCCGCATCATGCCGATCGCAGCGGGACTCGCCATTTGTGGAGCGATCGTCCAGTTCGCCTTCAACCGCCCCGGCTATCTTCGGCTCATTGCCTGCGCCGCCGGCTTCCTCACGGTGAGCGCGCTCTGGATTCTCATCAACCGGATGATGTGACGCAGGAGAGACCTCATGGACTTCCTGACCGGACTCACCAATCTGACGAACTGGTTCGGCAATGTCATCATGCCGACGCTTGCGGGCCTCTTTTTCGTCGTTTCGGTCCTTCGGTTCTCCCGCGGAGGGTCCCACCAGTACTCGATGTACGCGGGTTTCGCGGCCCTGATGGTGTCCGGGCTACTGAGAGCGATCGAGCGGTTCGCGCTGCAGCGGGCCTGGAACGATCCTGACGCAGTCTGGATCACGCTGCTGGGTTTGGTGAACTGGTCCGCCAATGTCTTTCTTCCCCTCTACGGCGTGCTTCAGGTCGTCATCGGGGTCATGCACTTCGGTGGCATGGGCTTTCGGATCTACCCGGGAGCGCCGTGGGCGAGGCACATCCTCTCGGCCATGATCTGCTTTGGGCTTTCTGGAGTTCTTCGGCTGGCTGAGTTCTTCATTGCACAAGGAACGGGAGGCGTGAGTTGAGGCCATGGCGATCGAAGTAACGCCAGTTCATCGAAACCTGCACCAGCGGGTGACGTTCTTCTACCTCGAGTTTGAGGATCTGTTCCTCGTGATCGGCCTGGCCGCCGTCATGAATATCGTCGGCCGGTTTCTGAATCGCGAACTCTACGGGATCCCACTGGGGATCGTTCTGCAGTATGTGGTGCCACTAATTGCGGTACCCGTGCTGATGCTCTTCAAGTACGGCAAGCCCCGCGGCTATTTGCGCGATCTCCTGGTGTGGCACGCGAAGCCGCACATCTACTGTGGGCTCGAACCCGACCGGGAGTTCACTTCCGAGTTCTTGCGCTAGGAGGATTGAATGCCGATCACTGCGGCGAAATACGAAGAAGCACTCCGGCGACCGGCGTTCTGTGAGCTATTGCCGGTCCGGGAATACCTGGATGGGGTGATGGTGCAAGTGGACGGGAGCCTGGTCGCCGGCTACGAGTTGACCGGGATCAACGGCTTCTACCACGACGACGGGATGCGGAACCGCTCGAAACACGCGCTCGAAGCGCTGATCCGGTCACTGCCTGAACGGTCGATGCGTCTTCAGATGCGATTCGAGATCTGTGAAGGAATCGGGGATGCGCGATCCGCCTACCCGCAACTGAACAGGAATGAGAACGCTGTGCTCCAAACGATCGATCGCGAGCGGATGGAGCGCTGGGATTCGAACGAACGTCGCGGGCACTATCTCCGCCACCTTCTGCATGCCTACTTCGTCTGGAATCCTCGAATCCATCACGAACTGGCTGAGCGCCTGCAAGGCAAGAAGCGCGGCTTGTTCAGCCTGTCCGTAGAGAAGTGTGTCGAGCGCGCGCGCCGCGAGCACGAGGATCTCCTGTCGGAGTTCGGCAGTCTTCTGGCCGGCGTCGAGCAGACCCTTGTCTCCACCGGCATGGGTGTTCGAAGGATGTCCGATGACGAGATGTTCCTGGAGGCCAAGCGTGCCCTCAACCCCGCGGTTGTGGACCGCAGCCCCATGCGTCGAGCCGACTACGCTCTCCACTACCGAAGCGCACGGAACCAAGTCACCAACACCAGCATTGAGGATGAGCAGGAGAACTTCATCCAGGTCGGCGGACTCCTCTACACGCTGGTGAGCCTGAAGGATCTCCCGGACGGCACATTTCCCGGCATCCTGCGCGAGTTGATGGTGCTCGACTTCCCGATCATCGTCAGCGCCGAGGTGACAATCCCTGACCAGACGAAGATCCTGGAACACTTCAAAGGCCGTCTCCGGCGTATGCAGGCCGCGCAGCGCGACTCGAACGGCGGGTTCAAGATCAACGTCGAAGCGCAAGTGGCGCAGAACCAACTTCAGGAGGTTCTGCAGGCTGTCATCTCTTCTTCGCTCAAGGTCTGTAATTACTCACTCGTGATCGCCGTTCGGACGTCCCGGCCCATCGTGAGCAGAACGGATGTGGACGAGGCCCAGCGCACGCTCAACGATCGCCGGCAGCGAGTCATCCATGCTGTGACCCGGATGAATGGAGCGCGGGCCATCCCGGAGTCACTCCCCCAGCGGCGGTTGCTCATCGGGACGTTGCCGGGCATGTCGCAGGAGAACAAGCGGGATCTCAGTTGTCTCACTCTCCATGCGGCTGACCTGCTCCCCATCGAGACGCCGTGGCAGGGTACGCCGCAGTCGCCGCTGATACTGCTCGAAACTCCATACCGGCAACTGATTCCGTTCTCACCTTACGACCCCTCCGTCGGCGACGCCAACATGCTGTTCATGGCGAAGTCCGGTGGCGGGAAGACGTTTATGGCGCAGATGTTCCTTCTGATGATGGCGCGGGCGAATCCGCTGATCTCGATCGTGGAGAGAGGCGATTCGTATCGGCCCTTGGTGGAAGTGATGGGTGGCCGGGTGATCGAAGTCGACCTTGAAGGCACGGAGACCCTGAACCCATGGGACCTTCCGCACGGCGAACTTCAGCCGACCAAGGACAAGATCGCTTTTCTGAAGAACCTGACCCGACACATGATCGGCGACCTGGGGCAATCCGACACGTCCATCCTCGACAACATCCTCTCGGAGGCGATCGCCAGGGTCTATAAGCGGGCGGCGGTCCGGGTGGACAACAAGACGCCCACATACACGGACCTTCGAAACGAGCTCTCCACATGGACCGACGAGGAGCGGATTGAGCACATCCGCGAACTGGCGCTGCTTGCTTCCGTGGCGCTCCGCCAGTGGACGGGCGAGAAGGGCGTCTACTCGAAGCTCTTTGACCGGCACACCACGATTCGCACCGACGCCAACTGGCTGTTCTTCAACATCGAGGGCTTGAGTTCCGACCCTCGGCTTGAAACCGCAATGAGCATGCTCATTGCCCAGGCCATGTCGGAACGCGCGTCTGGAAGGTCAGGCCAGCCGTCCATCACAGTTCTGGACGAGTGCTGGTCGCTCCTCGAATCGCCGGTCCTGGCCGACTGCGTGGTCCAACTATTCCGGACGGCCAGGAAGCGAGGTGCGAGCGTCTGGGGGATCTCGCAGACGCTCGAAGACTTCGTTGGCACCAAACAGCGGCCGAAGGAGCACGGCGCCGGGATCCTGCGAAACACGTCGGTCAAGGTCATCGGCCAACAACCAGGCGACGTGAGCCCCCTGGTTGAGCATCTGGGGCTGAACGAGGTCGCGCTGGGCGAGATCAAGCGATTCGCGGCGCCGCGGAAAGGGCGTAGCGCTGAAGTCCTGCTGGTGCTCGGAGAGAAGTCGGAAACCACGCAGACGATTCGGCTTGTGCCTACGCCCATCGACTACTGGATCGCCACAACCTATCCGAGAGAACGGGCCTATCGGACCTACGTGCTCAGTCTTGACCGGAATCGGGACCGCAGCCTGATCGAGATTTATCGGGATTTGGGCGAGCGCTTTCCCAACGGCTTGGCCGATGTCGAGGCACTGCCAGAGGAGCTTTCAGGCAGCGTTCAGATGGCCGCAGCCCCTAAACGACGGCTGACGGGCCTCCCGGCAACAGGAGGGGAGCATGCTTGACTGGCAACATCTCACGAAACTCCTTGCCGTGAGCCTGGCTCTGATCCTGGCGATGGCAATTGTCGCGCCTCAACCGGCTCATGCGCAGTTCAGCCTTGGCGGGATCACGGGTGCGTTCAACCTGGTGAATCAGGTTGCGAACAACATCCTCAGCTTCATCAACAACACGATGAGGCCGTTGCTGGAGGGTGTCCAGTCTGCGGCGCAAGCGCTCCAGGGCTTCCTCAATCAACTACGCAACCTCTGGGAACAGGTCGTCTGGCCACTGTCGGAGATCAATCGCGCCCGAAATCTCGCCTCGAACCTGATCGCGACCTTCCGTGGCCTCCTCAACAACCTTTACGCGATTGGAGTCAACAGCGCACAGTTGCCGAACCCAAGCCGCCTGGAGGCAGTGATGCGGAATCGCCAGGTCGGGGACCACCCGCAACTCGTTTCAGAGTTCCAGCGGACATTTGGCACGCTGCCCGCGCCTTCGGAGGTTCATCCCGAGGAACGCAACCTGATCGACGTTGATGACGCCCTGGCGATAAGCCAACTCATGACCTTGAAGATGGGCGATGCGTCGGCGGACAACACGCTACGAGCGGCGGAGGCCATCGAAGAGGAAGCTACGCGGATGGCACCCGGGAGCGCCGCCATGTCTGCTGCTGCCGCCTACATCGCCGCGGTCCAGAGCCAGGCACACATCCAGAAGATGCTCGCCGGGCAACTCCGGCAGGAGGCCGCACGGCTGGCGCACGACACGATGACGCTGAAGCGCGGGGCCAACTTCACGCGGGAGTCGCGGACGAAGGCCTCGGAGCTGAACAAGTAGGAGGCAAGATGCCATTACTATCCCAACTCTGGAGCATCCTCGTTCGAAACCGGACACGGCTGATCGCGCTCCTGCTGATCGTCTCGTTTTTCGCACCACAGCCGGCCAACGCGCAATTCGGGTTTCTGCTCGGCTTGATCAACATCGTCACCAGCGGCATGAATACCCTGAACAACGTCATGACGAGCGTCAACAACGCACTCCGCAACGTGATCGGGCCTATCCTGCAGCAGATCAACTCGATCATGACCGCGGCACAACAGATCATGGGCGCGATCTTCGACTTCCAACGAAACGTGATCTACCCGCAGCAGGCAATCGACCGGGCGCGCGCACTGGTTGGACAGGTTCAGGGCATCTACGCGGCCATTCGCGGGATCTGGAATGTCATCGTTCGAAGCGCAACATTGCCGAACCCACGGCAACTCGAGGCTGTGCTTCTGTCCCGGGACGCGGGGCAAATCGGCGCCGTCGGCGGGAACTTCGCCGCAGTCTATACTCCGCTTCCCGCTGCCACCGAGGCCCATCCCGCACAGCGAGACTTGATCGACAGTTCGGATGCCGCCGCGCAGGCAGCCATGAAGCGGGCCATCGCGATCGACGCCATCGCCGATCAGGAACTTGCCGCCGCCGAGCAGATGATGACCGCTCTGCAATCCACAGCTCCCGGAACGGCCGAGATGATCGGCGCGCAAGCGGGCGCCTGGCTAGTTCGTTCACACGCCTACACCCAACAGGCGCTGGCGGAGTTGATGCGGATCCGGACGATTGAACTGGCCGCGCAAAGCGCCCGGATGAAGGAGTCGGCGCGATTCACGCGCGAAACCCGGAACAAGCTCACCGAACTAAACAAGTAGGAGGTCAAGGCAGTGTTCCTGTTTGAGCAGATGTTCAATACGGCCCTGAACGGGATCAACTCGGCTGGCCTGATGAGCACCATTCTCACCGTGGCCTACGGGATTCTCCTTGCTTCGCTCCTTTTCTCGGCCTACGAGGCGTGGGTTCGTGGGGGAGATGTCCGCGCACTCGGGGTTTCGGCTGTGAAGTACCTGGCGCTGGGACTCCTGTTCTTGAATGGTGGAACTGTCTACGACTCCGTGTTTCGTGGAGTTGTCGGAGCATTCAACCAGATGGCGCACGCGATGGCTGGCGTGGGACCGACCGACGTTTTCGCGGCGTGGCTGACTGAGATTCGGAACACTGCGATCAATTCGACAACCTTTCTGAATCTCGTGACTGGAGCGATTTCGGGCTTACTCAGCGCGGTTCTGCTGCTGGTCGCAATGATTCTGTATCCGGTGTCCTACACGGTCTTCGCGGTGCTGTATTCCCTGTTTGGCACGATCATGTACGTCACCGGTCCTCTGGTCCTATCCGTATTGCCGACGATGGGGCTCGGGAACCTCGCTCGACGCTATGCCGTGAATGTCTTCATCTTCGCGACATGGGGATTGTTGTACGGCATCTTCTGCCGGTTGGCCATGGCGCTGAACATCCACAGCATGGCGGCGATCACAGGCGCGGGGAGCTTTGGGGGCGCACTCCAAGGAGCAACGGCGGAAGTGCTGCTCGCCGCAGCGAGCATCCTGTTCTCCGTTTGCATCCTGCTGATTCCCTTCTTGGCCAAGCGGATCGTTGAGGGCGACCTGGGCTCGACTATGTTGACGGTTCTGGGGACAGCCGCGGCGATGGCGCAGGCGGCTGTGGCGACTGCATCAGGTGCGACGGAAGGGTTCGGCCGTACCGCGACTTCCGGTGGTGGAGCGGAGAGCGCGGGAATGGGTAGTGCGGTGCCCAACGGCGCGCCACCAGCACCGCCGCCCCCCGCCGGCGCGGGACAAGCCGTGGGTGTCAACACATCGCCTCAAACTGGCGCTCCATCGGGTCCACAGGGATCAACGGGATCGATCGGTCAGCACCGTCCGGTGAACATCCCCCATGCCATTGGGTGGCTGGCCGGCGCTGCGGCAGCGCTTGGCGTACAAGGTGGCCAGCGAGTAGTCCAGGCAGGTCGAGGGCTCGCGGCAAGAGCGGTGGCTCCCACTCGGAATTCAGATTCAGCCTAAAGGAGGCAACAGGTGATGTTTAGCCTTCAACGCAAGGATCGATCGACGCTGCCGGTGAAGCAGCAGATCTCCAAGTACTACGAGATGGACGGCGCCCTACGCGCCTACGCCAACCGCATGGCCGTGCTCGGCCTAACCTGCGGGCTGTTGGCGATTCTCGCTCTTGGACTCTTCGCCTACGTGCGACTGCAACCGCCGGTGGTGATTCGGGTTGACGGAGCCGGAGAGGCGACGGTTGTTGGGGGAACCGTCCTGCACGTTCGGTCTCCGCTTGTGCCATCCGTCCAGGCCGAGAGCGCGTCCTCCTCCGACACCGGACCTGCCCCGACAGACGTGGAGGGCCGCGCCATCGTGAGGAGATTCCTCAACGACTACCTGACCTACACACCGGCGAACGTCGAACGCCAGTATGCCGACGCTTTGAACCTGATGACCGCCAATCTCCGCACGTTCACGATGAACAAATTCCGGGAGGACGACACTCTGGGTAAGATCAAGTCGGAGTCGATCACCTCGAGCATCAAGATCCGGTCCATCGAACCAGTTGCAGGAATGCCCTGGGTCTACCAGGTCTTCGCTGCCAAGGAGATTCATCGGGTTACCGCACAGCGCATCGAGCAGACGGAAAAGATGGTCTGCCGATATCAGGTCCGTCTCGTCTATTCCGGCCGCTCGCAGCAACATCCGTCTGGCCTGCTCGTCGGCGAGTTCTGGGAGCAGCAGATGGTTGGCGACCGAGACATTGGACTTGATCAAAAAAGCACGTTGCTGCCTCGCTAGTGAGGGCCTGAGGTGCAGTCGGGTCTGGCGCCGATGGTCACACGGGCGCTGACCAGTGCGCTACGCACGCTACGCAGTCTGCACTTGACACCCCGCCTGTACGCAGTGTAAGCTGACAGTGACTATGGAAACATTGGGCAGTCGCATTCGTTCGCTTCGCGACCAGCACGACTTGTCCTTGCGGGAGTTCGCTCGAAAGCTGGAGGGCGTGACCGCTGCCCATATTTCGGATATTGAGAATGGTCGACGAAATCCTTCGCCGGAGCTGCTTCACAAGATGGCGAAGGCCCTCGTGGTGCCAGTTGAAGAGCTTGAGAAACTCGGAACCGGCCTTCCGCTTGAAGAACTTCGCGACGCTGTCCGTCGGGAACCTGCGTTGGGTTTCGCCCTGCGCAGAGTCGCGGAGGAGGGTATCAGTGCGGAGGAACTCCTAAAGCTCACCCGAGATCGCAAAGGCGGAACCAGCAAGTAGCATGAGGACTTACCGAGCCAACAGAGGCCCGTTTCAAGAAGCGGTGCACTACACAGACGGAGATATCGAAAGGATTGTGCTCGAAGCGCTTGGGGCGGTCAAGCTGTTGCCGACCGAGCCGGAGCCCATCCGCATCGAGCGTTTCGTAGAAAAGCGATTCGGCGTTGCAGTGGAGGCCGTCGAGATGAAGGACGGGGTACTCGGCTTCTCGGAGTTTGGGCCGAAGGGCGTTCGAGCAGTCTATGTCGCGAAGTCTCTCGACGAAGATGAGAAAGTTGCGGGTCAACGGCGGCTTCGAAGCACAATCGCCCACGAAGCAGGTCATTGCCTGCTCCACGCCCATCTGTTTTTGGTGTCAGGGACGCTGCCGCTGTTCGCCGACATTTCTGACCCGAACGCTCCGAAGGTCCTTTGCAGAGATCTCGGATCTGACTCTGGGGCTACCCGGCCGTACAACGGCGAATGGTGGGAGTTCCAGGCGAACATGGCCATGGGTCAGCTCCTCATGCCGGCGCCGCTCGTGCGAAAGGCCGCTATTCCATATCTCGAAGCTGCCGGGAATCTGGGGGTAGTATTGCTCCCCGAGGAAAGTCTAGAAATCTCAGCGAGGGCCCTCGCTGAGGTGTTCGACGTCAATCCAGTCGTCGCGAGACTCAGGCTTGAAAAGATCTACAAGGTGGAGCGTTCCGGCCAGATGATGCTGTAAGCTTTTTTTTGCCCAAGGTGTACGCACTGTATGCTAACGAAGCCAGATGACAACGTGAACAAACCCATCGCAGATTCAACGGGGAATCGATTCCAGATCCTGGCGCTCGACGGTGGCGGCATCAAAGGGATCTTTTCGGCGGCTATACTCGCGGCCCTTGAGGACGACTTGAAGACGAGAATCACCGATCACTTTGATCTTATTGCCGGGACCTCAACCGGCGGGATCATCGCTATCGCGCTTGGTCTCGGGCTATTGCCACGAGAGATTGTCCATTTCTACGTGGAGCATGGTCCGGCGGTCTTCCCTGGCGCGAGCGGCTGGCTTCGGTGCACCCTCCATTGGCTACGGCACAAGTATGAGGCTGAGCCTCTTGAGTCCGCCCTACGAGCCTGCTTCGGCGAGCGCCGGTTTGGGGAGAGCACGAAACGCCTTGTGATTCCCTCGTACAACCTCGGCGAGGACGACGTGTACATCTTCCGCACCCCGCACCATGAACGGCTCAGACGCGATCTAAAAGTACCTGCCTGGAAGGCAGCCCGAGCAACCTCGGCCGCTCCGACCTACTTCCCGAGTTTCCGCGGTCTGGATGGCCAGCGCCTCATCGATGGAGGCGTCTGGGCCAACAACCCGACAATGGTTGCCCTTGCCGAGTCGTTCGGCACTCTCCGTGTTCCGCTCGCGGAAACACACGTCCTCAGCATCGGGACTACCGAGCCCCTCAATTCCCGTCACCGAAGGTTCGATACGGGCGGCATGCTCGGATGGTCGAAACAGGCGATCGAGGTCGTTATGCGGGGACAGACCATTGCGGCCTGCAACCAAGCAAGATTCCTCGTCGGGGACAGCAACTACTTTCGAATTGACCCGATCGTGCCCGCGTCCGAGTTTTGCCTGGACGGCATTGATCGAACTGAGGACCTCATCGCGAAGGCGGCACACCATGGCCGGGCTTTCGCGCCGACATTCGCAGAGCGATTCGCCAAGCACACTGCCATACCGTTCCAACCGTTCATGACTCTGGAGCCCACACAATGAACTTATTCACGAATCCCCACATCTCCGCCCTACTCGAAGGGGTCGCCGAAGAACTGGACATCCCGCCGGCCCTCTACGAGGAAGCTGTGCTCAACTACGAGGACGTTGGCGACTGGCTCGGTGCTTCGGAGTCTCCGCTCGAAAAGTACAGCCCCGAGATTTACCCTCAGGGCTCGTTCCGTCTAGGGACGGTTGTGCGGCCCATACGCAGAAACGGCGAGTTCGACATTGACCTCGTGTGCCGGATAGTGAAGAGCAAAGAACAGACCACGCAAGAGGATCTAAAGAATCTCGTCGGTGACCGCCTCAAGAGCCGGGAGGACTTGTGCAAACGTATCGGAGAATCGAGGCGCTGCTTGTGCCTCAGCTATGAGACCCGATTCCACATGGATGTACTGCCCTGTCTCCCAAACCCACCCCGGTTGCCGAATGGATTGCTGTTAACGGACACGGATCTTCGACACTGGCAGAAGAGCAATCCAAGAGATTACGCCACCTGGTTCCATGGGCGCATGCAGGTCGCTTTCGAGCTGAAGCGGCAGAAGCTAGCGGAAGCGCTTTCTGCTTCTGTTGAGGATGTCCCCGAGTGGAGCGTCCGGACGGCACTCCAGCGCGTCGTGCAAGTGCTGAAGCGGCATCGCGATCTTTCGTTCGAGGTTGGCGATAAAAATATGCCGACGTCCATCATCATCACCACTCTGGCAGCGCACGCATATAGGAACGAGTTGGATGTGCAGGGCGCTCTGCAGGCGATCTTGAGCAACTTGGACGGGTACATCCGCTGTGAGAACGGTCTCTGGGTGATCCAAAACCCGGTCGAACCCGATGAGAACTTCGCTGACAAATGGAACGAGAAGCCGGAAAGACGTGAAGCCTTCTTTCGGTGGCTGCAAAACGCACGTCGCGACTTCGGACTCGCGGTCGAGCAAAAGACGCTGAACGAGTCGGCCGTGCAGCTCAAGAAGAGCCTCGGCGCGGCCGAAGTCCAGCGCGCTGTCGATCGACTTCACTTCGACGGGTCAAAGCTCGTCTCGCTGCCCGTGGCGGCCAAGGCGCTCGAAGTTCCGCCGCTCGCCTCCACTGGGCATGTTCAGGCTCCCTGTTGGCCTGAGCGCCTAACTCATACCGCTAAGCTCGTTGCCTACACGTATACCGCTAACCGAAAGAAGAAGATGGGGGGATTGGGCGACTACGGCATCGCCAAGAAGACCGCCCTGCGGTTCCAAATCTCCACCAACGTTCGAAGTTCGTTTAGCGTGAAGTGGCAGGTTGTCAACACTGGCGAAGAGGCCTTCCGCGCAGGGCAACTGAGGGGCGACTTCTATGAAAGCGACGGACCTCACTACCGGTGGGAGACTGCCGGATACGCGGGAACACACTGGGTCGAAGGCTTCGTCATCCAAGACGGCGTATGCGTGGCGCGCACCGGCAGGAAGCACGTGAGGGTGCGGGGATAGTTCTTAAGCTCTCCGGCGGCCCGCGGGGACACACCTCAAACGGCGCTGGTCAACCGTAACCATCAATCTCAGAAGGAGATCAGATCAATGGGAAAACGAACCGTGTATCATGTCGTTTCGGGCGGTGACGATTGGAGTATCAAGAAAGAAGGGGCTGGACGCGCCAGCGCCACCGCCCCAACGAAGGCTGCGGCAATTGACCGCGCGGTTGAGCTCGCCAAGAATTCTGGCGGCCTTGCCCAGGTCAAGATACACAACGAAGACGGCAGGATCGCGAGCGAACGCACCTACGGTCAGGACCCGCGCAAGTACCCGGGCTGATCTGTAGCTCACCAAGCGAACGGGCACCTCGCCGCGTAGCGGGCGAGGCTTTCATGGCAACTTTCGGGCTGCGAACCAGACTCACACCAACTCCCCAAAAGAGCCAAATGTCATCTTGAATCGCTGGCTCTCCAGTTTCAGCTTCGCCTCATCTGCCTCGGCTACGGTCAGAAGCCCAGACCGAATCCAGTGCACGTAAAGACCGGGCGTGTTGAGCAACCGGTGCTCGCCGATTCGGGCTCGGACCTCTCTCAAGAACACGCGCCGCTCATCGCACGCAAGGTACCAACCTCGACAGGACGCCAGAGCCAGGCAGGCGGATTCGCCGGACCCCAATATCAGTGTCAGTTCCGCATAGACGGCGAGTTCTGCGGGCGCCTCGACCTTGGTTCGTTCGACCGTTCCATCCGAGATTGCTCGGTCCACCAGATCTCTCTGCCACGGATCAGTTATTTCTTCAACGACCTCTTCCGAGACGAGGAATCGGTAGCCCGGCGTGCAGCCAAGCAGTGGGATATGCCCTGTATGGGTCAGGTTGATGAGGACGGAGGCATCGGTGATGACGACGCGGATGGTCTCGGCCTGTTCCACGGTCATCTGCTCGGCAGCAAGACACCTGCTGGCTCGTCGTCCAGGCCGAGTTTCGCCAGAATCAGCTGGATCTCCCCGGCTTGAACGCCAAGTGTGCTGCCGATCTCGACCAACTTTCGATGGCTGATTTTCTCTCGCCGGTAAGCTTCCAGAGCCAAAACAAGATAGCGTCGGTAGAACGCCGTCAAGTTCTCGTCGGCGGAGACCTCGGTCAAGCCCAACAGTTCTCCGACTGCTCGGCTCACGCCGTCGGCATCCAGTTGCTTCATCTCTTGAAACTGCTTCTCCGTAACAAGCTTCAAGTTCAGCAACCTGTACAATGCCGACAGCACGCTCACACCGAAATGGTGGGCGAGCTTGACGACGTCGTAGATTTGAAGATCCTGGCTGCCGCCAGCAGTGCGGCTATCAACTGGCACCACGCCGGTCTCGTCAAACACCTCGGCGTGCAACCGGCTCGCGCTACCTTTCCCCAAGCCGGCCACAAACTGTCGCACGCCATCTTCCGGCATAAGGAAGGTGGCGGCGAACACATTCGCCCTTACCTCAAGAAGATCGGCCCTTTCGGACTCCCGGCTCACGTGTCCGATCTGCGCTCTATCGAGCAGCAAATGAGCGTACTCGTGGCACCAGGAAAACCTCTGGCGCACGGGCGGGTGATCGCGGTTGACCACTACGAACAGGCCAACGGATTGATCCGAGATCATCAGCCCCGATACGCCGGCGGGCATGGAAATCAAACCCGTTCTGATTCCCTGAGCTTCGAGCAGAGCGGGCAGGTCGGACAACGGTGCCGATCCCAATCCAAGCCTGCGGCGCTCTTCAATCGCAGCCTGCGTTCCGCTTTGAATGGCATCCCATTTTGAGCCCAACGTTACGGAGGGGTAGGCAGCGACGTTTCCCGTGCTCCTCGTGATTCCCAGGAGTTCTTCGAGATCCCGAAGTTGATGCCCAAGGGCAATGCAATCACGAAGCGCGGCCTTTACACCGTCACCGGTATCCTCCTCCGATCGGAAGAGCACGGCCGCGAGGCCCGAGATGCTAAAGCTCGGAGCCAAGAACTCGCGTATATCGCGGGCATACAGGTGCGCGAACCTGGAAAGCTCTATTCCGGAGACGGATCGGCCCCCGAGCTCGATCTGCGCGATGGTGGCCCGCGCCATGCCCATCTCAGTGGCGGACTCTTCCTGCGTGAGCGCACAAGCCTCACGAGCCTGTTTCAACCGCTTGCCTAGCTCTACTTGATCGATCGGCATGTCGTGACCTCTCAGCTTACCAACGGCAGACAACGAGGCGTGGTGAAGTCCAAAGCAATGTGCGTCAGGTACCCTGCAACCAGTCCCGCGAGCAATCCGCTCAGCATGCGAAGCGCGATCGCAACGGCCCCGTACCAGGCTGCCAGCAGCGGATCGGCAGTATGAAGCCGGAGTCGCGAGTAGTCGTCTGCTTTGCGGCGCAGATACCCCTGCCACCCGTCCAAGCCTCGAATCCAGGCAGCGGCGCTCGCGCCAACTGGGATCAACGCGTGGGCCAGCGCTCGATGCCCAGGGTGAATGGGCGGATCCAGGACATCAGGGAGAACACCCCCTAGGAGGCCTCCGACAGCGCCACCGAGAGTCTCCTGAAACCGATGGATCTCGTTGTTTAGTGGAGCCTTATGGTGCGCGAAGACGGCGCCGGCAGGGCTGGACGTGGCTATGTGAACTGGTCGGTTCGGCATACTCTCCCCTACGAAGATCATAACAGATCATGGCAAAAATTGGAATATGTGTTATGATGTGAGTAGGAGATAGACACTAGCAGTGCTACTGGTAGAACCTGAGCGTCCAACGCTGCCATCAAGCCGAGTCGAATGGCTCGATCGTCATTTGGAGCGCGTTTGCGTTCTGTCTGAGCTCACTCCAACTCAGTATCGGAACGCCGAAGAAAAATACAAGGCTGTCGGGACTTGGCTTGCGGCTTCCGGAAGCGCGCTAGCCCCTATTGCGCCCGTGATCTACCCACAGGGGTCAATGCTTCTGGGGACCACGGTTCGACCGTACAACAGTCGGCACGAGTATGACCTCGATCTGGTCTGCCAACTCCATCGGTGCGATCACAAGCCGCCGATGGTCGTTTACCAATGGGTTCAAGACCGGCTTGCTGCAAACGAGGTCTACAAAGAAATCCTCGAGCCGCTGAAGCGATGCCTGCGGTTGAACTATGCTGGCGCTTTCCACCTGGACATCCTCCCAGCATGTCCAAATGATCAGCTGGGGAATGGCGCCATCCATGTGCCCGACCGGAAACGGGAGTGCTGGAAAGACAGCAATCCCAAAGGCTTTGCAGCCTGGTTCTTCGAAAGGTGCGTCATCCGCGACGTTTTTGCCGAACGGGTGTTGAAGGCGACCGTGGAACCACTCCCCTCGGCCGTTCCCTCGGAATACAAATATCCACTGCAGCGGATCGTCCAGTTGATGAAACGGCACCGGGATATATTCTTCGCCGGCGGCCGGGACATCGCACGTTCAGTCATCCTTACCACGCTCGCTGGAGAATTCTACGGAGGTCAGCGCTCGCTGAGTCTGGCGCTGGAAGCCGTACTCGACGGCATCAATGCAGCGCTTGAACGGCATCCGACTGTCCCTCGAATCGAGAATCCAGTTCATCGCGGGGAGAACTTCGCGGACACTTGGGATCAGGCGAAGTACGACGAGTTCCGAGCCTATCTCCGCAACTTCCGCCACACGTTGAAACGAGCACTTCGTCCGACCCTAGTCGAGGAACGCAAAGGTCTGGAGGCTCCCAGCGGACCACTTGGCGAACTGTTCGGCGCTGAGCGCGTCCGAGAGGCGCTTCGACTGGAGGCCGCCGGACTGAACGAGAGCCGAGATAAGGGTGCGCTTGGCATCACTGCGGCAGGGCTCCTGTCGACAAACATCACGGCGCCAAAGATGGTGCCGGTTCCTAGGAACCAGTTTTTCGGACGTTGATGAGCAGGATCAGAACAATCGGCATTCGTGAACAGGCTGCGTGGATGCGTAGCCGGTACCCGGCTTTCCGCTGTGAGGTCCATGGTGGACTTCTGGTGTGCCGTGGGGAATTGCAGCCCGGCCCAGTTTACGCCACCTACAAGGCCCTGATTGAATATCGTGTTGGCCGCTGGCCGAAGGCGTTTGTACCAGGGGACCAATTGAAACCGCTCGAACCCGGGGGAAAGATCCCGCATACCTATGGCCCCGATCAGCCTTGTCTCTTCTACCCGAACCGCCAGTCATGGAGATCGGACATGAAGCTGGCCGACAAAATTGTGCCATGGTTGTCCCTCTGGCTGGCGTTCTACGAAATGTGGCGTGCGACAGGCGAATGGTACGGCGGCGGGATCACTCACGGCGACGCGATGGAAATTGAACCGGCGGCATAAGGACTCACCGCCTATGGAAGCGTCAGTGCCGGAACGAAGCCGCCGAGGGCCTGGTTCTGGTCGTATACCTGGACCTTCATGTCGGCCTTGGGCATAATCACCCGCCCAAACTCAACAGCCAGCGCTACTGGCATTGCGGGAAAGACATGCAAAGTTGCAGACTCCCCGTGCGCCGCTTTGATGCGATCCAGTAGAGTACGGACGTACTGGCGAAACAGTTTCGCCTGACCGCAGCCCGCCAAGAAATCATTATGAGGTTGGGGTGACGAAAGCTTCCAGATGCTCGCGCCGGGCAGGACCTTCTGAATTCGCTCGTCCAATACGGTAGCGCTTAGAGAAAACACGAGCGCGGGAGGACCGGCTGTAAAGCTGGGCGCCGCGACCGAGAAGTCGAAGCCGGGAGGATCCGTCTGCCAGCGCCAATCCGGTGGCTCGCGATGCAGTTGGTAAACTTCCGCCGTGGTGATATCGCAGAGCAGGTGGCCCAAGAGCATCAACATCGGCTGCGGCGCCAAACCAAAGACCGAGAGATGCTGAATCTCTCCTTTCCGGAGGCGCGGCTTGACAGCCTGCTCAAACAGGCGTCGCAACTGCAGAGCCTGACCCTGCCAGTATGCTGCATCGCGGTCCTCCAGCGCGCTGTTGGTCCAACCCAACTCGATCGCTCGCGCTTCGGCTGGATACCAGTCCGGGAGCATCGCGTGTGCAGCCTTGTTCAGTGAGAGGTGAGCGTCATGGGCGCCGATGTTCGCTCCGTAGAGTACGACATGGCTCTGCTTCTCGGGACCAAGCGATCCCAGCAGTTCCATCCTCGCCTCAGGTCGCTCCTTCATTCCCCTCAGGCGATCGACGGGGTGACCGTCCACATCGGCGACGTCCACTAGACGATGGTGTTTGTCGCAGAGAAGCATCAGGTTCGTGATATCGGCCTTGAGTCTCTCGGAAAGGACCGCATCACCACGGGGGCCAGTCGGCCTGTCGGCAATGATGTGCGCGATGTAAGCGGAATTGAACTCCGCCTGAGTGAGGGTGTCGAGCCAAAGAGGCTGATTGCAGCCTTCGTATTGGCATCTTCCGCCCGCCTTCCCCCAGAGTCGGATCTTTACGGTTTCCGAAATATGGCTTATGGACATGGGGTGTTCATTGGGGTCTGCAAACCCGGGTCAGGGACGAGCCGGGCGCGATGCTGGACCAAGTTTGCCCGGTGGCCGTCCGTTAGCCTCAGGGGGTTGGTGGACTCGATCTCCAACCGCGCGGCGGCGGCCGGGGAAAGTGCTGGGGAGCGCAGGACGCGGCCGTCATCGTCGAAGCTGACGAGGCCGGCGTCGAAGGCGGCGTCCCAGAGGGCGGAGAGGAGGAGGCCGTTGTGGACGTCGAGGCGCTGGGCGTCGGATTCGCATTCGGACCATGGCACGATGTGGGAGGCGCGGAGGAGGGCCGGGTCGGTGATTCCGGTCAGCGGGCAGCGGCCGTTCCAATACTTCATCAGCGCCTGGCGGAAGATGTCCTGGCCCACGCGCTGGACCACCAAGCGTTCGGCTTCTGTAGTGCGCAGTGCGGACTCGGTCTTGGCCAGAAACTCCTTGAGCGGGGCGTCGGGAAGGCTAAGCGCGAGCCGGTAGGTGCGGTCGAGAACGTCGTGAAGCTCGTTGAGGGTGCGGAATGAGAAGACGGTTGCCTCCCCTGGAGGCGACGCCACGGTCTCAGGACTCAGCCCCAGTTCGGTGACGACGGATGCGAGGCCGACGGCAACAAACCAAGGACCCTCCTTCGAGGCGGCACTCAACCAAATGTCGCCCTGAGCGGTAGTGGAGCGGTAGTGAAGCCAGCCGGAGTTCGCGCCCAAGTCGATGCGGAAGCCGTTGTCGAATGCGGCTTTCTGAAGCTCGGTGCGGATGACGAAGGATAGCGGAGCCTGTAGACTGATCATCGAGATTTGATCCTTGTCGGCTACATCACAAATCGACTCTCAGAAGTCGTTCGGAAGCAGGCCCGCCGCGAAGCTTCAAGCGGATCCAGTCGGAGCTGCGGAAACTTTCAGGTGGCTCTGTCGTCGTGGTGACGATGTATTGGAACAACGGCGCGGGCCCGAAGCCTTCCAGCTTCCTGACGAATTCAAAAAGGCGGCTATAGATCGAGATTCCTAGATCTGCCTCACGAGGGCTGTCGTGAACGAAGAAGCTCGGGAAATTCGTCCGCCCTTCGATGGACATGACAAGCACCGCCAGATCAAACGCCACCACCTTCAGCGAATTGATTGCCGCCGTAGATCTTTCTCCCCCCAAGTCCACCCTGAGTGCCAAGCCGTTGCCATCCAGCTTCACGGTCCCCTTGATCTCACCCGGCACAAGCTCCCGCATCGTTGTATCGAACCAGTAGGAGAGACGATGAATCGACTCGGCCACGGAAGCTCGGTGCGCAGAGAGGGAGTCGCGAACGCTATCCAGGCCTTTGGATACCTGTTCCGCATCCGCGTAGTACTCGGACCGTTCCTGCAAAAGCCGATCATATCTTTCCGCATCATGCACGGTGCGTTGAGCCTCGTGGACTGCATTCGAACGCTCGTCCATCGCCGCCTCGAGCGCCGCGACGGCTTCGGAAGCTGGCTCCAACAACCGGCGTGCCTTTTCCATTTGTTCTTGGAGGATCGCCTTCTTGGACTTCAGCTCAGCTATCTCCTGACCTTCTTTGTCGATCTCGCCCCGCAAGTTTGCGGTACGGGACTGAAGGGCGTGAAGATCGCAAGTAGCTGTGGAAATCCCGCAGCTCTGAGCCAGGGCGATGTCAATGGGGACCTCGCAGATTGGACAGATCGGGTTCTTTTCCTTGTTTAGTCTCGCACTTGCCTCGGGAAGTTCTGAGCGCTTGTATGTGAGGAGCTTTTCGCGTTCCTCTATTCGAATCACGATGCCGTCAAGCTCGGTCTTCAGAAGCTGAAACTCGCGCTGGGCTTTGTCACGCTCTGCGCGGGCAACCTGCATCTTCGTGGTGGCGCCGTCGGCGGGCAGCTTAAGAACCTTGCCAAAGGCATTTTGGGCGGCCTCGTTGAACGTGTGTGACGCGATGGGTGTCCCTGGACTTAGATCACAAAGTTTCAGCGTGGCGGACAAGTCGTCATGGAGACGCTCGATCTGCCAGTCCAGCCGTTCCAATCTGGTGCGATGAGCAGTAATCGCTCTCGATAGATCGGCCGCACGTTGCTGGGCCGCGATCTCGTCCTTGGAGAGCGCGCCGATTAGAGCACGAACAATCATGAGCAGATCGTTTCCGGATAGGCCTCGAACTGGAGAATGAGAATCACTTTCGGGATCGCGCCATCGCAGATGGTCGGCGAATCGGCACTCCTGGTCACGAGATGCCCAGGCGAGCGCCGCCTCCCACGCGTCATCTTGACGGACGCCCGGCATTAACGAGGCCGCTTCTCCAATGATGGCATCCGTGATGGCTCGGCGAAGGGGCTCAATCTCGGTGGCCGCAGTTCCATCTCGCCATGTGTCTACCAGCGCGCCGTTTTGGATCACTACGTCGCGGCGCCGGTCACCCAATGACCGTGACACCGCCCATGGAATGCCATTCACCAAGACCTCCGCAGCAACAGAGCCCTCGGGGAATTGGGATCTGATCGCTCGACGTTGACCTTCGGGTGCGAAACTGTCCTCGCCCAGACAGTACCGCAACAATCTGCAAAAGGTCGTCTTCCCACCTCCATGCCCGATCGGCTCGCCCTCCCCTCCGTCGGGGGACCAAATTATGTTCAGGCCGGATTTCAGTTCAATATCACGAACGATCACGTTTGGCTCTCGGGAGATCACAACCCGGCGTACCCAGAGCCTCGGGGCCGTCCTCCCTGCCTCTGGCGTAACGATCCAGGGGGGATCGTTAAAGAGTTTAGGCGGCATATGCTTCCACCCAAGCGCGGTCTTCGGCAGGGAGGCCAGAGGTCGCGTCATCAAGGCTGAGCGATTCCAGCGCTCGCAAGACGAAAGCGGCTCGTCCGTCGGGCCAAGTCTCTGTAACGAACTCGTGAACCCGCGAACCCGGAGCCCACGTCCGGGCTGACGCATCCTCGAAGATTGCGCCCATGCCCCGAAGCTGAGTGACCGCGCTCTGCCAGTTCGCGTTGATCCTGGGTGCGAACAAAACAATGTTCGTTCCCTGTGGAAGATGCGCGGCAGTGCCAACAAGGCGCAGCCAAGTATCGCGCTCCGTGCCGGAGAGTCGCCGGGTTAGATAGCGAGGTTCAAGAGCGAAAAGCGCGGCGAGGCGAATACGCGCAATGGGGGTTGGTCCTGGAAGTGCTTTGATCAGAGCGGCGAGTTGGGCCAGCGCTGCCTCAGCGCTGGCGCTACTAGCCGCCCAGGCACCATCCGCACAATTCGACGGATCAACCAACGGCCTGGACGTATGGAGCGGGCTGGCTGTCGCAACTGACGCCACTTCGCTCACGGCCATTCGATCCCAAGCTTCAAGGACAAGCCGGCGGGTGCGGTACTCGCCAAACTTCTTCATCTCGTTGTTCTTCAGCACGCGGAAGGTCTCCGATGGGTAGTCTTCGCCCATTACGTCCGCAGGGTCGAGAATATAGCGCAGTTCGTCGCGAGTGAGGCCGTATGCGCGGGCGTACCAGGCATCGAGTTCCGCGCGAAGGCGGGCGCGGCGTTCTTCATTCCACTGGAACGGCGAACCGTCAAATCCGAGATCACCTGCGAGGCCCTTCATCGATCGACTCGTGTAACAAAGCTCACAAACGATCGCGTTGATTCTGTTCAAGTCAGAGGGTTGGTATGCTCGTGGGGGAATGACGGGCAGCTGTTGCAAGATTTCGACTGTGAGGTGCGTCCCTCCTAGCTTTTGACGGGCTAGATAATCAAAAACGAGGGTTGACAGCCCGGCCAGGAAGGCTGCTGCAAGTACCGGTTCCACTCCAACGAAGATATTCCGGATCGTGTGCCCGACTGCATATGCAGGGTATGCGGCTGAGATTACTGTTCGCTCGTTTGTTGCGTTGGTGATGTCCCTCCAGCCCATCAACCAGTTGCGTGCCCACTTCTTCGTCGCCAGTCTATCTTTGACCCTCTCTAGGGGAAGCCAGTATCGGGGCGTTGCTTCTGAATCTTCGACCCTCTCCGTGGCGACTGTGTCGCGGAAGGCAACGCCATCAAATGTTGCCCACCGATGATCGAAGCAATGGATCATTTTGGCTTCGTAGACAGGAACCCACAGCCGCCCCTCTGTGTCGGTCCAGGTGTTGCCAGAGCGAGCAAACCCAGCGGAAACGCATTCTGCACTAGTCCTGAATTCCCCGCTATTGTCTGCCATGTCAAACATCTTGGTCATATAGTCGAATGACCATGGATTCCCATGGTCGCGATCAGACGCGTCCAACAGAATTGGTATTCGCGAATAGATTCGTGCTGTTAGCTCTGCGTCGGCGCGGCTCCGAAACACGGGAGCCGTCTTAGTGTTCGGATTGATTACCCGAATGCTCTGGGGTGACAAAGCGTACCGGCGCCGCGTGTCCGATAGCTCGCCTATGGCCAAGATGTATGCAGTAAAAACAGCATCGTCGTCCGTGCGTCCAGAAGTGAGCAGCGTGAAAGGCGTGTCAGGGTGCACAGCGGGGAACAGCCGTTTCTGATTGTCAAACCCCAGCGCACTCACTAGTCGTCGTGTATTGACCAGTTCACCAAAGAACTTGCTTGTCGAAGAGTCCGTAACCAAACCACTTGGAACGATGACTCCAGATCTACCCATTGGATGAGACAGCATGCAAGCATGCTCCGCGAACAGGGCATAGGTGTTAATATCGCCGCGACCCGTGAGTGGGAATCGTCCTGACTCTCGCGCGAAGATGGAGGAGGCCTCCGCAGTCCGCTTTGACTGCTCGAACTCTTCAAAGAGCCGACGCTCACGGGTACCTGACGCTGCCTCTCTGAGGCGGGCAATCATCTTTCTCCGAGCATCGGCTGTTGGAGCGAGCGCGATGTCTGGTTCGCGACATGCGAAGAACTCCTCCTCCTGAAGCTTGATGCGCTCCCAGGGTGGGTTGCCGATCACTACGTCGAAGCCGCCACTCGCTAGCACGTCCGGAAATCGCAGTGGCCAATGGAAAGCGCGCGCCTTGTCGGCCACCTCTACCGCCTCTCCCAAAAGCGGGCCGAAGACTTGTCCGCCGCGGAGCTTCTGCCATATGGACTCGCTGGTCGGGACCAGTTCCGCACCGGGAACGCGGCGGGAGTCCGTTTTGGGCATTAAGAACGCAGCGATGTAAAGATCGGCGGCATTCTGCCAATGCATCAGGTCGGAGCTCTTGTTGACGTCCCGATAGCGCCGACGCTTCTCCGAAACGTCAGCGGGACTATCCTCCGGCAACGCGCGCACTTTTCTAAGTTCCGCCGCGATTGGTGGAGCGGGGACCAACTGCTGCCGATTTCCGGTGAAGTCGAAGGTGCCCTGTCCGCCACGCTCCTTCTGGTTGCGATTCTCGAAAAACTTGGCGGCTTCCTTGTTGTCGCCAGCGAGCGGCTTGTATGCGGCGTCCGGGATACCTTCGCGGAGAACCTTAAGATCGAACACCCCGAGCAATGAGTCGCCGCAAAGAATGCTGGCGTCCAGGAATCCGAGGGGTTTGCCGGGTTCCACGGTTTCAATCCACAGAGCAACCTTCGTCAGCTCAACGGCCATTGGGTTGCGATCCACGCCGTGGACACAGGAACGCACCACATCGCGGAGGGCGTGGCGATAGTCCTGAGGTGAGGCGACACCGCCGGTGCGCGCGCGGGCGACTCGGACGGCTATGCGGCGCGCAGCGGCGAGCAGAAAGTGTCCGGACCCGCAGGCCGGGTCGATGACGGTGAGGCCGAGGAGTCCCTGCACCTTGTCTTGAGATTCCGACTCGACGCGATCAAGCACGGGATCGAGGGCGCTATCGAGCAGGGTTTGCACCAGGCTGTCGGGTGTGTAGTAGCTGCCGGTGGTCTTGCGCTGGTTTCCCTTTGTCTCACGGCCTTCCGCAAAGGCGAAGGCGCGGCCATGGTCGATGAGAATGGGCGTGAGTTCAAGGAGGCTTTCGTAGACCGAGCCGAGTTCTTCGGTCTCCATGTCGCGCCAGTTGACGGGGACGAGGCTGGCGTCGTCCTTGAGCCAGGCCAGGCGATAAACCGTCTCCATGAGGGCGCGGTTGGCAAGGCGTGCTCGTTCGAGGTCGGGGATGACGGTGTCTTCGAACAGTCCGCCGAGGGCGGGAAGGGCGAGTTTCGGTTGGCCGTTGGCGAGTCCTGCGAAGGTGATGAGGAGACCTTCCCAGCGGTCAAAATGCTGGTCCCAGGCGGTGCGGCGGACGGCGCGTTCACGGAGGGTGCTAACAGAGTAACCTTCGGCGTAAAGCTTGGCGGCACTCTGGGAACTATCAGGCGGATGGAGTAAGTCGCGATCTTCGGCGACAAGCAGGAAGATGAGCCGGTAGACGAGGCGCAGGAGTTGACCGAAGAAGTCCGTGAGGGGGAGTTCGCCGTTGGTGATGCGGGTGCGGAGTGCCGTGTTTTCCGGGTGGGCGAGGAATCCGTTGCCCAGTGCGAGCAAGGCGGCCTCGACGCCATCTCGGAGACGGTCGCGAGCGGTAACGCCTTCCTTCGCGCCATCGGCGCGCCAGTGTTCCAGGATGCATTCCGTCGCTGGCGTGCCGGGTGAGCCGAAACGTGAGGCGTGGAAGATCTGCCAGGCGGCGGCGAAATCGGCGAAGTTTTCAGATTCGAAGATCTGCCGGAGATTCACTTCGACGAAGGCGGGCCGTGTGAGGCTCGCGTTGTCGCGCATGAGGCGGAGCCGGTCGCCATTGGCGCAGAAGCCCCAAAGCGCTTGGTCGGTTTGGTTGAGCCAGTCTTGCAGAGTGGATGCGGCGGAACGGCGGCGGCCTTCTCCCGTGAGGACTGCACTGGCGCGGTCTAGATCGTCGGATGGCGGAACGACAACAACCGGCACTCGGCCTTGCTTCGCCTCGATTGCGACGCCGGATGCCGCGTGCGGGTTCAACTTTGCTTCGGTGAAGCCAAAGACATGAGTGAGCAGCCCTTCCGTGAAGGAAACGGTTGCTGCGGCCGAGGGGGTCAAACTGGCGGTGAAGTCCCTGAACAGTGCCGCGCCGATGCGAAAGTACCGGGCGATCTCATCGCGGAGGGTGAGTCCTTTGGGGACGCCGTAGTCAGCCTCAGATTGATGTCCTGCACCGCGAGCCGCGATGCGGGCGAGCATGGCGGAGGAGAGGAGTCCGCCTTCGAGAGTGATCGTGTCGAAAACGACGGATGCGGAACGGCGTGACTTCGCATTCTTGCCACCGGCGAACTTGGCGGAGGTCTTGGCGGTCCTTCTCGTGGTCTTCTTTGTGGTTTCAGCCAAAATCACACACTCCCCGGAATCATCGCGAAGACGCCCATGATGTCGGCGGGCAGGACCGATTCGACGGTGACTCGTGGGACGTTTACGCCAGCGGCGCGAACGCGCCCGTGGTCCTCAGCCAAGGTAGCTGCTCGTTCTTTCGCGTAGGCAGCAATTGGCCCATCGAGCAACGCAGTGATTCGGCTGCGAGCCTTTTCGACCATACGTTCTCTAGCGACGTCAGCCAGGTTCCCACTCGAACTTGCTTCCAGCAAGCTCCAGGCGGCCGAGCCGGTGGCGCATGGCGTGTCCTCGGTTCCCTCAAAGGCAATGGCGGCGGACTCTTCTACCAGGAGCATCTTTTCCTTGCGGCCTCGGATGATCAGTTTGAAGCGAAGGCGCAGCAGGGCGAGCACGGTTATCGCTTTGACTGCCGGCGTTGGCCAAGCGCCCGCGCGACCGACGGGTGGGACTGGGCTTGAAGTTGGCTCGAGAGCGGCTTCGAGTAGAGCTTCAGCGAGAGTTGCGGGTAGCGGATGACTGCGCACGACCACCTCCGCGTTTGGCGGCGGCGGCTCCTCAAACGCCAAGCGAACCGTCCCTTCTAGGCCGCGAGCGGCGAGGCGTTCCCGGAGTCCCAGGGGCAGAGCGTGAAGATGCGCTTGCGGCACAGAGCCGCTATCGTCCAAGGGAACGTCAAGCCGACTGAGGGCTCGCTCTACGAAACGACGAACCTCGGCGGGTCCGCCCAAGAGTTCACGCCAGCGACGCCATTCGGGAGCTACTTCTTCCGGCTTGATGGCATTCTGCGCGAAGCGAGCACGTGATTTCTTTTCACCCTCTTGGGCGTCGCGCCAGCGAATTTCCATATCTTGCGCGTCTTTGGCGAAGCCGAAGTCGAGCGTCAGTTGCTGCGTCTTGCCTTTGCGCAGGAGTACTGCGTTCATAAGGGCGCCGGTGACGGCTCCTCGTTCGTCGGGTAGAGGTACGGTGACGCCGGTGGCTTTGCGGATAGCAGCAGCTTTGCGGAGGATCACGTCCAGCACCGCTCCGTCGATGGCGCTATCGGGAGAGTACAAGAGCACCGACCTTACGAGCGGCTTCGTTTGCCCGAACCGGTCCACGCGGCCTTCGCGCTGTTGGTGGCGCGTAGGATTCCAGGACAGGTCGTAATGAATGACGGTGTCGAAGAGAGCCTGGAGGTTGATGCCTTCCGAAAGGCAATCAGTCGCAACCAGAAGCCGTTGCGGTGCAGAGCCCATCTCATCGACGCGAGCCCGACGCTCCTCTGAAGGTAATGCTCCGGTCACCGCTTCCACACGAAGGTCCGGGAAGGCCTTTCGCAGACCTTCGGCCACGTGATCGGCAGTGGCGATGAAGCGGCAGAAGACGACGGGGTTAGCGCCGTTGGCCACCAATGGCTTGAGTACGTCAACTACGGCCGACAGCTTGGGATCTTTGCCCTTTGTTAGCTTGTCAGCCAGCGCGATGAGCTTCTCCAGCGGGCTCACATTCCCGACGCCGGTGGCCGCCTCCATGCCGGACGCCGGTTCGACGTCAATCGACTCAACTTCGTCATCGTCGAAGACCTGCTCGCCCAGCCTGTCGATATCGTTGGCCAGTCGGTTCCGCAGTGCGCTTGCCGCGGCGGCTGGCGACGACCCAACACAACGCATCAGCGCGAGCGTTCCCCAGAAGGCGAGGCGGCGGCGGTACTGGTCCTCTCCGGACGTCGTAACTACCGAAAGGCAATAGTCCAGCACCGCTTCATGGAAGGCCTGATGAGCGGAATCCAGCGGATAGGGATGTTCCTTGGTTTCGTGCCGTGGGAAGGTGCCGTCTTCCCCCCAATCATGCCCCATGAGATCGATTCGGCGGCGTTGAACCAAATGCCGGGCGACTCGAATGCGATCATCGGCGTCGTTGATCGAACTGGTAGTGAAGCTGGGATCAAGGAGGCTCAGGAGCCGGTCAAACGCGCCCTCGTCGCCGCTGTGTGGTGTGGCTGTCAGCAGTATGAGGTGACGCTCCTGGTCTTCCGATAGGCGCTTGAGGAGTTCGAATCTCTGTTGGCGGCCTTGATGGGTACCGACGCAGGCATGTGCCTCATCAACAACGATAGTTTTGGGGCACGAACGTGCGAAGCTCTCACGCCGTTTGTCGGCCTTGATGTAATCCAGACTGACGACTGTGAATGGATGGGCATCGAATAGGGTTTGGGAAGCTGGGAGACCGCGTTCCAGGCGGGCCGCGGTGGCCGCAGTCACCGCGACAGCGTCCAGATCGAACTTCGACTTCAGCTCAGATGTCCACTGTTCCACCAGATGCGGGGGGCACAGGACCGCGATTCGATCGATCTCGCCGCGATCAGTCAACTCCCGAAGAATGAGCCCTGCCTCAATCGTCTTGCCGATTCCGACGTCGTCAGCGATCAGCAGGCGGACGGTGAGAAGGCGAAGCGCCATCAGCAATGGAACTAACTGATAGGCTCGGGGCTCGAATCCAAGTCTTGCGTGAGCGCTACGTGAACCACAGGGCGGACCTATTTCTGGTTGGAATCGGCCGCCAGAATCCGGCGCACCGAGGTGCGGCCGATCTCAAGGCGGCGGGCGATTGCGGATTTGCTGATTCCGGCGCGG